>JAQBGV010000065.1:0-8228 GCA_032128395.1 Planctomycetota bacterium | reverse complement strand
TGGTCGCTCCCCGGTGCGGAGCTGGCGATCCGGGTCGATCCGCTCGCCGGCATCTTCCTGCTGCCGATCTTCCTGATCTCCTGGCTCTCTTCGGGGTACGGGCTCTCCTCACCGTCTCAGGGGGAGCACCCCGAGTACGGTCGACGGCTCCGGTTCTTCTTCGGGCTCCTGGTCGGCGGGATGGCGCTCCTGGTCGGCGCAGAGAACGGAATCGCCTTCCTGATGGGTTGGGAGGCGATGGCGCTCTCCGCGTTCTTCCTCATCGCCACCGAAGAACGCCGACCGGAGGTGAGAGAGGCGAGCTTCATCTACCTCGCGGCCACCCACCTCGGCAGCTTGGCGCTCTTTGCATTCTTCGCGGTGCTGTTCGCGACCACGGGGGGCCTCACCCTCTCACCGCTCGCTCCGGGCGTACTCTCCCCGGCGACCGCGGACGCGCTCTTCATCCTCGCGCTGTTCGGATTCGGCCTGAAAGCGGGGCTCTTTCCCCTGCAGTTCTGGCTCCCCGCCGCGCACGCCCAGTCCCCGAGCCACATCTCGGCGATCCTCTCGGGAGTGATGATCAAAATGGGGGTGTACGGAGTCGTCCGGTTCTGCGCGCTGATCCCGGACCCGCCCCTCTGGTGGGGGGCCCTGCTCATCTCGCTCGGGTGTCTCTCCGGAGTCCTGGGGGTCGCCTTCGCATTGGGGCAGCACGACCTGAAGCGGCTCCTCGCCTACCACAGCATCGAGAACATCGGGATCATCTTCATCGGTCTCGGGCTCGCGCTCATCGGTCGGAGCACGGGGCAGATCGAGTGGGTCGTCCTCGGGCTCGGAGGAGCGCTGCTCCATGTCTGGAACCACGGCCTCTTCAAGGCGCTGCTCTTCCTCGCGGCCGGCTCGGTGGTCCGAGCGACGCACACCCGGGAGATCGATCAGCTCGGCGGACTCGCCCGACGCATGCCCATCACCGCACTCGGATTCCTGATCGGGGCGGTCGCGATCTGCGGTCTGCCCCCGTTGAACGGATTCGTCAGCGAGCTCGCGGTCTTCCTCGGACTGTTCGAGGCCGGAACCGCCTCGGGGTGGGAGAGCGCGGCGCCGCTGATCGCGATCCCGGCGCTCGGCTTCATCGGTGGGCTCGCGCTCCTCTGCTTCGTGAAGGTGTTCGGCGTGGTGTTCCTCGGAGAGCCGCGTCACTCCTGTGCGGCGGCGGCGGTGGAGTCCCCTCGGTCATCGCTCGTCCCGCTCCTCGTCCTCGGCGCCGCCTGTCTCTGGATCGGGGTTCTGCCGGGAACCATCACCCCCTGGTTCGATGCGGCGGTCGAGAACTGGCTGCCGCGCGCGGCGGGCTCGGGGCTCGGCACTGTGACGACGGAGATCCCGGCGATCGCATCGCTCCTTCCGGTCGGGGCGATCACCGCCACCGGGATCTCGCTGCTCGTGGCGTTCGCTACCGGTGCGATCTTCCTCGCCCGCCGCCGATCGATCGCCATCGCCACCCCCGCTCCCTCGCGCGCCGGGGACCGAGTCCACGAGCCCCTCGTCACCTGGGGCTGCGGGTACGCGGCGCCATCCGCGCGGATGCAGTACACCGCTTCGTCGTTCGCCGCGGAGATCGTTCGGTTCCTCCGCGGGGTGCTCCTGCCGCGCACCACAATGGAACCGGTGACCGGGATGTTCCCGACCAGAGCGGCACACCAGAGCGAGGTCGTCGATGTGGTCCTCGATCGCACGATCATCCCCGGACTGCGCGGGGTGGCGTGGCTGTTCTCCTGGTTCCGGCTGCTGCAGAGGGGACGGATCCACGCGTACCTGCTCTACATCTTCCTGACGTTGCTCCTCCTCCTGGTGCTGAATTGAGGTCCTCCCGATGATCCTCGAGGTCGCTCTGCACATCGCGACGGTGATCATCCTGCCACCGCTCCTCCTCGGGATCGTGAACCGCACGAAGTCGGTGTTCGCCGGCCGCACCGGTCCCCCCATCCTCCAGTCGTACTACGACCTCGCGAAGTTGTTCCGCAAACAGATGGTGTCGAGCCGGACCACGACCTGGATCTTCCTCGCGGGACCCGTGGTCGGCCTGACGACCGCCCTCGGCGCCGCACTCATCGTCCCCCTGGGGCACGCGGAGGCCCCGGTCGCCTTCGCCGGGGACATGATCCTGTTCGCCGCCCTCCTCTCGCTGGGGCGGTTCTTCACCGCCGCCGCGGCGCTCGACACCGGATCCTCGTTCGAGGGGATGGGGGCGGCTCGGGAGCTGACCTACTCGTGTCTCGCCGAGCCAGCGCTCTTCCTCGGTTTCGTGGTCCTCGCCCGACTGACGGGATCGCAGAGCCTCTCCGGAATGCTGGGGGGGGAGACGGTCCTCCATGAGGGGAGCGTGGTCGCCGGCGTGCTGGTGCTCGTCGGTGCGAGCTGGTTCATCGTGCTACTCGCCGAGAACTGCCGGATCCCGTTCGACGATCCGAACACCCACCTCGAGCTGACCATGATCCACGAGGTGATGGTGCTCGATCACAGCGGCCCGGCTCTCGGCATGATCCTGTACGGGTCGGCGGTGAAGCTGTTCGCGATGAGCGCACTCGTCATCGGCGTGGTGCTGCCGTGGCGGACAGGAGTCTGGCTCGCCGACGGCGCGCTCTTCCTGGTCGCGATCGGCGCGCTCGCTGTGCTGATCGGGATCGTCGAGTCCACCATGGCGCGGTTGCGACTCAGCCATCTCCCCAACCTCCTCGTCTCGGCCGCGCTCCTCTCCGGGTTCGGCCTGGCATTCCTGTACCGGTGAACTCGATGGACCCCGCACTCGACACCCTGCTCGTCCTGGTGGTACTGCTCGACTTCCAGATGCTGGGGTCGAGCCGGACGGTTTCCGTCATCCGAGCCGCTGCCATGCAAGGGGTCCTGCTCGGGATGCTGCCGATCCTCGCCCACCCGGGCCTCTCCCTCGAGAAGATCGTGATCTGCGTGGGGGCGATCGGGCTCAAGGGAGTTCTGATCCCGAGACTCCTCTTGCGCGCCGTCCGCGACAGCGAGGTCCACCGAGAGGTGGAGCCGATCATCGGCTTCACCGCTTCGCTCTTGCTCGGCGCACTCGGGACGGGGCTCTCCATCCTCCTCGCCCGCTCGCTCCCCTTGATCGAAGCGCACCGCGACACCTTCATCGTCCCGGCTTCGTTCGCGACGGTCTTCACCGGATTCCTGATCCTGACCACCCGCAGGAAGTCGATCAGTCAGGTGGTCGGGTATCTGGCCCTCGAGAACGGGATCTTCATCTTCGGGGTCCTGCTCCTCGAGGCGATGCCCTTCCTGGTCGAGATCGGCGTGCTCCTCGATCTGTTCGTGGCGATCTTCGTGATGGGGATCCTCCTCCATCACATCCGACGGACCTTCTCCTCGGTCGACAGCTCCCAACTGTCGACGCTGAGGGAGTAGTCATGCCCCTGCTCACGATCCTCGCGATTCCGCTCGCCGGGGCGATCATCGCCGCCGCTCTCCCCTCGAACCGTCACCGGCCGTGGGTGCTCCCGTTCGCGGGGGCGGGTCATCTCTTCGCGACGATCCTCGCGCTCGGCGAGACGAAGGGGACCGCGCTCGGCGGGTGGCTGCTGCTCGATCCGCTCGGGAAGATCCCACTCATCGCGATCAGTGTGCTCTTCTTCGCCTGTTCGCTCTACGCACCCGGGTACCTGCGGGTGCGCCACGATCGACCGAACCGGGTGTTCTGCTCGTGCCTGCTGCTCATGCTGCTGGCGATGACCGCGGTGCTCTTCGCGCATCATCTCGGACTCTTGTGGGTGGCGATCGAGGGGACGACCCTCGCCAGCCTTCCTCTCCTCTACTTCAACCGCACCGCCCGTTCCCTGGAGGCGGCGTGGAAGACCCTCCTCATCTGCTCGGTCGGGATCGCACTGGCCCTCCTCGGTTCCTTCTTCCTCGCGTACGCCTCGCTCGAGGCGGATCTCCCCCCGACCCTGCTCTTCGATGACCTGGTCGCTTCGGCGGGTTCGTTGTCGAAACCGTGGCTCCGCGCCGCCTTCGTCACCCTGTTGGTCGGCTACGGCACGAAGATGGGGCTCGCTCCGATGCACACCTGGAAGCCCGATGCCTACGGGGAGGCGGCGGGGATCGTCGGGGCGCTGTTCGCGGGCGGGATGACGAGCTGTGCCTTCACCGCGATCGTGCGCATCGAGATGATCGCGCGAGCGGCGGGGGACGGGGAGCGCACGGGTCGGCTGCTCGTCGGGATGGGGATCGTCTCGATGGTATTCGCCGCGGTGTTCATCGTGAGGCAGCGGGACTTCAAGCGGATGCTCGCGTACTCGAGCGTCGAGCAGATGGGGATCCTGATCATCGGGATCGGGATCGGGGGGACGGCGCTGTTCGGATCCCTGCTCCACCTCTTGAACAACGCGCTCACCAAGGGAGTGCTCTTCCTCTCGTCCGGGAACATCCACCGCGCCTACGGCTCGAAGAGCACCGATCAGGTGCGCGGTGCGCTCTTGCGACTCCCGGTCTCGGGGACGCTCCTGCTCGGGGGCTTCCTCGCCATCACCGGGTCCCCCCCCTTCGGTCCGTTCGTGAGCGAGTTCACGATCCTCCGCGCGACCATCGAAGAGGAGCACTACCTCACCGCGACGGCGTTCCTCGGTCTGATGTTCGTGGTGTTCATGGGGATGGGGGCGACGGTCCTCGCGGTGGTCCAGGGCGCACCTCGACCGGGCGATCCCGACACCGGCCACCGAGACTCGGCCGCCACCGTCCTGCCGATCGTCCTGCTCTTCCTCCTCGTGCTGCTGCTCGGCATCCACATCCCCGCCCCGCTCCTGCGACTGCTCGAGGAGGCCGCGGTCTATCTGGAGAGCACCTCGTGAGCGAGACCCCGCGTCCCCTGGCAGAGCTGCGAAACGGCACGGCGATCCCCCGCGCGGCGGTTCCGTCCCTCCCCCCGGAGGAGTTCCGGCGTCGGGTGGTGGAGTCCATCCAGAGCGGATGGCGGCTCGTGTCGTACTTCGGCGGGCAAGGGAGTCCGGAGAATCCGGACGCATCGGTCGAGCTGGTCGCCGTCCTCGCCGACGACTTCGAGGGTCGCCTCGTGGTGGCCGCGACCACTTTGACCGGACCGCAGCCGCGGACTCCATCGATCACTCCGGACGCGACCCAGGCGCACCTCTTCGAGCGGGAGATCGCAGAGCAGTTCGGAGTAAGGTTCGACGGTCACCCGTGGCCGAAGCCGGTCCGGTTCGCCGAACCCTTCTCGCGGAGTCTGGCGAAGGAGGCGCGTGCGACGCCCGCACCCCGGGTCGGGATCACCGAGTTCTTCCGCATGGAAGGGGAGGAGATCCACGAGGTCGCGGTGGGCCCCGTGCATGCGGGAGTCATCGAACCAGGGCACTTCCGCTTCCAATGTCACGGCGAGCACGTGTTCCACCTCGAGATCTCACTCGGCTACCAGCATCGCGGGGTGGAGGAGGCCGCACGGGGGGGTCCGACGAAGCTCACCCTGCATCAGATCGAGACGGCGGCCGGGGACACCACCTCGGGTCACGCCTTTGCCTACTGTCAGAATCTCGAGGCGCTCGCCGGCGTCACTCCCCCGCCCCGCGCGCAGGCCCTCCGGGGGATCGCCCTCGAGCTCGAACGACTCGCGAACCACAGCGGCGATCTCGGGGCGCTGGCCGGAGATGTCGGGTATCTCCCCACCGCCTCGTTCTGCGGCCGCCTGCGCGGTGATTTCCTGAACGCGACCGCTGCGATCTGTGGCAATCGCTTCGGGCGTAGTCTCTTCGTCCCCGGGGGGATGAGGTTCGACCTCTCCGCAACGGAAGCCGCGGACCTCCGCGAGGGGCTCGCGACCGCGGGAGAGGAACTCGCGGCGGCGATCGATCTCCTCTGGCGCTCCCCATCGGTGATGGCGCGATTCGAGGGGACCGGAGCGCTCCGGCCCGATGACTGCCTCGATCTGGGTCTGGTCGGAGTCGCCGCCCGCGCCTGCGGCGTGGAGCGCGACGTGCGGCAGGATCATCCGACCGGGATCTACCAGTTCGCGCACATCCCCGTGGCCGTCGCCCACGGCGGGGATGTCCTCTCCCGCGCGTTCGTCCGATCGCTGGAGATCAAGCGGTCTCTGGAGTTCATCCGCGAGCGACTCGGCGGGCTCCCCGAGGGGGGAGTCGGGGACCGGCTCGGGATCGACCGACTCGCCCCCGATCGGATCGCGGTCTCGCTCGTCGAAGGGTGGCGGGGTGAGGTCTGCCACGTGGCGACGACCGATGCACGAGGGCGCTTCGCGCGCTACAAGCTCACCGATCCGTCCTTCCACAACTGGCTGGGACTGGCGATCGCGATGCGCGAGCAGCAGATCTCGGACTTCCCGCTCCTGAACAAGAGCTTCAACTTGTCGTACTCTGGCCACGACCTATGAGGGCGAAGGGGAACGGGACCGATCGATGTTGAAAGCGATCCTCGCGAGAGTGCGGCAGGGGCACCGGACGATGCGCTACCCCGATCTACCGCCCCCGGCGATGTCGAGCCGCTTCCGCGGTCGGCCCCGGATCGATCCCAGTCGCTGCCCCGATGGCTGTCGCGCTTGCGTCGACGCCTGCCCCACGGATGCGATCCGGATCGAGGACATCCCTCGCGTCGATCTCGGCCGGTGCCTCTTCTGCACCGACTGTCTCGACGCGTGCCCCGAGGGCGCGATCGGTCACTCGCCGGACCACCGCCTGGCGACCCGAGGGCGCGAGGAGCTCGTGGTGGCGGAGGGGGAGGAGCTGGTCCTCGCCGGCGCGCTCGACGCGAGGCTCCGCCGTCTGTTCGGTCGCTCGCTGCAGCTGCGTCAGGTGAGCGCCGGCGGCTGCAACGCCTGCGAGGCGGACGTGAACGTGCTCGGCACCATCGGCTGGGACCTCGGTCGATTCGGAATCCGCCTCGTCGCCTCGCCCCGACACGCCGATGGTCTGCTCATCACGGGTTGTGTCACCGAGAATATGCGCGACGCGCTCGTGGAGACCTACGCGGCGGTCGCTCCCCCCAAGATCGTCATCGCGGTGGGAGCCTGTGCGATCTCCGGTGGGCCGTTCTTCACGAACCCGCAGCAACTCGGCGGGGCGGGGGGGATCCTGCCGATCGATCTCCACATCCCCGGATGTCCTCCCCACCCCCTGACGATCCTCGATGGATTGCTGCGTCTGCTTGGAAGGATGGAGGGGGACTGACGGGCGACGCGAGGAGGCTGTCGGGCAGCCTCGTTCGAGACGTCGTCGTGCGGGTCGGGTCCTGCCCGATGGCGGCTCAGGTCGATCGTATCGGTGGAACCCTCAGGGGTCCGCAGACCTACGACCTGGTGTAGACGATCTCCATGCACTTCCAGAACGTGTCGATGCCCTCGTCGGAGAAGTGCATCGACATGGTGTGCTGATTCGGGGAGTCGATGGTGATCACGGTCTTCTTCCGCATCAGGTTCTTGCTCGCGGGCTCGGTGACCGAGCCGATCATCGTGAAGATCTGCAGCCCGGGGTCGTATTTCCCGGTCTCGATCATCATCCCGGTCGACATCGTGTCGCCCCAGAGCCCCTCGTAGCGACCATCGACGTTGTTGTAGCCGAACAACCCGAGACCCTCGAACGGCGTGCCCATGAAGTCCGAGGTGTACCGCTGCTGAAGGAATCGGTTCCCGAGCACCCACTCGTTCACCATGGTCCCGTCGGCGTGGATCGGCTCTTCCCCCGGCTTCATCCAATACGACACGCTCGCGTTCCAGCTCCCTTCGAAGGCTTTCAGCACCTCGTGCTCGGGGCCCGGGATCCCCGCGGCCATGCAAGGATCGATCTCGCCGGTGGGGGATGCGGAACTCTCTCGGGATCGGACGTCGCTCATCGGGGATCCTTCCTCCGTGGCCGAAGTGGCGGTTCGGTCCAGCCTCCCGGTGTCTAGGGTGAGAGCCGGAACCTCGATTGTGGCCAGAGCGCGGTGGGAATCAAGAGAGCCGTGAGCGCTTGTGGATGAATCAGGAACGGCTCTGCCGCGGGTGAGAGGGGGCTCTGCGGGGGCCCTCCGAAAGCCCCCCCGAGAGACACCGCCTCAGGGACAGCCGACGAAGCTCGGGCAGTCGAGTGCACCGGCGGTCGGATCTGGTCCGCACCCCGGGTGAGGCGGCGGAGGGGGGGTTCCCATCGCGAAGAGGTAGCTGAGGAAGTGCACCGGGTCGGAGATGTCGAGCGCCCCGTCGTCGTTCGAGTCGAGAG
>JAQBGV010000064.1:0-3017 GCA_032128395.1 Planctomycetota bacterium | reverse complement strand
GCTGTCATTCTGTCGCAAGTCGCAGAAGCGATTCGGCTTCGGGGTGCTGATCCACGGGGACGGAGGGCCGCGGGGGTTCGAGAGCTGGGGAATGCCCGGCCGTCGTCGGGAATCGTGCCCGGGCCCCCCCGGGAGGTGTGTCGGATCGCGTCGATGCGAATGGACGGTGTTTTGGCGTCTCCGGTATCGGAGACGCAGGTGATTCGGTAAAATCGTCCCGTGGGGCGTTCTCTCAGGGAACCCCCCGGTTCGTAGCTCGCCCGCTCCAATTCAGTCGTGCGCGGTTCTGGCCGCCATAGGCCGATCAGTCTGCACACCGAAAGAAGAGGTCACGGATGGACCTGCATCTCCCCCGACTTTCGCTCCCGCTCGCGATCGCGGCGGCTCTCACCGCAGGCTCCGCCGATGCGCGGGACTTCGTGCGAGCGGACGCCAACACCGACGGTACGGTGAACATCGCGGACGCGGTCACCACCCTCGACTATCTCTTCGGTGGAGGTGTCGGCTACTGCCTCGACGCGATGGACTCGAACGACGACGGAACGGTGGACATCTCCGACCCGATCGTCTTGATTGGGTTCCTCTTCAGCGCTGGCCCGGCCCCCGCGCCACCTTTCGGTCAGTGCGGAGCGGACCCGACCGCCGATAACCTCGGCTGCGACTCCCACGCGGTCTGCAATTTCGGCGATGCGATTCCGGGGCTGACCCCGGAGGAGCTCGCAGACTTCCTCAGCGGACGCGAGTTGATGTCGAAGGTGTTCACCCCGGAGGAGGGGCTCGGCCCGCTGTTCAACGCCTCGAGTTGCGAAGCGTGCCACAGCCATCCGGTGGTCGGCGGCTCGGCCCCGATCTACCGCAACTTCATGCTGGTCGCGAAGGGCAATCCGGGGGCGCAGGTCGCGGTTCCGATCGGGCCGGGGCTGCCCAATCTGCCGAGCCTCGTGATGCCGGCCTACGGTGCGATCGACGGGAATCGACCGCGAATTCCGACCTCGAGCCAGGTCGGCGGATTGCCGGTTACTTCGGCCCACCGCAACGCGCCCCCGTTCCTCGGCGTCGGGCTTTTCGAGTTCGTCTCCAACGCGACGATCTTCGCGAACTCCGACCCCAACGACCTGAACGGCGACGGGATCAGCGGGCGCTACAACGCCGACGCTTTCGGAAATTTCGGCCGCTTCGGCTACAAGTTGCAGGCGAACTTCATCGAGGCGTTCATCCGTGGCGCCTCCTTCAACCAGATGGGGATCACCACGAACCCGGTCCTCGGGAGCGACGGAGTCGTCAGCTACCGGTTCCAGGTCGGCGCGGGGTTCGACACTCCGACGTTCGACAACGACGGCGCTCCCGACCCAGAGATCAGCGTCGCGGACTTCGGCGACATCATCGCCTTCAACCGCTTCGTCGCGCCTCCGCCGCGGCTGACCTTCGGACCGGATGAGCAGGCGGGTGACGTGCTGTTCGATCAGATGAACTGCGACAGCTGTCACCACCCGACGATCGATTCCTCGGTCGGCCAGCTCGGCGCGTACACCGACCTGCTCCTCCACAATATGGGACCTGACCTCGCGGACGGGATCTCGATGGGGATGCCGCAGTTCTCCACGCTCGAGGCGTTCCACACCGGCCAAGAATTCCGCACCCAGCCACTCTGGGGGGTGCGCCTCCACGGACCGTGGCTGCACGACGGCCGGGCGGACTCGCTGAACGACGCGATCATCCTGCACGGCGGTGAAGCCACTGCCGCCCGCGACGCGTATCTCGGTCTGACCCCGCTCGAACAGGACGCAGTCATCAAATTTCTGGAGGCGCTGTGATGCCGTACCGCAAGAAGCTCCTCGCCTGGCTCGTCCTGCCGCTGGTCGCGATCTCCTTCGCGGGAGCCGAGATCATCGACGACAACACCCCCGTCCCCCCCGCGGGGACCGAGGGGGGCCCGATCACGACCTTGACGGGGGCTGACCTCGATCAGTGGATCCGCGGCCGGAAGATCTTCGACCGCGACTGGCGCCTCTCCCAAGGGCTCGGGACACCGGACTTGAACGCTGATTCTTGCCGCAGTTGCCACCACGGACCGGTGATCGGCGGCGCCGGCGGCCTCGACGTCAACGTCTTCCGCTTCGGCAACGACAATGGTGGGTTCGGCCCGTTCACCGATCTCCCCGGGGGGCAGGCGGCGAGCAAACTCCGCCGCCCGGACGTCCCCGGGCGCGAGGAGACCGATCTTGCCGCCGACGTCTTCGAGCAGCGGCAGACCCCGACCGCGTTCGGGATCGGCCTGATCGACACGATCGCGGACGCGACGATCATCGCCAACGAGGATCCGCTCGACACCAACGCCGACGGCGTGCGCGGCGTCGCTCGGATGATCGATACCGGTGGAGTGTTCGAAGTCGGCAAGTTCGGCTGGAAGGCGCAGGTCCCGCGAGTCGGTGACTTCGCCCACGACGCCCTCGGGGGCGAGACCGGGATCACCGTCCCGAACAACGGTCGGGGCTTCGGCGCACTGTTCGATGCCGACGGGATCGCGGATCCAGAGATCGATCCGGCGGACCTGGCCGACCTGGAGTTCTACCTCTCGAACCTGGCCGCGCCGCCGCGCGCGGGGGGCACCGATCCTGCGATCGCGATCGGCGAGGGGTTCTTCAATTCGATCGGCTGTGCGGACTGCCACATCCCATCCCTCGCGGGATCGGGAGGACCGGTTCCCCTGTACTCGGATCTCCTGCTCCATGACATCCACCCCGCGACGTTCCGAGGGATGTCCGAGGCGGGAGCAGGGGTCGGCATGTATCGCACGCCGCCCTTGTGGGGAATTCGCAACACCGCGCCCTACCTGCACGACGGCCGGGCGACGACGCTGACCGACGCGATCCTGATGCACGGCGGCGAGGCCCAGGCGGCACGCGATGCATTCGCGGCACTGCCCGAGCCGACGCAGTCGAATCTCGTGAACTTCCTTCGCACGCTGCGGACGCCCGAGTCGCCTGCCGCCGACCTGCTGGCCGACGACGACGAGG
>JAQBGV010000063.1:0-6658 GCA_032128395.1 Planctomycetota bacterium | reverse complement strand
GCTTCGTAGACGCTGGCGCCCTCGAGGAGATCTCGAGGATGGCTGATCAGCCCGGGCCAGGCGGTGCCCTGGTCGACGAGGCCGGCGGCGACGGGATTTGCGAGGACGTAAGCGAGCTTGTCGAGAATGTCCTCGGCAGTGACGAGATGGACGGCACTGTAGCTGCCCGGCGCCCAGAAGTTCTCGAAGCGACCGTAGTGAGCATTGAGGTAGCGTGCGACGATGGAGTGGAACCAATGAGTGAAACGAGGGAGATTTCCGCGGTGATCGGTGAGGACGATGTGGTGGTGATTGCTCAGGAAGCCGAAGCCGTGGACCTCGATGCCGAAACGCTGCGCCGCGACGGCAAGGCAGTAGATGAGGATTTGATCGACCACGGTGGATGGCTTGAGAAGGTACCGCCGATCGATGCAGCGACGGGTGAGGAGATACGTCCGCCCGGGGAGAACGCGACGAGGAATGGCCACGGTGGTGATCGCTTTCGATGAGTCGAAAGCGGGGAGCGTTTCGCCGAGGCGAGAGTATCGGAGAGAGGGGAGGAGATCACGCGACCGGATCGGGACGCTTCGCTGCCCAGATTCTCAGGTGTCAGCAGCTCAATGAGTTGTCGCTGACTTGATTCGGGATGTTCTAGGATGCTGGATGCTGCGGATGCTGGGGGCGGACTTCATAAGATCTGAAAGCGGCTCAAGTTGTCGCCGACCTGGTTCGGGATGCTGTGCGGACCTGGTTCGGGATGCTGGATGCTGCTGCTACTTCGCCAACTTCTTCTTGATGTAGTCGCTCGTCAAATGCTTCAGAACATCGAGCGGCTCGCAACTGTTGTCGTCGCCATAGTCGATGTCGACCGGGCCGATCTTCTTCGCGGCCTTGATCGCGGCTTGGTTCAGCGTCTTGGTGCGCTTCCCGATGCCCATCAGCGCACCGTTCATCGACTCCCGGACCCACATGTCCTGCTCCTCTTGGATCGAATTCTCGATGCGATCGATGCACTCCATGAAGAAGCTCTCATCGGGCGCCTTCTTGCCCTTGAACTTCGAGATCTCGTACAGGAGGCCCCAGGCGCAGCGCCGACGGATCGAGTCCTCGCTCTCCCTCCAGTCGGTTGCGAGCTCGAGTGCGAAACTCGCCTTGGGCAGCGTCGCGTCGCACGATGAGAAGACGTGGGCCAGATAGCCTCCGTTGAGATTCTCGACTTGTTGCTCGGCCTGCTCGCGTGTCAGTTGTTTCGGGTCATCGACCAGGAGACCGAGAATCTTGGCGTCGTAAACATTGCTCCTCCACAGCTCCTGGGCGAGTTTGTGATCTCGCCCGATCCCCTTGGCGAGCCTACGCAACTGCGTCAGGCCGATCCCAAAACTCTTCAGGTTGCCGGATCTCTCCGCCCCCATCTTCTTCCAATTCTCGATGCCGCGCGCGTTCTTGTTCTCCTCCAAGAGCGCCAAGACTTCGGTCTTCTTCATCGACGATCCTCTTCTCCGAATATGAGACCCGGCACAACGCTACCCGCCCCTGCGATCAAGCTCGAACGTGGCCGGAGGCGTGAGGTTGCCGTCTCTGTCGTAGGAACGCCAGTCCTCGCGAATGTGGCCATCCTCGAGGATGGTGAGCGTCATGTTGCCCATGTAATGGTCGTGGCTCTCGCGGAGGTTCGAGACGCTCTCGAACTCGAAGGTGAACACCGTTCCCTCGTCCGTCCGTTTCGAGTGAGTGGCGACCATGCGGGGTTGGTTGCCGGCAGCACAGTAATGCGTGCAGACGAGGACGTCGCCGTCCATGTGATAGAGGTTCGTCATTTCGTATGCGTGCCCCGGCATCATGATCTCTCTCACGGCAGATCCTCCGCTGGTGACCGCGAAGGTGGTGCCCAGGATCTTTTCCCCGTTCTCGTCCGTCATCTCCCAGTCGCCCGCGAGTTTCGAGATTTCTCCGAGCATCTCCGCGTCCAGTTTGGAAACACTCTCGGGATGGACCGTGGGGGCGATCGACTGACAGCCGGTGACGAAGAGGATGGTCGTGGTGAGAGTAAGAAGAATGCAGCGCATGGATCGTCCTTTCGGCAGGTTTTCTTCCGTGAGGGATGGGTAGTTTCTCCGATCTGGCTGCGACGTTCAATCCTCACCGCCGGAGTGAGCTCTCGTATCGACCAGAATTCGATCACCCATGCTGCCTTCGCCCCAACATTGAGGGCTCGGCCTCCGGAGATTCCCCTTTCGAGGTCACCTTGCGTTCATTTGCGTTGCGGCCCGGCAGCTCGCTCACCGTTCCTAGAACGGCTTTGTCGATGGGCTTCAGCCGTTTCGGTTTCCCTCGCGACTGCCATCCAAGCTACAGGAGTCTGGTTCCTTTCCCGGCAGGACTGGCTCCTGCCGAACATGCTTGCCTTATCTGGACGCACAATGTCGTGGGGATCTGCACCGCGGAGCTCCACCGTGGAGCAGCTGGTCTTGAGAGGGCGCCGGCCGCTCCGCGAGGTAGGGGTCCGTTTCGGCTTCTTCACGCAGTCCTCCCGGAGATCCGACACCTGCGGGAACGGTTCGACCGCCCACAATCGCCGCCAGGCATCCGCCAAGGGGAGGCACTGGTATTCCTCGCCGAACTCCTCCCGGAGGCTCTCCTGGACCATCGGGAGGTATCGTGCCCCGAGCGCCGGGAAGAGATGGTGCTCGGTGTGCTTCGAGAAGTGGCCGTGCAGCCGGTCCATCCAGCGGGGGACGACCACCGAGGTCGTGTGCCCGAGGACGTCGTTCTCCTCCTCGACCGGATCGAGAAAGTGGTTCGTGAAGACATAGAGCATGATCACGGCCGAGGCGATCAAGATCGCCCCCGGCCCCACCGCCAGGAAGGCGAAGAGCGAACCGGTGGCGAGCGCGAGGAGCGCCTGGATCGCCACGATCGTGGCCAGTTCCCCGATCACCCGCAGCCGATCCCGCCGCCGGTACCGGGGCACCGCAGGGACAAACGCAGGGCGCCTTTCCGGGCCGCGAAAGACGGCGATCAGGTTTCGGAACACGTAGGCCGGGAAGCTCACCAGCACCATCGGATTCCACGGGAAGAGCGAATCGGTGCCGGTGTAGAAGATCCTTCGGTACCACCGGGTCAGCCAGGTCTGCTCTCCCGCGATGTATTGCCGGTCCGGGTCCGCCGGCGTCCCCGCGTGCACGTGATGAAGCTCGTTGTGGATGCGGCGCCACATCGTCGCGGGAATCGCGATCATCCCCCAGAGGAAAACCTCGAGCGCGGCGCGCAGTCGCCCCGGGGGGAGGATCGATCCGTGGCTCAGCTCGTGCGCGATGAACGCGAGACACGCGAGAGAGTGACCGCAGAGGAGCATCACGATCGGAAGAGCTAGCGGGGGGCACGGTGGTGCAACCGCTACTCCTCCCGTCACGACGAGTGCGTGGGGAACGATGGCGAGCAGTCGCCCGGGGGTGCGCCCGAAGGTCTCGCGGGGGAGGCGCCGACGGAGCGTGCCGACGATGGTCCGGTGGGAGGTGCTCATCGGGGTCCTCCCTCGATCCGGAGGAAGAGATTCGTTCCGGTCGGTTCTTGCTCGATGTGGATCTGCTCGGGAGCCGCGCCCGCCTCTACGGCCAACTGAATCAGCCCTTGTGGGGAGCGGTACTCGAGGAACCAACGAGCCGTGATCTCCATCGCTTCGCGGCTCGCGCTTTCTTCCGAGAAATTTCCGATCACGACCTCTCCACGCGGCGCCCACGTGCGAGCGCGGGAGAGCAACCGGCGCGCGAGTGGATCGACCAGGTAGTCCATCACCCCGCTGCACCAGACCAGGTCATAGGTGCGGTCATCCCGGTAGCGCAGGACGTTCCCCAGCCGCAGCTCGAATCTCTCGGGGAATTCATCGAGGAGGCCTTCGGCGTGCTTCAGAGCGCGGGGATCCTGATCGACGCAGACGAAGTAGGTGCGGCTCTCCGGGCTCGCCTCGAAGTACTCGAGGAGATCGCGGCAGGGGCCGGAGCCGAGGTTCAGGATCCGAACCGCGTCCCCCGGGTGTCGGGCCTCGAGCTCCGCGAGGAGTTCGTGCAGGTAGCACTTGCGATTCCTCACGGCGGCGGCCCCTTTCTGGCCGTGGAAGAACCGATCCCATCGTCCGCAGTATGGAATGTCGGAGATTGCGCTTGTGTGGATCGCATCGATGATCTCGAAGTCCCCGGCGTATCCGTGCGGTTGCCGAAACGCGTGCCCCATGCAAGTCCCGAAGAGGTACCGCTCGGGGGCGCGGCTCCAGAAGTCCTCCACATCGAACCGGGTCACGGCTCCGCACCGGATCCCTTCGGCGATCTCCCGGATCGCGCGATCGATCTGCGGAATCTCTCTCTCCGTGGGACCGGGTCCTTCGAGGGAGGCCCGGAGCATCGCGAATGCTGCTGCGACCCGACCTTCCGCGCTGTGAACGATTCGGCTGGTCATCACTGTGTTCCTTTCCGGGGAACCGCCCCCCGGAAGGACGTGCGGGATCGAGGTGGAGAGGGGGCAAGAAAACGCTGAGAAGCGATCGCTCCCCTGGAGTGGGGCCTTGAGACCCGGGGAGCGCGCGGCGTATCCTGTACTCCCCGCCCTTACCAATCCGAGGAGGCTCCGATGGGCGATGCACGGTGGGAACTGAAGAAGCGGATCCTCAACGAGCTTCTCGAACGGCCGGAGGAGCAGCGGGAGGGGATCCTGCTCGAGCGCTGCGAGGGGGACGAACTGCTCCTCGCCGAGCTTCGCCATCACCTCTCGGAGGTGGCGAAACTCGGCTCCTTCCTCGACGACCCCAGTCATCTCCAGGCGCTGCCCGCCACGGTGACCCCCGCATCATCCCCGCTCCTGAAGACCGTGACGATGCGCAAAGGGACCGGAGACGCCGAACCGATCGGTGGGGAAGGGGATCACCCCCGCTACAAGATCACTCGTTTCCTCGGGCGCGGCGGGTTCGGCGAAGTCTACCAGGCGCAGCAACTCTCGCCGGTGCGACGGACGGTGGCGCTCAAGTTCCTCCACGCTTCGAGCCACCACCTGCGCTTCGAAGCGGAGCGGCAGGCGCTCGCCCTTCTCTCCCACGATGGCATCGCGAAACTCCTCGACGCGGGAACGATGCCGGATGGGCGGCTCTACTACTCGATGGAGTATGTGGAGGGGGCGACCCTCGACACCTTCTGCGATCAGCGGGAGTTCGACCTCCGCACTCGGCTGGAGATCTTTCGTCGGATCTGCGATGCGATGCAGCATGCACACCTGAGGGGGATCGTGCACCGCGACCTGAAGCCCGACAACATCCTCGTCGCCGAGCAGGACGGCGTT
This sequence comes from Planctomycetota bacterium, assembly GCA_032128395.1. Classification (GTDB taxonomy): domain Bacteria; phylum Planctomycetota; class UBA8108; order UBA1146; family UBA1146; genus JAQBGV01. The sequence continues at coordinate 1,354 of JAQBGV010000063.1, read as the reverse complement.
CCGATGCCCCGGGTGATCGATCTCGGGCTTGCCAAATCACTCGAGGAGCCGCTCTCGGAGAAACTCGGGAGATCGCAGGATGGGATCGCCGGGACTCTCCTGTACATGAGCCCGGAGCAGTCGAGGGGAAAGACGAACGACGTTGATGTTCGCACCGACGTGTACTCCCTCGGGGTGATCCTGCATGAACTGCTGATCGGCGCACGCCCGCTCGAGTTTCCCTCCGAAAGCACTTATGACGAGTGCCTCAAGATCATCCGCGAGGTGGAGCCGTTGCGCCCGAGCGCACGATTCAGGAACTTCGACCCGGATCGCCGCCAACGGGTCGCAGAGATACGGAGAATCTCGGCGGATCAGCTCGAGCGCACTCTCGAGTCGGAGCTCGACTGGATCGTTCTCAAGGCGCTCGAGAAGGACAAGAAGGAGCGCTATCAGTCTGCTGGCGAACTCTCCGAAGAGCTCCGCCGCTACCTCGACCACGAACCGGTGCTCGCCGTCCGGCCGACCCTCAGCTATCAGGTGCGGAAGTTCGTGAGGAGGAACCGCGGAGCGGTCACCGCGGCCGCGGCGATCCTGATCACCGGGATCATCGGCCTCTCGTCGACCGCAGCGTTCTGGGCGGTCGCGCGCGAGGAGGGAGAGCTGAGCCAGCTCCTCACCGACTGGGGGAAGTTCGAGGCCACCGACAAAGCACTCGCGGGTGAGGAGTTCTGGCCGATCCATCCGAGCATTGCGGCCCCCCTCGCGGAGCTGCAGGGTGAGCTTGCGGAAATCGCGAGTCGGGAAGAGCACTACCGGACCGTTATCGAGGACCTTGCCGCAGCCACGAGCCCCGCAGACAAGTTTCGACGTGAACGCGCGGCCGAAGTCCTGTCGGCGATCGGGTCCACAGCAGTGTCCGATCGCGACCAGAGTCTCTTCGCGGAGATCGAGTGGCGGCGGGAGCGCGCAGCAACCCTGGAGGAGAGGACGGTAGCCGGGGAGGCCGCCCGCAAGCGATGGGAAAAGGCCCGAGAAGAGATCGCCGATTCGGAGCTCTGCCCGCACTACGTCGACATGCCAGAAGTTTCCCCACAACTCGGGCTGCTCCCGCTGGGGGTCGACCCGAACTCCAAGCTGTACGAGTTCTGGCACGTCCTCAGCGGGCAGGAACCGACACGGGGTGAGAATGGGCACATCAAGATGACGCCGGAGAGCGGGATCGTGCTCGTCTTGCTGCCCGGCGGCGAGTTCCGAATGGGGTGTGATCCTCCGCTCGGCTTTCATGTGCGGCCTGGCCTTGTGGTCACCCAAGTTCCGGAGTGGAGCCCCGCTTTTGGGGCGGGGATCAATCCCGATGATCAGCTCGTCGGAT
>JAQBGV010000062.1:0-5415 GCA_032128395.1 Planctomycetota bacterium | reverse complement strand
CATGGTCGGGTGGGTGGTGTGGTTCGCATCGATCGTCGCCGCGGTCCTGTACGCCCTCGGATTCGCGGCCTTTCTCCTCGCCGCGTCCGTCGAGGGGGGACGATTGTTCGAGACGACCCTGCCGACGTGGATCTCGGGGCGTTGGTCGCTCGCCCTGGTCGCCACGGGCGCGACTCTCTTCTTCACCCTCGGTCTCCTCCGCGGAACTCGCGGGGGGGGGACCTGGATCAACGCGATCAAGCTCGTCGTTTTCGCTGCGCTGGTGCTCGGCGGAGCGGTCGCGGTGTTCCGGGGAGGGGCCGACCAGATCGCGCCCGCGATGACCCCCTTCTTCGCCGGGGGCTTCCAAGGGTTCGCGGCCGCCACCGGTCTCACGTTCATCGCTCTCCAGGGATTCGACCTCATCGCCGCAGTCGGGGGAGAAGTACGAGACCCCCGGCGCAACCTCCCCCGAGCGATGGTGCTCTCGCTCGCGATCGCGGTCCTGATCTATATCCCGCTCCTCTTCGAGGTCTCGGTCGCAGGGACCGCCCCGGGAGTCTCGATACAGGAGGCGAGCGCCGCGGGGCCATCGACGGTCGTCGCGGAAGCAGCGCGGATGTTCCTCGGGATCGGCGGCTACTGGCTCGTACTGATCGCCGGCAGCTTGGCGATGGCATCGGCGCTCCAGGCCAACCTCCTGGCGTCGTCGCGAGTCGCCCAAGCGATGGCGCGCGACCGGACCCTTCCCGGTCGACTCGAGCGTCACAACCAGGCCGGGGCACCCGCCGCGGCCTCGCTCGCGACCGCCGCGATCGTCGTCGGGATCACTCTCGCGGTGGGAGAGGTCGCCGCGGCGGGGGCGGCGGCGAGCCTCGTCTTCTTGGTCACCTTCTCGCTCGCGCATCTCGTCACGATCCTCGCACGCCGACGTTCCACCCCGAGGGACGATGTGTTCCTCGTCCCCTGGTTCCCGGTCCTTCCGATCATCGGGGGGATCGCCTGCATCGGGCTGAGCATCTACCAAGCCCTCTCCGTGACGTCCGCCGGGATGGTCATCGGGATCTGGATGGCGATCGGGAGCGCCCTCTACATCTCGATGTTCGCCGAGCGGGCCCAGATTCGTGACGCGGCGGCGGAGGCCTCCGATCCGCACATGCTCCGCACCCGGGGGCGCAGCCCGCTCGTCCTGGTCCCCGTCGCGAACCCCGACACCGCCGGTGGGCTGCTGACGCTCGCCCAGGCCCTAGCTCCCCCTCAATTCGGGCGCGTGCTCCTGCTATCCGTGGTGCGCTCCGCCCCGGAAACCCCGGCCGGAGAAGATCCCAGCCAGATTGGCTACGACCTGGAAGAAGCGGTCTCGCGGACGCAGCAGGCTCTCTTCAGCGCTCTCGTGAATTCGAGCAAGATCGGCATCTCGCCCGAGGCACTCGTCACGATCGCTCCCGAGCCGTGGCCCGAGATCGTTCGCGTCAGCCGCAACCACGGCTGCATGAGCATTTTGCTCGGGCTGGGGGACCTGACCGACGAGATCCAGATCAAGAAGCTCGAGGCACTGGTCGGCGCCGCCAACTGTGATGTACTCGTGCTCCGCGCACCGAAGGGTTGGTCGGTCGATCGCGCTGAGCGGATCCTGGTCCCGATCTCACGGCGGGGCGGACATGATATCGTTCGCGCCCGGCTGCTCTCGAGTCTCGATCGGTCGCGGAAACGATCGATCCGCTATCTCCGAGTACTTCCCACCGGGGCATCCGAGGAGGCGGAGCAAGTCGCACGGCGCCTCGTCCAGAAGGTCGTGGATGATGAAACCAACGGCACCGGGGAGACCTTGATCGAACGCGGGGACCCCATCCAGATCATCACCGCCCGGGCGGCCGAATCCGACCTCCTGGTGCTCGGCTTCCAACGCGCGGGAGCGCGCAGAGCGCTCGGCGACTTCGTATCCGGGCTCGCCGCGAAACACGAAGGGGCGATTCTCGTCATCAGCCACCGAGACTCCAGCCGCCACTCGGTCCTATCGATCGATTCCGCCCGCTGATGTCCTCACACGCTCGTGGCCCCACCGGTGGACGGGAGCGAAGTGATGCGATCGATCGCCCGAGCGAAGAACAGTTCGTACGCCTGGTCGATCACGCGACAGGGGTCGCCCGATCCAGAGCCGGCCGTGTTCCCGGCGGGGCCCGGTGCGCTAGCCAATGCCGTCGATGGCGCCGCGGAGGAGGCTGAACCGTCGACGGGTGTGCCCCGACAGCTCGCGGTGGCGAGCAGCAAGGCGAGCAGGAGCAAGTCGCACCGCGCACAGGGGTCCATCCCGTCTCCATTCTCGCAGTCTCGAACGAGTGTCCGATCGTGCGACGCCTGGACTCTTCGGCAACCGCGTCCGCCCGACCTCGCCAAGCCGCGCGGAGCGGGGCTACCCCACCATCTCCCGCGCGTCCCCGACCCTCCGCGTTCGCTTCAGCTTGTCGAGGTACTCGAGGAGCGGGATCGCGAACTTTCGCGTCGTGCCGAGGATGTCCTTCGCCTGCGAAGCGCTGAAGGCGCCGTTCGCTTCGAAGTACTCCTGGAATCGACGGAGCGCTTCTTCTTCGACCGCCTCCTGGTCGAGCACCACATCGGATGCGAGTCGGACCCAGACCCCTTGATCGATGAGGAGCGCCTGCAGTCGCTCGAGACGCGCTGGCTCGAGCTGGTCCCGCTCCGCGAGCTCGTCGAGACGCGGCGGAGCGAAGAGATGCTCGCGATAGAGCTCGCGGAGTCGGTCGTACGCCTTGCGGTCCGCGTCGTCGAGGGTCAGCTCGCGACCGGGGAGTCCGACCCGGCCACCGCGCAGGCTCTCGATCACTCCCTCTTCATCGAGGCGGACGAGGAGCGATTCGAAGTACTCCCCCTCGAGGCGCGCTTCGTCGCGGATCTCGAGCTTAGGCACGTGGATGCGGTAGGGATTCTTGCGGTAACAGGCATCGAGTGCTCCCAGCACTCGCGCGCGAGCGCGCTCGAGCCCCTCGCCGGAGAACCAATGGCCCCCCCGGCCGGCCACGATCGCGCCCCGCGCCTCGAGATCGGCGAGGATCTCCCGCAGCTCCGATTCGCCGATCGCGGCGCGGCGCGACAGTTCCTTCACTTGCACCAGCTGGTACGGCGTTTCGTCGATGACGGAGGCGACGTAGTCGGGTTGGCTGCCGAGGGCTTGTTCCTTCCGATCGAGGGAAGCGAGGACGTGTTCTTTCCCCATCTTCAGGCGCCAGGTGGAGCGATCGAGGATCTCACCGCCTCCGAGGGTGAGCATCGGCGACTCCTGCCGGAAGACGTAGTGATCGCCCGGGGCGACCACCACCGGCTCGGTCAGTCGGAACTGCGCGTACGCTTCCTCCCCCGCGCCGACGTGCTTGCGGTCGAGGAGGTACATCTTCCCGACCACCTCGGCGGTGCCGCAATGGAACCGGATCGGCATTTGGTGGAAGATAGGATGCTCGAGGCTCGGCAGTACGCGCACTCTCGCTTCGATCATCGTCGCCGCGCGGAAGTAGCCCGGGGTCGCCGCGACCATCCCGCGGTGAACTTCGCGATAGTCGAGATCGGAGAGATTGATCGCGGTCGAGTGCCCGGCGCGCGCGCGCTCGACCGGAACTTTGTAAGCTTGGAGCGCACGCACCCGTCCGACCTTCCCGAGCGGGAGGATCTCGAGCTGGTCCCCAGGGGCGACCGATCCGGTGACCGGGATGCCTGTCGCCACGGTGCCGTGCCCCTTCGCCGAAAAGACCCTCTGGATCGGCATTCGGAAGATTCCACCCTCTTCACGGGGAGGGAGCGTGTGGACCATCGCCTCGAGCGCGACTCTGAACACCTCGAAGCCCGCCCCGGTCACCGCAGAGATGCGGAAGATCGGCGCCGCTTCGAGGAAGGTCCCGGCGACCGAATCTCGAATCTCCTCCTCGACGAGATCGAGCATGTCCGCTTCGACCAAGTCGATCTTGTTGATGACCACCAGGCCGCGGCGCACCTGCAGGATACTCATGATGTCGAGGTGCTCGCGAGTCTGCGGCATCACCGAGTCGTCGGCGGCGACGACGAGGACCACCAGATCGATCCCGCTCGCCCCCGCCACCATGTTCTTGATGAACCGCTCGTGACCGGGGACGTCGACAATTCCCACCGTCTCGCCGCTGGCGAGCTGCATCGGTGCGAATCCGAGGTCGATCGTCAGGCCGCGTTCCTTCTCCTCGGGGAGTCGATCGGGGTCGATGCCGGTCAGGCGACGGACGATCGAGGACTTCCCGTGGTCGATGTGACCGGCGGTACCGATGACCACACGGTAGATCTGGGGGTCGGGCATCGTCGCCTCTCGGGAGCCGGCCGCTTCTTGGTCCGCGCGGATCCGCGGGATTCGGGAGGATACGGGATCCCCCGCCCGATGGGAGCACTTCCCCCTCCCCCGGGTGGCCGCCTTGACCCGCCTGGCGCCGGCTCTTACGATCGTTTTTATGGTCCAAGCACGCGACGAACTCTTTCTGAAGCTCGCCCACCGTCAGGGGCTCTTCAGCGAGCAAGAGGCGAGAGACTTCCTGAACCGGTACCGCGACGAGGGCGCGACCGGAGAGGGGATCGGCCACTGGCTCTTCGTCGAGGGAGTGCTCTCCGAGGAGCAGGCCGAGATGATCCGCAGCGCGATCGCCCATCGCGCCCAAGGGCACGTCGACAATACTCGCCGACGGGTCCCGATATCGCGGGCGAAGGGGGGCGGGCACGTCGCGCAGGCTCATGCCCACCACGGTCCACACGGTACCCACGCACACCATCGCCATCACCACCCCCACGGCAAGCAGGTCACCCCCGCCCAGAAGACATTGTTCATCGGCTCGGGGATCGTGGCGGTCGGACTGCTCGTGTTCCTGGTGATGGAGTTTCAAAAGGCACCGCCGCGCATCGAATCCACTCCCGAGGTCTCGACCGTGACGCCGACGAACGAATCCGCCCAGGAAGCCGTCGACCGCCTGGCCGGAGCCGATGCACCGACATCGCTCACCGGAAAAATCGCCACGCCGAAGTGGACGCCGGAAGAGATTGAATCGATGAAGGGCCGCGTGACCGAGGCGGTCACTCTCGCCCGCGGGCACATGGGCGACGGTCGCCCCGGGCGCGGGATCGCCACGATCCAGAAGCGCGCGGCGGAGCTCGGCACGATTCTCCCCCCCGAGGTGCAGTCCCTGGTCGACGCCGAGATCGGGGAGCTGCAGAAGGTCGTCGACGAGACGTACACCGATGCCTTGGCGGAGCTGCGAACTGCGAAGGCGAGCGGCGACGAGGGCGCGATCGAGAAGGCGTACTTCACGATCGAAGAGGCTTGCGGCGCCGAGTACGTCGAGAAGGCCAAGAAGGCGATCGAGTAGGCAGCGGCCGGCCGTCGCTCGACTCTCCAGATCTATCGGAACCCCT
>JAQBGV010000061.1:0-15593 GCA_032128395.1 Planctomycetota bacterium | reverse complement strand
GGGTCGCTGACGTAGACCAGCGCGTTCGCCATCAACCACGCCCCGTCGGTGGTGGGGTCTTGGAAGCCGGGGAAGCAGTCGCTCGACGGCGGGTAGAGCCCGAGATCGACCCGCCCCGGTCGTGTCGGGAGCGTCGCGACAAGGATCCTGGTGTCGATCCACCGCGCCACGATTTCCGTCCCCGGAGCCACGGCGAATCCCAAAGGGCGGAAGCTGGATGTCCCGCCGTCGAAGGTCGTCACGCCAGCGAAGATCGGATGCTCCGAATCGTGGTCCCCGAGACCGGAGCTGCCGGTCACGCTCCCGTCGGTTAGCGGGAGGATGACCTCGTAGCCTACCCGCCAGCGACCCCCGAGGCTTCGAGACGGATCGGTGGAAGTGTTGGCGAAGAGTGCGGTGACGACTCCTCCCCCGGCATCGACGTAGTCCGCCATCACCTCGCCCCACGTCTCGTTGTCGGCGGGAGCGACGTTGGTCCAAGAGAGCACCGCGTCGTACGCGAGCAGTTCGGCGAGGGTCGGGGTCGCTACGACGGTGTCGATCAGATCGACCGAGTCGAACAGACCGGTCGAGAGCAACCGCGCCTGTGGGTCGGTCATGCGGCAGTCGGTCACCCCGTTCAGCGACGCGGCGGCGACGATGGCGACGTCGAGCCCCTGGCCGCTCGCAGGAGCGAGCGTGGCGGTGGTTGCGAGGAACCCCATCGCGAACAAGAAGCGAGCACGCGCACTAGTCATCATGCTCCAGGATGTGGATCTTCGGATTCAACGTGTGGTGACACTCTACGTCGGCACAGGTCTGCACGTCGCCGAAGGGATGGAATCCCTCGTGCGTCTCTTGAGGAGGGTGGCAGGCGGTGCAGACGAGCCAGCGGGCCAGATCTTCGACCTCCTCCGTCGGGTTCAGGTGGCAGACCGTGCAGTCGCGCCGGTCCTCCTGGTACCGGTCCGAGAGGGCGTGAATGCGGTGGATCCGGTAGGGGAGCAAATTGTCCGTCTGGTGCTCGTAGGGACTGTGGCAGCCGGTGCAGGTGTCGGTTTCGCCCAGGTAGTGCAGCATCTTCGACAGGGCGAAGTCTGCTTGATGGCAGTGTTCGCAGTTGCCAGTCAGTGGTGGGATCGGTGTGAACTGGGGCGGACTCGAGCCGATGGGAATCTCGATCACCGCAGTGGCGATCGAGTGCTCCCCAAGGTACTCGCGGTGGACCTTCACGCTGAATTGGTAGATGCCGGGTGGTGCGACGGCGGGAAGCTCGAACGTGAATGCGTTCGAGAGGGGGAGCGCGAGGCTTCCGAGAGGTCCGTAGAACTCCGAGGCGGGTGGACGGGTCTTCTCCAGGCTGACGTACCCGTGGTCGGTCACCGTCGCCACCACCTGCGTGTCCGACTCGGTGAACTCGATTCGAGGTACTTCCTCGTGGGTCTGCACGACCGCGCCCTTCGGTCCGGTCAGCGAAGCGATGAGAGTGCGTTCCTGATTCGTATCGAGGTAGTAGACGACCGAGGGCTCCGCCGTCTTGTACTGCAGTCCCGACGCGACGAGCCCGTCGACGTAATCCTGGTAGGGCGGCCACGCTCCCTCGTCGTGGAGCCGATGGCCCGAGCGGTCGAAGAGATCGACGACCACGGTCACCGAGTCTCCCGGCTCGTGTACCGCCGCTCCTCCGGCAGGAGGGAGAACTCGTGTCACGATCTCGAGCCCGTAGTCCCAGTCGGCCTCCGAAATCGGGGCGAGCGGCACCTCGTAGACGTGCGCGGGCCGGTGGTTCCAGGAGAGCTCGAGCACGGCCGCATCCTCCGGGATCAAGAAGGTGCGGAGTCCGCGGATGCCGTTTCGAAGTTGCACCGCGGCCACCCCGTAGAACTCGAGATCATCGAGGACGCCATCTTCGGGAACCTCATCCGTCCCCGTCACGACGCCGAACCTCCGGGTCGAGAATGCATCATCGACCGCGGGAGGCCAATCCGACGTGGTGCGCAATTCGACCGGATTGCCCAGGGGAATCCCGTTCGCGTTCTTCACCCGAACGGTGAAGCGGTGTTCCCCGCCCATCCACTGTGCGCCGCGGTAATACCGTTCGAGACGAATGGAAGACCCGATCGTCTCGAGTCGTCGTTCTTGGTCGAATTCGAGTCCGGTCCACTCCAACTCGGAGAACTCGGATGAGCGGATGAGGGTATCTACGACGGAGTCTTTCGGACCGATTGCGGTGGCGATGAGGGCGATCGAATCGATCGAGAAACGACGCCCCGCGAGTACTTCCAGCGGCGAGTGCACTCCATCGACGAAACGGAGATCGAGACCCACTGCGGACTCCAGCGGAAACGCGGCCGGCGTCAGAGCGACGATCCGGGGATCCCGGCACCCGGGCAGAACCACGAGCAAGAGAAATAGGGTTCGGGCGAAGCGCACACTAACCTGCCATCTGGACGGGAGTGGCCCCGCGCACCCGCGGGAACCCTCTATTCTAGGGCGCTCCCGGGTGCCGCCAAGGTGAACGCGAAATGGGCCTCGACCGGGGTCGGTCGGGGCCCCCTTCGGTCACGCTCGAGAATTGTGTGCTCGACGCCGCACCAGGAGCTTTTTTCCGAAGCACTCCGGCGCCGTCTCGGATCAGCCCCGCTCGCTCGACGACCATTCATGTCAGAAGTTGCTCCGAAAGTTCGGTGAGGCAGGATTGTTGTATTGGACAGTTTGTGCAAATAACAGGGGTGAAGCCGCTTATTGACGTGACTTGAGTAATGGCTATACAGTACGTAAGTTCGGACAATGCCGAGCGTCCGATCCGGCGGCGGGGTCAGGGAGAGAGCACCTTGAGGCGCTCGAGGAGCAAACCCGCCGTCTGGACTCTCACTGGGGTCATGTGAGAGGTCGGCAGAATATTCAACATGGCTCGGGCCGGGTGGAGGTGTATTCAGATGCCAGCATGGAGTACGTCCAGTCCACGGCTGCTTCCCGAACGCTCTCGGGCGGTCGCTCGTAAGGCAACAGTGCGCAAGGTCTCGAACGCACTCTGGGTGATCGGGGCCCTTTGTCTCGTCGTTCCCGTCACCGGGTATTGGCAAGTCGATTCGTCGCTCCCGAGTCAGTTCGCCATCGGCGATCTCCCCGAAGGACTCCCGCACGCGAACGAAGGTTCCTTCGTGGGCGGCAGCACCGGAACCGCCGATGACCCTGGGGAAGCACTGAACCTGGCGAACCTCAACGGTGGGGGCGGTGGGTTCGACCTTCCCACGGGAGGACGGCCGAGCCCGCTCTTCGAGGCACAGTCCTTCACCCAGAAGATGCTGAGGTTCGAGGAGTTCGGGCGCGCTCCGATGCCGGTCTCGTTCGCGCCCCCTCCCCTCGAGATGCCTGGTCTCGCGAGTCCGCAGAGCTGCCCCGACGGGGCGGAGCTCGATGCGTTCCTCGGCCAGTCGATCTATCCGGAACCGACGCGCCTCTCCAATGACACCGACGTGAATCCCTGGCTTCCTCAGATCGAGAGCTTTCTCGGTCAATCGCTGTCTCACTCGCCGCTGGAGGGTCGTCCGCCGGGAGAAGGTTGGGCCCACCAACGCTGGTCCGAGTTCCCTCCAGAGATCTACGTGAACACGGCGCAGACCGGCGCGCACGCGAATGGCGGTCTGCGTGATCCATTGCAGCACCACTCCTATTCCCACGGAGAATTCGCGCAGGGAAATCTCTACTGGAACAATACGGAGACCCCGGAACTCGGCGGCAGCAACGCCGGACTCGATGTCCGGTTCCACCCCAACATGCCGATCCAGGACCCGCTCGCCCTCTGGTGCTTCGACGGCACCCTCCCCCCCAAGCTCCTGATGGCCCGTTACGGTGAGCCGATCCTATTCCGTCACTACAACGCTACGCCGATCGATCCAGCCGCCAACATGGGTTTCGGCCTCCACACGATCACGACGCACGAGCACAACGGCCACAACCCCGCCGAGAGCGACGGCTATGCGAACGCGTTCTCCTTCCCGGGCCAGTACTACGATTACCGGTGGCCGATGGCTCTCGCGGGCCATGACAGCATCAACCCCGCCGGCCTCGACCCCCGCGCCGGCACACCCGATGGCAATGGTGGCATCACGATGATCCCCGGGGACTGGCGCGAGACGATGAGCACGCACTGGTTCCACGACCATATGCTCGATTTCACCGCGCAAAATGTCTACAAGGGCAACGCGGCGATGATGAACTACTACAGTTCCATCGACAGGGGGAACGAGGGACTGATCGACGGAGTCAATCTCAGGCTCCCGAGCGGCACCGCGATGGACTGGGGCAACCGCGACTACGACGTCAACCTGCTCATCGCCGACAAGGCATGGGACGCGGAGGGCCAGCTCTGGTTCAACATCTTCAACGTCAACGGGTTCATGGGTGACCAGCTCCTCACGAATTGGCTCTACCACCCGTACTTCGAGGTGCGCGCCCGCCGCTATCGCTTCCGGATCCTGAACGGTTCCGTTTCCCGTTACCTCAAGATCGGCCTCGTCACCGAGTCGGGGACTCCGGTCCCGTTCCACATGGTCGCCAACGACGGAAACATCATGGAGCACTCGGTGCGGTTCGACGGCTCGAACGGTACGACGAACAGTGTCCTTCCGACCCAGGGGATCGCCGAGCGCTACGATATCGTCATCGACTTCGGCCAGTTCCAACCGGGCGAGAAGCTCTACTTCGTCAACACCCTCGAGCACAATGACGGGCGAAGGCCCGAACAGGCGATTCCACTCGCTGAGATTCTCTCCGGGGCCTACCAAGCCGTGAACGATGGGGATCGTTGGGTCGATGGGGACCCGTGCGTCGGCAAGTTCCTCGAGTTCCGCGTGATGGAGTACATCGAAGAGGATCTGAGCATGAACCCGGCCGATTTCGAGCGGGGTGGTCTGCAGATGATCCCGCTCGCGCGCCCGAGCGCTGCTGAGATCGCGAACGCGACCCACCGCACCTTCTCCTTCGGACGCTCGAGCGGCACCGACGATGCGCCGTGGACGATCAAGACCGACGGCGGAACCGGTTTCAACATGGATCCGCGGCGGCTCTCCGCGGCACCCACGCTCGGAGATGATGGTCTCGGTTCGCTCGAAATCTGGCACCTCGAGAACGGTGGCGGCGGTTGGAGCCACCCGATCCACGTTCACTTCGAGGAAGGGCAGATCCTCAAGCGTGGAGGCGAAGACCCGCCGGAGTGGGAAGTGTGGGCGCGGAAGGATGTCTATCGAGTCGGGCGGATGCCGGACAGCACCGACAGCGTGGAGTTCTCGATCCGGTTCCGTGAGTTCGCCGGCACGTTCATGGAGCATTGCCACAACACCCAGCACGAGGACCACGCGATGCTCCTGCGGTGGGACATCGAGAATCCCGGCCAGTTCCTCCTGATGCCGACCCCGTTCCCGACCTGGGAAGGAGTCGAGTACGTCGATTCCGTCGCGCTGCCCACATTCAGGTCCGGCGATGGCACCGGAACGTCGTTCCAAGCCGGCGGCCTCGGAGAATCGGCGTTCGCTCCGTTCCCGGAGGGAGATGGGACGACCCCGCCCGCCGAGGATCCGGCGGCTGAAGAGTCCACCGCCGACTCGGTCGAGATCAGCAAGTGCAGGTACGACGTCGAGGACACCGAGTGGCGGGTCGAGGGCGAGTGCGGGGACAGCACTTCGGTCGAGGTCTTCTTCGGGTCGACACTCATGGCGATGGTCGAGGTGGACAATGGCGAGTTCGAGTTCCGCGGACCGGGGCCGAACCCTGGAGGGGGCGGAACCGTCACCGTGGTCACCTCCCTCGGCGGGACCGCCTCGAGTTCGGTGGAGATCCACGACTGATCGGTGTCGGCGGTGCGGGCTGTTCGGGGCCCGCACCACGATCTTCCACCAGAACGAGTCGGCAGTCGGAGGGACGACGAAAATGCGGATCCAGGCACTCACCACCCGAGAGATGATCCTCGCCGCGCTCCTGCTCCTCTTCGCAGTGTTTCCACTCTACGGCATCGAGCCGGACGCTGGCCGAGGAGGATCGCGCTGGGGCGCAAACTACTTCCCCAACGTCGAGCTGATCACCCACGAGGGAAAAACCGTTCGCTTCTTCGACGACCTCATCCAGGACAGGGTCGTCGTGATCAACTTCATCTATACGACCTGCCCCGACGCTTGTCCGCTCGAGACTTCTCGCCTCGCCGAGGTCCAGGGGATCCTGGGCGATCGCGTGGGGCGTGACATCTTCATGTACTCGATCACCATCGATCCTGAGCACGACACCGTGAGCGTGATGAAGGAGTACTCCGAGCGATACCAGGCTGGTCCCGGATGGCTGTTCCTGACCGGGGACAAGGCCGACATCCTCTCGCTGCGCAAGAAGCTCGGGCTCTTCATCCCGGACAAGGGGTCCGACAACCCCAACGATCACAATTTGAATCTGATGATCGGAAACCAGGCGACCGGCCAGTGGATGAGGCGCTCTCCCTTCGAGAACCCCTACGTCCTCGCGACCCAGATCGGCACGTGGCTGCACAACTTCGCCCCCGATCGGAGCGAGGACCGCGACTACGGCGATGCCCCGAAGCTCCGAAACCTCGAGCGAGGGGAGATGCTGTTCCGCACGCGCTGCGCGGTTTGTCACATCATCGGGGAAGGGGACGGCCGCTCGAGGGTCGGCCCAGATCTGATGGGTGTCACCGGGCGCAGAGATCCGGAGTGGCTCTCCCGCTGGATCATCGCCCCAGACCGGATGATCGCGGACGGTGACCCGATCGCGCTCGGCCTCTACCTCGCCTACAACAAAGTTCCGATGCCGAACATGCGCCTCAGCTCGGTGGAGGTGGAGGAACTGCTGGATTTCATCGAGACCGAGACCCATCGAGTCGAGAAGATGCAGAAGATCGCCGCAGTCGCTCCACCACCGAGCGTCGGCGCCGCAGAGCTCGAGTCTTGTTGCCAGAAGGACGAGAACGTGGTGTTGAGCGCGAGAGAACCGGACGGCAGTGATCTCGCAGAGCCCGATTCTTCACGCGGCCGGCTCGCCCCCGCGTCGCTCATCCTCGCGGGTATTCTTGGAGCTCTCGGTCTTGCCCTGAGGGTGCGCGGGTAGATCGGTAGTCGGAGTCGCGAAACGAGGGAGCCTCCGCGGGCGCGCGACGCCGGCGGAGGCTCCCTTTTCCGCAGCTGAGCGACCAAGGGGTCCGCTAGGGGGTCAACAGTACGGTCACCCACAGAGTGTAGACGAGGAAGCCCCCGGTGGGTTCGGGGAGGCCGGAAACCTCGACCGAGTCGCCCACCGCGACGCTGTCGAGATCGATCAGAGTGGAGACTCCATCGGTGCGGAAAAAGATGGAGGCGTCGGTCCGAATGTCCAGGGTGGTGAAGGTGGTCCCCGACATCAGGGTCAGCTCGCTCAGAGCGAGATCGGTTCCGACCACCAGCCCCGAGAGAGTCACCGGATCGACCGTCATCGCGCTGACCTTCAGGGTGCCGGTGAGGCCGGTCAGCTGCGCCGACACGGAGAGACCGGAAGTGACAAGATCCGGCACGAGGTCGCCGCCGCCGGTGAGGGTGAGAAAGGCGGTGACGGGAACCCCGACCGTGAACAGGCGGTCGTGGGGGTCACGGATCACGATCGAGACTGGATCGGGGCTCGCGCTGACCGAATCGATCACTCCCGTCACATCGTGGAGATCGATGACGAGGACCCAGAGGAACGGGACGCCTGCGAGTTCGAGTCCGAACCCTTCCACGGTGTCCCCGACCGCGACGTCCGCAAGTCCGATCTCCGTAGTGACCAAGTCGGTGCGCATCAAGAAGGTCGCGTCGCCACGAATCCAGAGCGTCGTCTCGACCCCCGCGCTGGAAATCACCGCAGTGTTACCATGGACGTCCACCCGAGTGATCTCCCCGGAGAATTCGATCGGCGCGATGCTCATCGCGGTCGCGATGAGCTCCCCGCTCTCACCTTCGGAGATCGTGACGACGATGGAGAGGCCGACGGTCAGGAACTCGAGAGGCACGGCGCCGTCGCCGATGAGCGAGATGTCCGCGTCGTCGGCGAGGATCATCGGCGTCAACTCCTCGATCACATTTCGGAAGACGAACTCCACGGGAGAGGCGGTGAGGTCGATCGACTCCAGCGTCCCAGCGAGTCGCTCCACCTCCACATCGACCAACCCTACCCGGTAGTCGGGGGCGGACCCGATCCGTTGTCCCGTGAGTCGCGCCCGGGAGTTACCCGCAAGGATCGGGATCGGAATCTCGGAACCCTGCTCTCGATAGGCGCGGGCTCCTGCGGCAATCTCGGTGCTGAGGGTGTCCTGGACCGCTTCGCCGGAATCGGTGAGAAACGGGAACGGGGGGTCCAGGGTGCCATCCGGCATGGTGCCGCGGAGACGCATCGGATCGCCCTGGAAGACCAACTCCGTGACCAGCGTCCCCGTGGAATCGAGACGGCCCCGCGCCATCGCGTGATCCCCGACCGCGAACACATCGAGCTCGGCGATCGCCATGTCTTCCGCGAAGATCGCGGTCTGCCCATCGACCCGGACGCAGACATCGTTCGCACGGTCCGGGACTTCGAGGGTGATTTCGTCCTGGGACAGATCCACTGCGGTCACGATGCCTTCGAGGTCTCCCAGAGGGATGGGGTCGAAGTGAGTCTCGATTTCCACGAACACGAGTGGTCGCACGATGAAGCGCTGGCTCCCCGTCCCGACGACGTGGACCGAGCGCGGGGCATCGACATCGACCCGGATCGCCAGGAACTCGCCAGCGACGACCTCGAAGGACCCCTGTGGGTTCAGATCGAGCTTCCCGTTCCCGGTGAGGATGACGGGATCGTTGTCCGGGTTCGGCTCGACGGCCGGATCGGAGATGTGAAGGCGGATCTTGTCGTACGTCCCTGGAGGAACGTCGTCCCGCATCGCGAGTAGGAATTCCTGGGTCTGGAAGTCCAGGAGATTGACCCTCTCCTCCCCGTCGAACAAGAGAAAAGGCCCGGCGCTGCCCCCGAGGAGCTCCACGGATTCGATCGTGAGATAGAAGGCGTCGAGAGCTGCGAGGGGGTTGTCCCGCAACAGCAGGACCACGGTCCCGGTCGTGGCTGGCGGCGCCGGAAAGGGGTCGGAGAGGTCCGGAGTCGTACCGTCGGGGGCCACGGGATCCACCGGGAGAGCCGAAGTGCCACTCGTACCCCCGCATCCGCAGAGGAGGAGGAGGAGCGAACCTAGTACTAGCATGTACAGCTTTGGTGCGGCCATGGACTGCTCTCGATCGGAGTGGCGGGAGAGATTCCCCCCCCTGCGTGCGTACAGGGAGAGCATGGATTCACTCGCTCAGAGCGGGGCAAGGGGCGTGCCCGGGGGGGTGGTTCATTGGGTCAGCCATCGCGATCGGTTATCTTGAGACGATCCGGCCATCTCGACTTCTGAAGGAGGCACCCATGCCCAGGATCTGTCTAGCTCTCACGATCTTCGCCGCGGTCCTGATGTGCACGCTTCTCACCGGGCAGCCAGCTGGCGATGAGCGACCGAACTACCGGCAAGCGCATCGGTACTCGTCGGACTATCTGAACCAACGCATCTACAGCACTACGGTGGAGCCGAACTGGGTCGGCGAGACGAATCGGTTCTGGTACAGCTACCGCACGAGTCAGGGGATTCGCTACTTCCTGGTGGACCCTGACAAGCGGACGAAGGAGCCGCTCTTCGATCACGATCGGCTGGCGAGCCTACTCTCGGTGGAGCTCAAGAAGCCGCTGGATGCGTACAACCTGTCACTCACGGACGCCAAGATCGACGAGCAGAGCACGAAGCTCAGCTTCGCCCTCGAGAAGACGAAGTTCGAACTCGAACTCGCGACCGGCGCCCTCGCCAACTTGGGTCCTGTTCCCAAGGAGGAGCAGAGCGAGCGACGTCGAGGGAGACCGACGCGAGGGGGATCCTCAAGTGGCGATGAGGAGGAGAAGCCCAAGGATCCCCGGGCTCACCGGAACTTCTCCCCCGACCACACCGCCTACGTCTTCTCCCAAGGGCACAACCTCTACTACGTCGGGGCGAGCGAGGAACTGAAGAGTGAGATCCTCGCGATCGACCAGAGACTGAAGGAAGAGAAGAAGGCCGAGTCCGAGCAGAAAGAGACAGAAGAGACCGAGCAGAAGGTCGTCGAGAAAGAAGACGTCAAGAAAGAAGAGCTCGAGAAGGAGAAGCTCGAGCGCAAGGACGTCCAGCAAGAAGAGGGCGACCAGAAGCACGACGACGGCGAGAAGAAGGTCGAGAAAGAAACGAGTAAGGGAACGGGCGAAGAGGAGAAGGGGGGAGAGGACCAGGAGGAGGAGAAGGTCGACGAGCGGGAGGCATGGGCCGACACCATCGATGAATCTCAGGCCCTGAAGTTGACCGACGACGGTGAGGAGGACTACGAGTTCGGCAGCGCCGGTCGCCGCGATCAGGAGTCACGGTCCGAACTCGAGGAGGACGAGATCCTGGAGCGCCTCCAGGCGGGTGAGTTCGAGTACGAACTTCCCATTGGCGACGACGATGAGAGTGAGGAAGAAGGGAAAGAGGAGGAGAAGGGAGAGGAAAAATCCCGCCCCCGCATCAGCTGGGCGCCCGACTCCACCGCCTTCTACGGGACGCGTCGAGACTCCCGAGGGGTCGGAGAGCTGTTCCTGGTGAACTCGCTCTCGGAGCCGAGACCGACGCTGGAGACGTACGACTATGCGCTGCCCGGCGAAGAGAAGATCGCACGCAGTGAGCTTTTCGTCTTCGCTCGGGAGAGGAAGACCCTGTTCCGTGTGGAGGGCAAGTGGAAGGATGAGGGCTATCAGAGCTTCCAATGGCCCAAGTCCGAGTCCTTGCCCGAGCCCGAGGACGAGTCGGAGGAACGCGACTTCACCGGCGCTGGGGACGAGCTGCGCTTCATCCGCAGTGACCGTCTGCTCCGGAACATCGAGCTCTGTTCGATCGACACGAGGACTGGGGAGCTCTCTGTTCTGATGGAGGAAGGGATGGCCGCGGCCAATATCTCTTCGCAGAGCGTCCGGTACCTCAAGAAGCGCGATGAGATGATCTGGTGGTCGGAGCGCAGCGGCTGGGGTCACTTCTATCTGTATCGTCGGGATGGCGAGTTCAAGAACGCGATCACATCCGGTCCGTTCCGGGCGAGTCGGATCGTCGAATTGGACGAGGACAAGGGGCTGCTCTACTTCCTGGGCAACGGTCGTGAGCCGGGCGAGAACGTCTACTTCCAGCACCTCTACCGGGTCTTCCTCGACGGCACCGGACTGACCTTGATGGATCCGGGGAACGCCAACCACAGATCTACCGTGTCTCCCACGAACAAGTACGTCGTCGACAACTGCTCGAGGATCGACATGGCTCCTGTGTCGCGCTTGTGTGACGCCGATGGCCGAGAGGTGATGTCGCTCGAGGAAGCCGACCTATCGCGCCTCTACGAGTCCGGCTGGAAGATGCCAGAGACCTTCACCTTCAAGGCCGCCGACGGGGTCACCGATCTGTACGGGAACATGTGGAAGCCGTTCGATTTTGATCCCCGAAGGAAATACCCCATCATCGCCGAGGTGTATCCGGGACCGCAGACCGAAGGGGTCAGCCACGCATTTTCCTCGTCCAACGGCCGCCAGCAGCTCGCGCAGATCGGCTTCATCGTCGTTCAGCTGGGTCACCGCGGGGGGACTCCGGGTCGCTCGAAGGCGTACCACAACTACGGCTACTTCAACCTTCGCGACTACGGTCTGGCGGACAAGAAGGCGGGGATCGAACAGCTGGCCGAGCGCTATCCGTTCATCGACATCGAGCGCGTCGGCCTCTACGGACACTCCGGGGGAGGATTCATGACGGCGGCTGCTCTGATGCAGAAGCCCTACAACGACTTCTTCAAGGTGGGCGTCGCTTCTTCCGGCAACCACGACAACAACGTGTACGGGCGTTTCTGGGCGGAGCGCTACCACGGCCTCAAGGAGATCGAGGTCAAGGAGGAGAAGAAGGATGCGAAGCGCCGTCGCTCGCAACGAGATCTGAGCGAGATCGCAGCTCGGGATGACGGCGACGAAGACGAGAAGAAGAACGAGAAGAAGGTTGAGAAAGGGGACGACGAGAAGAAAGAAAACGGCGAGGGCGAGAAGAGCGACGAGAAGGCGGAGAAGAAGACCAAGTTCGAGATTCATGTTCCGACCAACGCCGAGCTTGCCGAGAACCTGAAGGGTAACCTGCTCCTCGTCCACGGGGACATGGACAGCAACGTGCACCCTGCCGGCACCATGCGGCTGGTCGATGCGCTGATCAGAGCGAACAAGCGATTCGACCTGCTGATCCTCCCCGGCAAACGCCACGGCTATGGGGACTTCAACGGCTACTTCACTCAGAAGAAGTGGGAGTTCTTCGCAGAACACCTCCTGGCAGACCACCAGTCCGGTGCGGACATCGGGGAGAAGGATTGAGTTGGCGATGATGGTGCTGATCTTGCTGCTCGCACTCGCCGCCGGGTCCGAGGCTCCGATCCGCCCCCTGCCGATCGCGGGGTGGGACTTCGAGGGGCACGCGGGCGAGACCGAGATCCCACCCGTTCGACTGGGGCCACCGCTCTCGCTCCGCGGAGACCTCTCCGTGAATTCTGGCACCTACGGCACCGTGCTGATCGGGGAAGGGATGACCGGGCGAGGGATCGCTTCGCAAGACATCGCGACGACGCGCGACGGGCTTCCGACCGAGGCGTTCTGCGTCGCTGCGTGGGTGGCGATCGATTCGCCGAGCGAGTGGGGGGGGATCGTCGGAGTCCTCCAGGACAACGGTGGGTTCGAGAAGGGTTGGCTCCTCGGTTCTCGGGGGGACCGGTTCGCCTTCGCGCTCTCGACGGTCGGCGCCGACGATGGCGACGGCCACATGACCTACCTCACGGCGGAGAACCCGCTCACGCCGGGGCGGTGGACCCACGTCGCGGGATCCTACGATGGCGCCGAAATGCGGATCTTCGTCGACGGGAAGCTGGCGGGGAGCTCGCGGCTCCAGTCCGGGGAGATTCTCTATCCAGAGCACGCTCCCTTCGCAGTCGGCTGCTACCTCGACGACGACGAGTACTACCCGCACGCGGGGGGGATCGCCCAGGTGAGGGTGTTCCCGGCGTCACTCGGAGAATCGCAACTCGAGGCGCTCGCGGGTGAGCGGCCGCGACTGAAGGGTGCGCCATCGCTGGTGCTTCCGTTCCGCATGGTCGTTTCGCCGTACCTGCAGTGGGCGACCGAGCACTCGATGACCGTGCGCTGGGAGACGAGCCGGAGCGGACGCGGACGGGTCGATTTCGGACCGACTGCAGAACTCGGCGGGTATGCCGAGTCGGCCGACGATGGTCGCATGCAAGAGGTCGTGCTCACCGGTCTCGAAGCGGAGACGAACTACTTCTACCGCGTTCGAAGCCTCGCCGACGACGGCGAGTCGGTCGAGAGCGAGGTCCTGACCTTCCAGACCGCGGTCAAGAAGGATGGGGCGTTCGCTTTCGTGGTGATAGGGGACACCCAGAACAATCCACGGGTCACCTCGACGATCAGTCAACTCGCGTGGGGCCATCGACCGAGCTTCATCGTCCACTGCGGCGATCTGGTCGGGACGGGAACGGTAAAACGCGAGTGGGTGCACGAGTTCTTCGCGGGCGCGAAGGAGATCCTGAAGCGCTATCCCATCTATCCGACCCTCGGCAACCACGAGCGGGACGCGAAACTGTACTACGACTATTTCTCGCTCCCCTCCCCGGAGTACTACTACGACTTCCGCTTCGGCAATGCGCACTTCTTCGTCCTCGACACCAATCGCCCGGTCGATCCGTCGGTCGAACAACACCTTTGGCTCCGAGAGAAGGCGGCCGCGAGCGACGCCACTTGGAAGATCGTGGTGCACCACCAGCCCGCGTACACGTCCGATTCCGATGACTACGGAGACACCTGGAAGCAGGGGCGGACGGGGCAAGGAGACCCCCGGATCCAACAGCACTTGGTCCCGGTGTACGAGGAACTCGGCATCGATGTCGTCTTCAACGGGCACATCCACCTCTACGAGCGCACCTGGCCGATCCGGGGGGGGAAGGTCGATCGCGAGCACGGGGTGACGTACATCACCACCGGTGGCGCCGGCGGAGGACTCGAAGAGTTTGCTCCGCAGCGCACCTGGTTCAGCGCCGCGAAGTACCGCGGACACCACTTCTGCCTCGTGGGGGTCCACGCCGGAACCTTCGAACTGAAGGTGTTCGATGAAGAGGGGCGCCTCTTCGATCTGCTGACGATCGAGAAGTGAGGCCAGGGCAAAGAGTTCTGCGATGCCCGATCACTCTCTACAGTGCGCGTCGCCTCAGCAGCAGCGCCAGGCCTCCGAGGACGGCGCCGAGGCCGCTCCAAAGAGTCTTGGGGAAGGTGCGGGCCTTCGCTGCGTCGCAGCCGCACTCCGATGAACCGGTCTTCTCGCACTCGCTGGCGAGCAGTTCGTCTGCGACCGTCGCGCTGAGAACCACCTTCTCCGACTTCTGGCAGCACGATTCCACTTCTGCGTCGTCGTTCTTCTTCGGGAGGACGGTCAACAGCAGCTCGTGCTTCGTGACGCGCTTGCTCTCGGTCCCGATGTAGTCGAGCACCTGGCCGATCTCCTGGGAGCTCAGGCGCAGGTTCGGCATCGGCACTTGATTGTAGGCGTAGAAGAGACCGACGGCGATCGAGTCTTGTTCTTTGACCATGACGTCCGGCTCGCGGATCCAGCGGACCAGCCAGTCGTGCTCGCGGCGGTCGGTGACGCCGAGCAGGTTCGGGCCCACTCGTGGCTTCAGTGCATCTTCGTCCGAGGATCCGATCGCGTGACACACCTTGCACCGGGTTCGATAGAGGGTCTCTCCATCCCCGATGTTGCGCAGCTTCGGGGCGTCCTCGTAGCTGTTCTTCGTCGTTCTCGCCGTCGAGTGGCTCGACAATGATTGACCGATCAGCGATGCGAGAATGTAGGGGTTCTCGAACGGAGAGGACTTCTGCCACCGCCCGCTCGATTGGTTCCCCAACATCAGGTTCAGGTTGTGATCCCCGGCGTCCTGATCGATGTCATCGATGTAGAGACCGAGCTTTCTCCGCAGCAGAGTGATGTCCTCCTCCGCGCCGGTCAGGAAGGTCCACCCCTCTTCCGCTTGAAAGCGTTCACGGTACTCGGCGAGCACCTCGGGGGTGTCGCGGTCGGGATCGATCGTGATCGAGTACATGAAAACATCCTTGCCGACCCGATCGCCGAGAATCCCCTGCACTTCGGCGAGACGGGCCGTCTCGAGTGGGCAGGCATCGGGACACGAGGTGTAGATGAAGTTGATGACGACGACCTTGCCTTCGATCAGGTCATCGAAGAAGCGCACCTTCTTTCCCTCGTGGGTCGTCAGAATCACGTTCGGGAAGTATTCCCTCCCCCAGATCGCCCCACCATGTGATGGTTTGGCGGCGGATGTCCTCGCGGTCTCGCCCTCGGAATCCGCGTATGCAGCGTTCGTGAGCCCGACGGACAGCATGAAGCCGAGCAGTAGTGCACCGGTGCGATGGGGATGGGTGAGTCTCATGGGTACGGTCCTTCCGAC
>JAQBGV010000060.1:0-14549 GCA_032128395.1 Planctomycetota bacterium | reverse complement strand
GGCGTGGTAGGTCGAGAGTCCCAGGCTCTCGGCCTGCTCCGCCCAGGCCGCGCGCACCTGCTGCTCCCGCTGGTCGTCCCTCAGCGGGGCGAGGGTGTTCTGCTCCTTGCACGCCGCGATCGTGTTCACGGCCTCCATCCGCTCCGAGAGGAGGCGGAGGATTTCCCGATCGACTCGGTCGATCACGTCACGACTCTCATCGAGTGATGGGCTCATCGGTGCCCCCTCCACGTTTTCGCTCATGGTCTCGCTGTTTCTGTGCTTCGCTCCGGACAAGAAAAAACCCACCCGATTCGACTCGGGTGGGTCACTCGTCTTCGGAACTCAGGAATCCCTCAGGACGATGCGCTGCCACCCCCGCGTCCGGCACGGTCGCCGGCGCGGAAGCCCATAAAGGGGAAGGTCTGGAACGCAGTCATCATTTGTTGGAACTTCCGGGTCCCGTTTTCTTCGCCTGGTCATTCGCAAGGGAAGCCCCGCGTACGCCTCGTCCACTCCACGATGGTAGTGCTCACCGCAAAGCTGTCAATCGCTGGCGTCGTTCGAACCGATCCAGTCGCCCAGCCGATCGAGGGCCTCGACCAAACGAGCTTCATCGACGCAAGTGGCCAAACGTACGTGGCCCGGAGCCCCGAAGGCCGTTCCGGGGACCAAGAGGAGGCCGATGTCTTCGCGGAGAATCTCGCACAGCGCCGTGTCCATCTCGATTCTGCGCGCCTCGAGCAGCGCCTGCACCCGAGGGAAGACGTAGAAGCCCGCATCGGGTCGGCTGCACGTCACCCCGGGCATCGCTTCGAGCCGCTCGTGGGCCAAGCTCGCCCGGCCGCAGTAGCGGGACAGCCGCTCGACCTCCCACCGCTCATCGAGATCCAGAGCGGCGAGCGCCGCGTGTTGAGAGATGGTGCTCGCGTGGGTGTGCGAGGAGGCGGTGTGGCGCACCATCGCCTCAATCACTTCCGGAGGCGCGATGGCGTACCCCACCCGATAGCCCGTCATCGAGAATCGCTTGGAGAAGCTCTCCACCACGATCGTGCGGGCTCGTTCGCACAGGTCCGGGCGGGACGGCAACGGTCCTGGTGGTCCGAAGGTGAGTCCGCGGTAGACCTCGTCGGACAGGATCCAGAGATCACGCTCGCCGGCGAGTTCGTGGAGCGCGACGACGGTCTCCTCCGCGATCACGGTCGAGGTCGGATTCGACGGCGTATTGACGATGATCGCGCGGGTGCGCGGTGTGCAGGCGTCGCGCGCGGCGATCGGATCGACCCGGAGGTCCTGGTGCGGAACGATCACCGCCCGCGCTCCACACCACTCGACCTGCTGGATGAAGGTCGGCCAGTACGGAGCGAGGATGAGAACGTCGTCCCCCGGTTCGAGGATGCATTGAAGGGCGGCGAAAAGCGCCCCCTTCCCTCCCGGGGTGATGATCACGTTCTCGGGTTGCACGTGATTCTCGACCCCGATCCGGGCCCGCAGCGCGGGTAGACCCGCGGCGGGGCCGTATCGGGTCTTGCCAGCCCGGATCGCCGAGATCGCGGCTTCGGCGACCGCGGACGGGGGGAGCTCGGAGGGTTGTCCCACGGAGAGATCGATGGGGTCCGGATGGGATGTGGTCGCCGCCGCGGCCGCCATCGTCGGAGAGAAGCCGATCCCCAGGGACCGTTCGTTCAGTCGCGGCATCGATTCCCCTTCGCACTCGGATCGGAGCGTTCGAACGGAGTGTAGCGGAGGCGGCGCAATTCCGCCGAGGCGCCATCGAGAGGGGTTCTCCGGGGTCCACATGCTTGCCCTCTCACGACGCTCCGCTCAGAATGCGCCGTTCCCGTCCACAACCGTCCGCCCATCCGGCGACTCTGGTGAGAGGCGCGATGCCGACCTGCCCGAATTGCAAGAAGGCACAACACGAGGGCCAGCGATTCTGCCCCGAGTGCGGCAGGTCCTTGGAGATCCCCCCAGATCACGGGGACGCCCCGCTCATCACCCGGGATGCCCCCGCACCGTCTGCGCCGATTGCGCAGTTTCGGCGGAGGCACCCGCAATCCACACCGACCCCCTCACCGAGCCCGGCAACCGGGTCGCGGTTCGCCCCGGGCACGGTGCTGGGCGGGCGCTACCGCATCGTGTCCCGCCTCGGTCGCGGAGGGATGGGGGAAGTGTACCGGGCGGACGACCTGGAGCTGGCGGAATCGGTCGCCCTCAAGTTCCTCCCCTCCTCTCGCAACAGAGATCCTGGCTGGCTCAGCCACATTCGCGATGAGGTTCGGGTCACCCGCGGAATCACCCATCCCAACGTGTGCCGCGTCTACGACCTCGCCGAATCGGACGGGGAGACCTTCATCGCGATGGAGTTCATCGACGGTGAGGATCTCTCCGGCCTGCTGAAGCGCATCGGCCGGTTTCCTCGCGACAAGGCGATCGAGATCGCTCGGCAGCTCAGCCTCGGCCTCGCCGCTGCGCACGACCACGGTGTCCTCCACCGCGACCTGAAGCCCGCGAACATCATGATCGACGGTCGCGGTCGGGCCCGAATCACCGACTTCGGGATCGCCGCGATCGACTCCGGGAGCGGCGCGACCGACGGCCGCACGGCGGGCACACCGGCCTACATGGCACCAGAGCAACTCGACGGAAAACCCGCCACGGTCCGGAGCGACATCTACGGTCTCGGCATGGTGCTCTACGAATTGTTCACCGGGGAGCGTGCGGTCAGCGGCACCTCGATCGCCGAGATTCGGTCGCAGCAGGCGCGGACGACCCCGAGTTCGATGTCGGAGTACGTCGCGGACATCGACCCCGTGGTCGAACGCGTGATCCGCCGCTGCCTCGAGACCGATCCGACCGAGCGCCCCGGCTCCGCGCTCGCCGTGGCCGCCGCGCTCCCCGGGGGCGATCCGCTCGGTATGGCGCTCGCCGCAGGAGAGACGCCCTCCCCCGAGATGGTCGCGGAGTCGGGCGCATCCGGAGCGCTCCGGCCCCGGGTTGCGGTCGCGCTCCTCCTCGCAGTCTTCGCCTGCCTCGGCCTCCTCTCGTGGATCTCCGGGAAGGTCGAGCTGTTCGAGAGGATCACGATCGAGCCGGTGGACGTCCTCCGGAAGCAGGTCGGCGATTTTCTCGCCGAGATCGGCGCTCCCGCTCCCCGCCACGTCGCGGTGGGGTTCCAGGTGGATCCTGGCAATCTCGCGAAGATCCAAGAGCAGCGATCGCTCGAGGCGCTCGCCGACCTCGACTCCGGACCGCCGGCCCTCTGGTTCTGGTGGCGTTCGAGCCCGGGCGCGATGCTCCCCGAGGCATGGAACGGGAGAGTCAGCTACCAGTCCCCGGCGCTCGTCATCGCGGAGATGGTGCGAGTCCGCTGGGGGAGCGATGGTGGGCTCATGGCGTTCGAGAGAGTTCCCCGCGCGGTGCGGCAGCCAGGGGAGCCCGAAGACGCGCTCTCGCCGATCGATTGGGAGCCCTTCTTCTCGGCCGCGGGTCTCGGAGGGCTCGAGCGACACCCGGTCTCTTCTCGGTCGAACCCACCGTTTCACTGCGACTCGGTAGACGCATGGATCGTCGAGGGGGCCCCGACCGGCAGCGCGACTCGCGTGGAAGTCGGCTCGAACCAGGGAACTCCGGTGCGATTCGTCGCCACCCCGTATTGGGATGATTCTTGGATCGAAGAGATGGGCGGTGGCGAGTCTCCGCCTGATGCGACCATCGAGGAAGGGGCCGACTCGGGCGAGGTCCCAGGGGAGAGCGAGATGGCCATCGTCTTCGATGTGTTGGTCGGAGCGATCGTGCTCGGCGGCATCGCACTCGCCCTTCGAAATCTCCGGGCAGGGCGGGGCGACCGGATCGGTGCGCGGCAGATCGGGGTCTACCTCTTCTGTGTCACGATCGGCCTCTGGTTCTTCTCCGCCGATCACTCGCTCGGCGCGGGGATTGTCTGGAGAATGTCCGATCCCATCGCGGTCGCGCTGTTCACGGCCGGAATCGGGAGCTTCTTCTACCTGGCGATCGAACCGTTCGCGCGGCGTTTCTGGCCGCGATCGATCGTGTCCTTCACCCGCATGATGCGAGGACGCCTACGAGACCCTCTGGTCGGGAGAGACGTACTCGTCGGGGTGATCCTCGCGCTCCTGATTCAGCTCACGTTCGTCGCGCCATCGTTCTTGGCGGAGCACGTGCTCTCGATCGGCGGCGTCGGGGTGCCTTTTAGGGTCGACGCGAATGCACTGCTCGGAACGCGTGGTGTGCTCGCATCGATCTTCGGTGCGCAGCGCGATCTGACCGCCGTCTTCGGGCTCTTCGTCATGCTTCTGCTCTTCCGCATGCTCACCCGTCGCACGGGGCTGGCCGCCGTGCTCTGCTGGGTCTTGCTCAGCGGGGTGGGCCTGGTCGGAAGCCTGATGAGCCAGAGTCCGTTTCACGTGATCGAGTACGCGGCACAGCTGCTCTCCTTCGTCATTCTCATCGGTTCCGTCGCGAGACTCGGTCTCCTCGGTTCCGCCGTGATGTTCATCTCCGTGTCGATCGGCGTCTCGCTGCCGATGACGCTCGCCACCGATCCCAAGTACGGCGAGGCATCCTGGATCGGACCGTTGATCGCCCTCGCTCTCGCCCTGTATGGATTCTGGATCTCGTTGGCGGGGCAGCCGCTCTTCCGGGACGAGATCCAGGCTGTGGGGCGGCCGTAGCGGTCGGAAAGGAATTCTGGCTAGACTAGTTCACTCTGCCCAGCTGCCTCCGCAGCTCTTCCCGCGCTTTCGGCAACTGTGTCCCGAAATCCTTCCACCCGCACTCGATCGAGATCCGGCCGCGGTAGCCCACGTTCTTCAGCGCCTGGAGATAGGGCGTGAAGTCTTCGCCGTGAGTCCCCGGCGCCGCTCGATCCAGGTTCTCCGCGATGTGGACGTGGCGGACGAGAGCGCCGGCCTTCTCGATCGACGCTGCTCCCTCTCCGGCTCGGAGCATGTGGAAAATGTCCGCACAGAGCGCGATGTTCGGGTGGCCGATCGCGGCGACGATGCGGCGTGCTTCTTCGAGGGTGTTGATGAAGTTGGTCTCGCTCTCCTGAAGGGGCTCGACGCAGACCAGGATCTCGTGCCGCTTCGCCGACTCCGCCATCCGGGCGAGGAGGGAGACGAATTGCAGCTCCGCATCGGCCTTTGCGAATCCTTCGGGAAGTGAGCGGGAACGACTCGATCCGAAGACGATGACGCCGATCGCGACCTCGGCGGCCCGTTCGAACACGCGTTCCGCATAGGCGAGGACCGCTGCATGATCCGCCTCCGGGCCGGTGCAGCGAAGTCGTCCGGGGAGGAAGCTGTTCGCGGAGTAGAGTGGCACGAGCGAGGCACGGAGGCGGGCGATGACTTCGCGAGCAGCCTCGCCGCTCTTCTCCGGCTGAAGATCGCCAGAGCAGCTGCACTCGAGGTACTCGGCTCCTCCGAGCTTCGCAGCCTCGGTGTCCTCCAAACCCCGGCAGACGCCGAGAGGGGGGGCGAAGGTCCGGAGCCGGGGAATGCTCTCGGCGAGCGGAAGAGCCCAGGCCACGCAGCCGATCTGCAGGAACTCTCTCCGGGTGTGCATGGTCGCGATCCTTCCTCGTGTCGGCGGGAATTCGTTCACCGTGGATCGCCCATGGTGGTCGGCGCCCCAAGAACAGACCCTTCGACCCGCGCCGTGATGTCCGACACGTCATCGAGAGCGATTCTAGCCTTTTAGGGCCCTTTTTCTGTCCTTTCCTTCCGAGCGCCTCGCGGCCGGCGCTTTGACCGCCTCGGCTCTCCCATCCTAGACTTCTGAGCATTGTTCCACTGTGCCGGCCCATCCCGGGTCCGAGGAGTGTGTCGCGTGATCCATCGGGTCTTCGCGTTCGCGGATCTTCCCTGCCAGGGGCACTTTCGGGGCTCCGATGGCAAGGAGGTTCGCGCACCGATCCTCCATCTCGCCCGCGGCAAGGCGGTCCTCAAGTGCGCTCTCGCACTCGAGGCCGGCCTAGTGGTCGCGGTGCACGTGGAGTTCCCCGATGGGGAGAGAGTGCCGCTCGCGGCCCGAGTCGCCGAGTCGGGCCCCGGCGGGCTCTTCCTCCGCTTCGAACACGAGAGCGACAAGACCGAGCGACGCTTCGGCGCTCGGTTGGTCGAGGCGTCGGCGAGTTTCCAAGAGCGAGCGACCGAGCTGCGCGAGGAGGCTCGGAACGAGATCCGGAACTCCGTCCTGCTGAGCTCTCGCACCATTTCATCGCGTGAACTCGCCCGGAAGAGCTCAGAGGTCCGCGTCCTTGGCATGGGGGCGATCACCGGGCTGATCGAGCACGCGCTGGAAGAGGCGCTGGCCCGCAGCGACCGAGTGTTCGATGAGGAGTCTCGGCGACGTCTCCTCGAAGAGACCGAAGCATCGTTCAAGGAGCGCCTCTCGACCCTGCAGGCAGAGAAGGCCGGGGCGGTCGAGCAAGCCGGCCACCTCCAGCTGGAGCTCGATCGGGCTCGAGCGATTCTCGAGGAAGAACGCCAGAGGGTCATCGAGGACGATCGATTCACGGTGTCCGACGCCGGGATGCAGGAGCTCGAACACCGTCTCGGACGACTGATCGACCATGCGCTCCGCGGAGGTGGTGTCGATGCGAAGACCGAGGAAGAGATGCGATCCGTGGTCTCGCGTCTCCTCGATGACGAGCGCGGCAAGATCGGCGAGCAGGCCCGCGGGGCCCAGTCCGACGCGATCGAGACCCTCGAGCGCAAGGTCCAACGCCTCGCCCAGACCCTGGAGAAGAGCCAGAAAGCGCGCGCGATCGCCGAGCATCGCGCGGCCGCCCTCGAGGCTTCCGGGGGGCCGGGCTTCAAGAACGTCATGGGTTCGGGACTCCACGCGGAGGACCCGACGCGCGAGATCAAGCTCGCGCTCCTGAAAGAGATCGTGAAGGAGAACAAGGTGGTCCACGCATTCGTGGCGGAACGCGGAAGCGGCGGACCCTCACCTCCGGAGAGACCTCCGGCGGAGTCCGGCGGGGTCAAGAAGATCGCGGTAGAGCGGGTCAAACCTCCTCCGCTGACCCGAGCGTAGCGAAAGGAGGGGCAGAGCCGCTTCGAGATCGTGGTCGACGCCGCACGTCGAGTCTAGTGTCCGTAAACTTGAGAACCGGAACAGCAAAGCACCGAGGAGTGTTCAATGTCCGAGACGATCTACATCGGAATCGACCTGGGAACGAGCCGAACTTCGATCACCTGTTCGAACGGGGTTCGTGAGACGGTCTGGTCCTACATCGGGTACCCGAAGGACCACGTCGCGCTGAAGGCCCTCGGCGGGCGTAGCGTGATCTACGGAAAAGAAGCGGTCCAGAACCGCATGTCGCTCCATCTGATCCGCCCGCTCGCCGGGGGGACGATCAAGAAGCGCAACGGCAAGGACACCGATGAGATGAAGAAGGCGCTCCGGGATCTCCTGGACCACGCTTTCAGCCTTGCGAACATCCCCGCCGGCAGCACGATCTTCGCGGTGATCGGGGCTCCCGCCGAGGCGAGCGTCGAGGGCAAGGCGGCGATCATCGAGGCCGCGAACAGCTTCGTCGACAGCGCCATCGTCTGCTCCGAGCCGTTCGCGGTCGCCTACGGCCTCGACTTCCTCAACGACACCCTGGTGATCGATATCGGGGCCGGGACCACGGACCTGTGCCGGGTGCACGGAACGATGCCACAACCCGAGGACCAGCGGACCCACGAGGTCGGGGGAGATCACATCGATCAAACGTTCTCCGAGCTGATCACCGCCGCTCACGGGGAGGCCCAGCACTCGATCAACATGGTGCGCGAGATCAAGGAGAAGTACGCCTCCGTCAGTCGCAACATGGATCCGGTCAAGGTGCAGCTGCCGGTCGCCGGCAAGCCGAAGGACTTCAACCTCACCGAGCAGTGCTACGAGGCCTGCTACAGCGTCGTACCGCCGACCATCGCGGCTCTCCAGGATCTGATCGCCACCTACGACCCTGAGTTCCAGGCGAAGATGCGGAGCAACATCTTGCTCGGTGGCGGCGGAAGCCAGATCAAGGGCCTCGGTCTCGCGATCGAGGAAGCACTCTCCGAGTACGGCGGGGGCAAAGTGATCACCGTCGAGGAGCCGCAGTACGCCGGGTCGAACGGAGCGCTCAAGATCGCTCTCGACATGCCGGAGGAGTACTGGAAGGACTTCGCCAAGCAGGTCGGCGCGGCCACCTCGCCGGCGAAGACCACTCCGAACAAGGAGACCAAGGTCAAGAAGGCCACTCACACCGAGGACCAGGCCGAGGTCAACGCCTAGCGCATGCGAAGCGAACCGGACTCCCGGCGCGGCCGCAGCTGCGGTCGCGCCGGGAGTTCTCCATCTCGACGACCGTTCGGCGCGGAATCCGACTCGACCTTCTACCTGCCGCCGCACTACGATGCGCCTGCGAAGTCGAAGGTGCAGCCAAGGGGAGGAACGACTCATGGATCAGCGGATCGCGATCCTGGGGGGCGGGAACATCGGACTGGCGATCGCCCACGGGGTGGTTGCGAAAGGCCGAGCCGACGCCGGGTCGGTCCACGTCACGAGGCGCCACGAGACCGGTCTCGAGGCACTTCGCCAGGAGGGCTTCGCGGCGGGTACCGACAATTCTGTGGCGGTCGCGGGCGCGCGTCTGGTTCTGCTCTGCGTGCTCCCCGAACAGGTCGAAGAAGTCCTCTTGGGGATCCGCGACGTCCTCGATCCGAAGCACCACATCCTGGTCTCCGTGGTCACCGGAGTGTCGATCAAGCGTCTCCGAAAGGCGTGCGGCGGCGACGTCGCCGTCATCCGGGCGATGCCGAACACCGCGATCCTGCTCGGAGAGTCGATGACCTGCATCGCC
Source organism: Planctomycetota bacterium (assembly GCA_032128395.1). GTDB lineage: Bacteria > Planctomycetota > UBA8108 > UBA1146 > UBA1146 > JAQBGV01. The sequence goes on along the minus strand of JAQBGV010000060.1, from coordinate 5,707 downwards.
ACCGATGGTGCCGCGGCGGAGGAGCTCGACGAAGTGCGTGCCCTTTTCGACACCCTCGGGCAGACCCTCTGTATCGACGAAGAGCTGATGTCGCCGGCGACGGCGGTCTGCGCCTGCGGGATCGCTTTTTTCCTGCGGGCCATTCGCGCCGCTTCCCAGGGGGGGATCGAGGTCGGGTTCCACGCCTCGGACGCGATCCGGATGGCCGCCCAGACCGCCCGAGGTGCCGCCTCACTGCTCCTCGAGGGGGGACGGCACCCCGAGGGTGAGATCGATCGCGTCACCACCCCGATGGGTTGCACGATCGCCGGTCTGAACAGAATGGAACACGAGGGGTTCAGCTCGGCGCTGATTCGCGGCATCGTGACCAGCGCGGAGAAGGCGGGTTCCCTCGGCGACGACGGCTCGTAGTCGTTCCTCGGGATCGCGGCTCCGCTTCAGAGGAGCCGCGATGTCCAATTCTCTCGATCTCACTTCGGTGCTCTCTCGCGCCACCGCCCACGCCGTGGTCGTGCGCTATCATGCGCCGAGTGCAGCGTGGATCTTCATCGCCATCGATGACGTGCGGCTCGGTCCCGCGGTCGGTGGGACGCGGCTGAAGGTCTATGACGCCCCGGCGGATGGTCTCGTCGACGCCCTCCGACTCGGCCGAGGGATGACCGCGAAGTGGGCTGGCCTCGGGATCGCCCGCGGGGGGGGCAAGGCGGTGCTCTCCCTCTCTCGTCCGCTCGGCGCCGCAGAACGCACCGCACTCCTCGAGACCTATGGCCGGCTGATCGCGTCGCTCCGCGGCGGATTCGGGACCGGGCCCGATCTCGGCACGACGCCGGATGACATGCTGCTCCTCTCTCAGTTCACCGACTGCGTCCACGGAATCCACCCCGACGGGCGGGCCGAGGACCCGGGGCCGTACACCGCGCGCGGCGTTCGCGTCGCGATCGAGGCGGCGGTCGAAGTGGCCTTCGGGAGTGCGAGCCTCGAGGGACGGCGGGTCTGGATCGAGGGGGTCGGGGACGTCGGGGCGCCCCTGGCCCGAGAGCTGGCCGAGCGGAACGCGGTGCTGCTCCTCAGCGACGTGGATTCCGCGAAGGCGCACGCTCTCGCCGCGGAGATCGGGGCTGAAGTGGTCCCGATCGAACGGGCCCCGGAGATCGACTGCGATGTCTACTCACCCTGCGCGATCGGAGCGACGCTCCACGCGGAGATGATTTCGCGGCTGCGGTGCCGCGTCGTCGCCGGGTCCGCGAACAACCAACTCGCAGAGGAGTCCGATGCCGAGAGACTCCACGCGCGGGGAATCCTCTACGCTCCCGACTGGATCGCGAACGGGGGTGGGGCGCTCGCGTTCGCCCTCTTCGGTGGAGGGGAGAGGGATCGCGAGACCCTGCTCGGGCGGGTCGAGTCGGTCGGGGAGAGGCTGCGGTCGCTCTTCCGGGAAGCGAGAGAACGGGGCGAGAGCCCTCAGGTGACCGCGAGACGGCAAGTGGAGAGGGTGCTGGAGGGGGGACTGGTTCCCTGATCGGGGGGAAGCTGGACGGGCACCACTGTGCGGAGCCGGTCCCCACTGGATTCCTCGGGGGGTAGAATGGACGCGGCCGGTCGTCACGGTCGGGGACTGGATCCACCACCGAAGAGTCGAGGAGCGCCGATGTCGGGATTCTCCCGCCCCCGCAGCCCGTTCTCGGGGGGAAGCGTCACTGCGATCGTTCTCGTCCTGCTCGCCCTCGCGCCCGCGAGCGCCTCTGCCGCCGAGTACTTCATCGAGATGTTCTCGGGGGCGTTCCTGCCGCAGAGCCACCAGATACAGGCGGGGGACACCGTCACCTGGGTCTGGGTCGCGGGCACCCACGTCGTCACCAGCGGATTGCCGGGCGGTCCCCCGGGGACGATCGACGAGCCGGGCGCACTCTTCTCCGGGTCGGTCGATGCGCTGAACCCCACGTTCAGTCACGTCTTCCCCGGACCTGTCGGCTCGGTCAACTTTCACGACGCGAACAGCCCCGCGCAGATCGGGTTCATCCAAGTGCTCGGTGATGATCTGACCTTCGACGTCCATGTGCTCGACAATGTGTACGAGCCGCAGGCCGTCGAGATCTTCAAGGACGACTCCGTGCGTTGGGTCCACGAACCGGGAGAGATGCTCCACACCGTCACCAGTGGGCTCTCCTCCGATCCTCTGAACAATCCCGGCGCGCTCTTCAACGCGATCAGCTCGGATGCGCAGCCGATCTTCGTCTTCGAATTCGACAGTCCGGGAGATTTCCCGTACTTCTGCGTCCCGCACGAACTGCTCGGAATGATCGGGTTGGTTCGCGTACAGGACAAGTTCGTCCGCGCGGACGCGAACCGGGACGGGTCGGTCGACGTTGGAGATGCGATCACGATCCTCGGAGTGCTGTTCCAGATGACTCCAGCCGATTCGTGCGAGGACGCGTCCGATGCGAACGACGACGAGACCGTCGACATCGCCGATGCGGTTTGGACTCTCGCGTATCTCTTCTCGGGGGGACCGACCCCCCCAGCACCCTTCCCGACGGAGGGTCCCGATCGGACCGGGATGGGCTTGTTCTGCTGGCCCTGATCCCGGGACTCGTGACAGTTTTGACTCACCCCACATCGGTGGTGTAGAGCCTGCTTGACACCGATGCGCGCCGATCGGGCCTCTTGGTGCAACTCACGACTGGACCCTCCCTTGCGAGGCAGGGTGCGACGACCCGTCACGGGTCGTGGCGAAAGGCATGAATCGATGAATGGTGCGACCCGCGCGCTCGTCCTCACCGCGCTCCTAATACTTGTCGGCTGCGGCGGCGGGAGTGCTTCGAGTCTGGGCGGAGTCAGCCAGCCCCTGCCGCCCGCGGTCTTCGAACTCGATGAACCGTACGGCGGGGCCGGCGACGTGATCACCTTCCGCGCGACCGGGGTGAACGCCGTTCCCGCGAACTCCGAAGTGACCTTCGTCGATCTGTCCGGCACGATCGAGCTCCGCGGGACGATCATCAGCATCATCGATCTCGGCACACAGCCGGGACACGGTGTCATCCGACTCGTATCGGTCATCGTCCCCGGTGGAGTTCGTTCCGGATTCGTCACACTGCTCTCGAACGGGACTTCGCGCTCCTCCTTCTTCGACGCTTCACCCGAGATCGTCGGGGTCGCAGTGGGGGACTCGGGACTCCTCGGCGCGGTCTCGCGTGAACCGAATGGCTCGCTCTTCCCTGACACTGTTCTACTGTACGGATACAACCTCTCCCCCGCCTCGGGGACCGGGGTCACCCAGATCCAGATTCAGGTCGGGACCGCCACCCCCGTCACCATCCCCGCGACCCAGTTCGGGCCGCCCCCCGGGGCGACGTTCACGATCCCCCCCGGTCTCGAGATGATTCGGGTCCCGCTCGCGGGGCTCGCTCCTCCCCAGTGCCAGACGACTCCGTTGACCATCGTCTGCCGGAGCTTCATCCAGCCCGGGGTACTCCTCGAGACGGCGAAAGTGTCGATCCCCCTCGCTGGGATCCCCCTCGGCGGGCAACCCGCGGACGCGGAGATCCCCGGGTATTTCACCGGGGCCAAGATCCCGGCCGGGACGCGCACCGGGGATGTTCCGATCGACTTCGGATTCCTGATGACTCCGGCGGGAGCCCGATTCGACGTCGTCGTCGAGTACGAAGATCCGACGCTACCGCCTGCGGACCCCTTTGCCCTCTGCTCCCCTGCGCCGGACTCCCCTTCCGGCGATCGCATCCCTGGAACACGGGCAGAACACCCGGGGGTGGGACTGATCGGTCCGGGCGCGCCGCACCGTTTCGTCTGGGACTCGCTCGCGGATCTCCCGGGTTCGATGGGTGCGGTCGGGACTCGCATCCGACTCCGGGCCGTAGGGCCGGTGCCGGTGACCGCGATCTCCTGTCCGACCGGGGAATGGATCACCCCAGGGCTCATCATCGACAACTCCACTCCCTCCACGCCTCGATCGGGAATGCTCGTCGAGGAGTTCGAGGACATCTCCCATCTCGATCCGACGGGGGGGAACGCGATCTGGAGCTTCGGCGAACTCGCCGCACCGTTCGGGGGCGGAAACCCTGCACCGCAGTGGGGGACCGGCACGCAGTCGGTGGTCTTCGCAGCGGGGCGCTCCTATCGGATCGATACCGATGCCGTGACGATGACCGACGTGACCGACGACCCCGTGCTGGTCGACATGCTGCCGAGCAATCCCGGAGCGCTCCTCGATGAGTTTCATGTCCAAGGCCTATTCATCAACGCCACCGCCACCGTCGAGGTGATCGGCAGCGCGCCGCTCGTGATCCGGTGCGCGGGCATCGGGAGCGCTGTGTTCCTCGCGTGCATCATCGACGGGGACCTCCAGCTCGACGGATCACCCGGAGTCGCGGCCACCGCGACGGTACGGGGTGTGGGTGGAGCGGGGGGCCCCGGGGGTGGAGCGGGGGGGGACGGTGGGTTCATCGAAGTCACCCCGACCGGGGACGATGTCGTCTCGCTCGACCCGGGCAGCGACGGCGTCCCCGTCGGGGGGACCGCCGGGCACAGCACCACGTTCACGATCTTCGGAGGGGGATCCTCCGTCCCGATCGCTGGTCCCGGAGGGGGAGGAGGCGGCTCGATCGCCGGGAACCCCGGGCTCATCTCCGCAAATCCAGCGACCAATCCCATCGCCATCGCAGGGTCCGGAGGCCCGGCGCGGGGGGACGCTGCGCTGACCCTCGCTGCGGGCGGATCGGGAGGAGGGGGCGGCGGAGCCTGTGCCGTTCGACTCACTTCCCCTCCCGGACTCCTTCCGAAGCACGGGGGGGGCGGGGGAGGCGGCGGCGGATCGATCCAGATCGTCGTGCGGGGGAGCGCAGAGTTCCGCGGTCAGATCACCGTTCGCGGTGGTGCGGGAGCTTCCGCGGTGCCGGGAAGCTCCCAGCCCGGCGGAGGCGGCGGAGGATCGGGGGGCGGGATCGCGCTTCGCACCACCGGGACGCTCGAGCTGTTCGGCACCGCGAGCCTCGATGCAGCAGGCGGAGCCGGCGATATCACCATTCCAGGGGCTCACCAAGGGGGGGACGGCGCACCGGGGCGGATCCGACTCGAGTCGAATGGAACGCTGATGCTCCCGCCGAATCTGACCGTGGGAACTCTGACGAGTGGTCCGTTCCTCGCCGCGGGGCGATCGATCTCGTTCGCGCGCTCACGGCCGTACCGCATGATCACCGAGAGCGGCATCGCGGTCGGCCGGCCCGCGACGTTCGACCCGGCGGTCATCCTCCCCAGCCTCGGGGTTCCCTCGGGGTCGACTCACGTCATCGCCCTTTATGAGGGTGCGGCTCCGAGCCCGGGGGATCCGTTCGAGCCAGGCGCGTTCTCACCTCCGGTCGGAGATCCGACCTTGATCGAGAACGCGGAGTTCATCCGAGTCCGGTGGTTCCTGTACACCCAGCCGGGCAGCCAAGTCGCAGTCGATCGGTGGGAGCTGCCCTTCACCTTTCCTTAAAGCGGGCGCCGGCTCCGATGAGGCACCGTTTTCTGAAGATGAAGATGGGCGATCGGGTGAGCGGGTGAACGAATGGTGGGACTGGCTGAAAGCGCCGGGATAAACCGGCATGTAGTAGCGGATGAAAGAGCCGTACAGGAAAGGGGAAGCGGCCCCATTCTGGCCCCGAGTCATGCGCCGGGGGTCGTGAGGCCCCGGGTGAAGCGTTGACAGGGG
>JAQBGV010000059.1:0-3643 GCA_032128395.1 Planctomycetota bacterium | reverse complement strand
CCCGGGCGGGAGCGACGGCAACACGAAGGTCGGTTACATCGTGGTCAGCGACGCTCCGCCGACCGCCGATTTCTCCGGATCCCCCCTCTCGGGCAACACCCCACTCATCGTCGGCTTCAGCGATGCCTCGACGGGGACGGTGACCAGCTGGAGCTGGACCTTCGGCGATGGTGCGACCTCGATCGCTCAGAACCCGAGCCACACCTACACGACGGCGGGGACCTACACCGTAGCGCTCACCGCGACCGGCCCGGGGGGGAACGACACCCGGACGCGCCTCGATTACATCACGGTCAGCGATCCGCCGGTCGGGGGAGCACTTCTCTATCTCTCGTTCGACACCAGCACCACGATCCCCGGGGTGGGAACGATCGCGGACGAGGACATCGTGAGTTTCGACCCCGCGACCGGAACTTGGGCGTGGGTCTTCGACGGCTCCGACGTGGGGATCGGGGGGACCGACATCAATGCCCTCAGCGTGCTTGCGGATGGCACGATCGTGATGAGCTTCAACGCTAGTTTCACGGTCCCGGGGGTCGGCGCCGTCGCTGACGCCGATCTGGTGCTCTTCACGCCGACCAGCCTCGGCTCGGACACGGCGGGGGCCTTCAGCCTGTACTTCGATGGTTCCGACGTCGGTCTGACCACGAGTAGCGAGGACATCGACGGGGTCTGCGTCCTCGACAACGGGCAGATCATGATCTCCACCCTCGGCGGGGTGTCGGTGACGGGAGTCAGCGGCGCCGACGAAGATGTGCTGCTGTTCACCCCGAGCAGTCTCGGTGCGACGACGGCGGGCACCTGGGTGCTATTCTTCGACGGCTCCGACGTGCAGCTGAACACCTCGAGCAGCGAGGACCTCGACGCAATCTCCCTCGACTTCGACGGCACTCTGCTCTTCTCGACAGTGGGCGACTACGTCGCGGCGGGTGGAGCGGGCGCTGACGAAGACATCAGCCGCTTCACCGGCGCCTTCGGAGCTGCGACCGCAGGCTCCATCTCGCTCCAATTCGACCTGTCGGCGCTCGGGATCAGCACCGCAGAGGATGTGGACGGGGTCAGTATTCGCTGAATCGGTGTCTCGCGAGGAGCCCCGGCGCGCGTCGCGCGTCGGGGCTCCTCGCATCATGCTTCTTCGACTGCGGCAGGAGCCACCGATCGGGGGAGCAGGTCCTCGACCGGACGCGGGGTCGTGGTGAGCAGACGCCGGATCACCGCCCGCGGGCCGGGGATCGGGGCTCCGCGCCGGGCGTTCTCCGCCCCGATCGAATAGACGGTCCGCCACTGCTCGCGGAGCACTCGCTGGGCGTGGAACACGCTGTAGCGCGGGTCGTAGATATTCGTCGGCTCGGAGCTCACGCCGTTCAGCTCGATGACGCGGAGGCCCTTCCCCGCCTGGAAGGACTCGAGGTCGGGGACCCGCACGTCGAACCTGCCGAAGTGGAATCCACCTTCGAAGGCGCGCGCGATGCGATCGATCTCGGCTTCGAGTTCGGGGGTGTTCAGTTCCGATCCCTCGAGGAAGATCCCGCCGAGTGCGTGGGTCCCGATCTCGACGAGCCGGACCCGCTCCCCCGCCGCGGGGACGTCGAGGGCGCGCTCCCCGAGCATGGAGAGATACGTCTTGGACATGCCGAGCTTCGCTCGGTCCGCGAGCACCAACTTCTCGAGCGTCCGTTCGCCATCTCCGATCACCACAGGGACCTGCTTGTCGGTGATCGCGGTGACCCGGCCCTGTTCCTCGTCGGGGTGGCGGATGTAGAAGACGCCGAACTCCCGCCCGCCGATGTACTCCTGGACGATCGTTCGGATGCGATGGGTCCGCAGGTACCCGCGGAGTTCCTCATCGCTCCGCATGATCCCGACTCCGCAGCCACGTTCCCCGACGTCGGGCTTCAGGACGATCGGCCACGTCAGCTGATTCTCGGCGCGAAACAGGCGAATCTGCTCCTCTTGCACCTCCGGCGCATCGGTCGCTTCCAACACCGCGTAGCGCGCGACGGTGTCACCGACCGGGGCGAGCCCGCGCAAGATCGCGATCTTCGATTCGCCGATGAACCCCCCGTGTTCGATCCCGGGGTTCGCGGCGACGAAGACGGTCATGCTCCGGTGCCGGAACATCAGGTAGACCGCGTAGGCGACGATGGGGGGGTAGAAGATCCAGATCGACCAGTACTCCCAGCGCCGGAGACGCGTCCAGCGTGCGACGAGTCCCCGTCGTCCCCGGTAGGTGCAGAGCGGCAGGAACAGCTTCCAGGCGAGGACGAGGAGGACGAGCTCCCCGAGGATGAGCCACCCGGCGTAGTCCTGGTACTTCTGCGCGAAGTCGAGGAGCGGCCGTCCGATCATCGCGGAGATCCCGACCACCGGCGGAGTCCAGAGCACCGTCGCCAGGGCGAAGTACCCCGTGAACCACCAGAAGCGGGTCGGGAGGATCCCGGCGGCGACATAGGTCGGCAGTCGCAGCCCGGGCATGAAGCGGCTGATGAAGATCACCGCGACCCCGCGACGCTCGAGCCAAGCGGCGGCTCGGATGAGGTCGCGCTCCTTGACCATCCAGCGGAACGGCGCCTTGGTCACTACCTTGCGTCCGAGTGAGCGTCCGATCAGGAACAGCGCGATGTCGCCGAGGAAGATCCCCGCCATGCAAGCGAACGTGGCGGGGAGGAACCCGATCGAGCCACGTGCGACCAGGACACCCGCGCCGATGCAGGTCAGGTCTTCACTCACGTGAGTGGCGAGGGCGAGCAGAAGCATCGCGACGATGAGCGCCATCCCCGTCGCCCCCGGGAACGACCGGCGGTCGAAGGGGACCCGCGCCGCGTCGACTCGCGCCGGCGCGGCGCTCGCTCGCGTCCGCGCGCGACCCGCCTCGACCTCGCCGACGAATTGCACGATCGGATCGATGACCGACGGTGGTGCCGAGAGCGAAGTGATGTGCCCCCCATCGAACCAGACGAACTCGCTCTGGGGGACGATCCGCGTGTGCTCCTTCGCGGCGTCCGGGGGGACGAGTCGGTCCTTTTCCCCGTGCAGGATCAGCACCGGGAGCGTGAGCTCCTCGAGGATCCCGCGCAGCGGCCGTTGGTCGGTGTCGAAGAAGTTCCGGGCGTAACCGCGCCCCATGAACCCGCCGTCGAACGCACCGAAGTGGGGGAACGCCTCGTGGAAGCCCCAGAGGATTCCGAGCTGCACGCCGTGCACCGCGTGATTCAGGTGGTAGTCCCCGAGCAGTTCGAATTCCTGGACGCCGATCGCGGAGAGCATTGTGATCGAGCGGATCCGCTCCGGCGCGAGGTGCACCGCTTCGAGCGCGACTCCTCCCCCCATGCTGTACGCGATGAGGTGGACGTCCGTCACCTCGAGGGATTCGAGGAGGCGGACCAGATACTCGCCGTGCGCGCGGACGGAGTAGTCGGGGATGTCGGGGGTCGAGTTCCCGAGTCCCGGAAGGTCGGGGGTGATCACTCGGAACGACTCCGCGAGCTTCTGCGAGAAGTGCAGCATTGCGATCGAGGCGACAGGACTTCCATGTATGACGACGACGGTCGGGGCGCTGGGGTCGGCGTGACGAGTGTCGGTGAACGCGATCTGGACCTCGGTCGGGGACTCCGGTGCTCCGATCGTTCCCAGCACGACCACT
>JAQBGV010000058.1:0-7054 GCA_032128395.1 Planctomycetota bacterium | reverse complement strand
CGGCCGGGGGGGGAGTGGTCTCGCTGCCCACATCCTCGGACAGGACCGTTGAGGGCCTGCTGCAGACCATCGAGATCCTCCGGGCGCGCAACGAGCGATTGGTCTCCATCCTGCGCATCATCGTCGTACTTTTGAAGGTGTACTTTTGAAGGTGTCAGGTTTCACACTGAGACGACGCCAGGTCGCCGACGCGTGGAAGAAGGCACTTCTTCTAAGCCCGCATCGTGATCCTCAGCTGCCCGAACCGCGCCCCTTTGGTTCTCGATCTCGCCGGCCTCGGTCCCGTGGAACCGGTGCTGATCCCGGACATCCCGGGAGGGGCGCTCCGCCTCGAACGACCGGCTGCCGTGGCCGAGGACCCCCTCGCATTCCGCGTCGCATCGCTCGACGGCACACTGCTGCCCGCAGCACTCTCCCACAGATCGTGGCGGGGCGAGCTCACCAGGCACTCCCTTCCCACGGGCCGGTATCGCGTGACGGCGGAGGGGAGCACGGGCGACCTCGCCACCGCCGAGGTGGAGGTCCTCACGGGCGAGACCAGTCGCGTGTCCTGGTAGTCGGCGCCCCCGCTCGGGCCGAATGGACCACCTCTGAAAAACCGCCCTCGCACGACGGTCACACCCGACTAGCGTTCCCTCCTGGCGCACTGTCGGATCGGCCCCTGGCGTTTCGCGTCTCGCGAGATTTCCTGCATCGCACCCCGCTCTGGTGGAAGTATGGGGGCTGGAGACCGGTGCGGGAGCCGGGCACGGGCGGAAGAAGGGGCGATGGCGAGCGATTGCGACCAATGGCGCGAGGAACTCCGGTGGTTGCGCGCACTTGCGCTCCGGCTCGTCGCGGACCCGGAGCAGGCCGATGATCTCGTTCAAGAGACTGCGCTGCTCTCCCAAAGTCGGTGGCCTCGGCTCGATCGGGAGGAGCGCGGTTGGCGGGCCGGCGTGCTGCGCCGGCTGATCACGAATCGCTGGAGATCGCAATCGCGCCGGCGGCGACGCGAGTCCGCCACGGCCACCGAACGGCGCGTCCCCACCCCGGAAGAGCTCGCCGAACAACTCGAGGTGCACCGGAAGCTCACCGCCGTGATCGACTCACTCCCGGAGCCGTATCGCACCACGGTTCTCCTGCGCTACTTCCACGACATCCCTGCCACCGAGATCGCGCGCGAACTCGGAGAGTCCGAGGGAACCGTGCGCTCCCGATTGCGCCGCGCGCTCGAGTTGCTCCGCCGCGGCATGGATCGGGACTCGGGAGGTGACCGCCGGAAGTGGGTGGTGCCGCTGATCGCGTGGGTCGGGATGTCAGCAGGGGGCGCGGGGTGCGCCGAGGGGGCGGATGGAGCAGATGGAGCGACTGCCGCCGGTGCGCCGACGCCGGGGTGGATCGAGGGAGGTCTCATCGTGGGTACGAAGAAGGCGATCGGGATCGCAGCTGTATTGCTCCTGCTGGTGGCAGGTGGGCTGTGGGTCGGGACGGAGAGCTTCGATCGTCCCGTGGAGGAGAGTACGCCAGGCGATTCTGGAAACCTCGCGGTGCAGCTTCCCTCGGCGCAGGAAGAGGGAGTCGCCGACCTGTCGCCCACCCCGGGGCGTTCCACGGTGCGAATGGTGCACGGGACGGTCCTCGAGCGCCACTCGGGCGCTCCCATCGAGGGTGCGATGGTGCACCTGGAGTCGCCGGGGCTCGAGCGCGGGACGGTCGCGACCGAGAGCGACAGGGATGGAAACTTCGCTCTCTCCGTCCCGAGATCGGTCGTCGATCGCCAGTCGAGAGTCATCGTCTCCAGTGATCATCATGTTTCGCTCGAGTGGCAGATCGCTCGAGAGCCGAGCCTCTGGCCCGATCCGCTTCCCACGTTCCTCCTCGTTCGGGGGATCGAACTCCACGGCAGGGTGGTGGACTCCTCGAGCGAACCGGTCGGAGGTGCGGAGCTGAGCGCATGGATCGGCACTTCGCTCGTGAGCGCAGGAGGCGGCGCCTGGAAACAGAGTGCGAGCGATCTCATCGCACTCGGGGAGAGCGCCGAAGACGGGACCTTTCGGGCGGTCCTCCCCCCAGGAACCCACTGGGTCGCGGCGCAGAAGGGTGGAGCAGGAGGAACGGTGGAGCTCTCTCTGCCCGGTTCATCGGAATCGGTCGTCCTCGCGATCAGCGCCGAGCAACGGATCGACGGACTGATCATCAACGAAGAAGGGCAGCCGGTCGGCGGTGCTCGGATTCAAACATTCCCCGCAGGCAGCCAGTCGGTGAGAGCCGTGCCGACGTACCCCTGGAGTCCGATCGAACTGCACTCCGATCTGGATGGTCGTTTCCGTTTCGCATCGTTCGGCCTGGCGATGTCTTACAGCGTCACGCACCCCGAGTTCCTCTCCCGGTTCACAGGTGGCGCAGACACCCTCCGTCCCGGGATCGAGAACACGATCACTCTCACTCGTGCTCGAGTGCTTCGCGGGCACCTCGTCGGTGCGGCCGGATCCATCCCACCCGAGGTCCAGATGTACTTGTCGACCGGGAAACGCGTGAGAGGGACGGTCACCGAGGAGTCGTTCGAGATTCGAGAGGTGAGCCGAGAAGCATCGGAAGGGACTCTGCACGTCGCAGGGTTCCGGGACATCCCACTCCGCTGGACCCCCGGACTCGAGCCGGTCGATCTCGGCGACCTGATCCTCGCGCCAGGACTGGTGCTGTCGGTCTCGGTGAGCGACTCCGCAGGCTCGCCGGTGCCGAGTGCCGGAGTACGAGTCCTCGACGCAGCCTCCGTAGCCGAAGAACGAGTCGGCCGCACCGATGCCCTGGGAAGCGCGGTCATCCCTGGACTCGAGGAAGGATCGATCGATCTCGAAGTGTGGGCGGATGGGTTCGTTCTCTCCGAGGAGAGACTCGAGTTCCGTGCGGAACGGAGCTCGCACGCGGTCTCGCTCGTTCGAGCCGGGGAGCTGCGTGGCGCGCTGACCGACACGGTGGGAAATCCGATCCGCGGGGCGAGCGTCCACGCCAATCCGCAGTACGGCGTGTTGCGGCCCGCAGCCCCGTTCCCCGACCTTTCGAAGTATGCGAATCACTCCGATCGGACCGACGAGGAGGGACGCTTTCGCATCCCGCAGGTTCCGGTCGGGATCCCGTTCTCGATGTGGATCCGCCCGGACCGGTCGGTGCCGACCGCGCTCGAGATCGAACCGCTCCTCGAAGGAGAATCGCGAGACCTCGGGTCGCTCTCGATCGGGGGATCGATGCGTATCATCGCCATCGTGGTCGACCCATCCGGTCGGCCGGTCGAAGGAGCGACCGCGCTACTGGAGAGAAGCTCGAACCTCAGCGATCGACTCGCGCTGCGAGTCGATCACACGGGAATCGCCCAATTCACCGATCTCTCCACCGGCTCGTACTCGGTACACGCGAGCGCCCCGGGGCTCGGAAGCGTGGTGGAATCGCTCGAACTCTCGACCGGAGACCGTGAGATCCGCTTCGTGCTCGGGACCGGTGCCACGTGGGATCTTCGCGTTCGCGATGGGGATGGGGATCCCGTATCGGGAGTCATCGTCACCGCCAGCTCGAGACTGGGGGGAGGGTCATCCACCGGAATGACGGACGAAGAAGGGAGAGCGCGGCTCGGAGGAGTGTCCACCGGGTCGCTCGCGTATTCCCTCGACTCGGATGACCACGCACCACTGCGAGGGGAGAGTCCCTCGTTCGATCGGCTCCCACAGGAGTTCGTGCTCGAAGCGGCGGCGACGGTCGTCTTCCGCCTCGTCCCTCCGGTGGGAGGGCCGCCGATTCGACGCGGGAGTGTGCACGTCAACCAAGCTGGGGACGGGTGGGCCTTCCACTTCGACCGCACCATGCCCGTGATCTCCGTCTCGGGGCGCGCTCCGGGGTCCGCGAAGATCGAGGTCATCGCGGAGGGCTTTCCCCGAATGACCGAGACGATCGAACTGTTCGCAGGCGAAGTGACCGAGGTCGTCTATCGACCGGAGGGTCCTGCCGAACCGTTTGCTGTCCAGATCACGGATGCACTCGGAAACCCGGTGACCGAGGCAAGGGTCCGCGTCAGTGCGCACGCGGACGTGAATCACCGCATCACCAGGGCGGTGCTCGAAGAGTTGCCGCACCGGGGAGACGGCATTCACAGCTCGGAGATCGCGACTCCGGGGAAGCGCTTCGATCTCCTGGTCGAAGCGAGTGGCTTTGCGCCGACGGAACGAGCCGCCGTTGCGCCCTCGGACCCGCCGTTCGCCATCGAGTTGCTCTCGGAGTCCGGCCTCGATCTGACCGTCATCGATTCCGCCGGGGCACCGGTGGTGGGCCGAGAGGTGCAGATCATGTTCCTCGACATCCGGACTCTGATCGCCTACGCCGGGACTCGATTGGGGCTCACGACCGATGACGAGGGGCGGATCTTCGTGCGCGGACTCGCCGCCGCCCGCTACACCTACAGCATCGTCGATGGCGTGACGGGACGCTTCGAGCTCGCACCCGAAGAGATTCTGGAGTTGGAGGTCCGACTGCCGGGATCGGTCGAGGTGTTCGGGGTAGTCCTCGAGAACGGGACTCCGGTTTCGGGCGGGAGCCTTCGCGTCTCCGCGGGTGGAGCGAGGACGACTCTCGAAATCGATGTTCGCGGTCGATTCCGGGGGGACGTCCCCGAAGCCGTGAGCGCAGAGTTCACCTTCACCGGTCCGGATGGACAGTGGGTCCTCTTCCCGGATGTACCGGTGGTTCGGGGAGAGGAGCTTCGGCTCGACTCCCCCGCGATCGCGGCCGAGATTCGGCTCGTCGACGAGAAGGGTGCGCCCTACGGTCCCCTCGAGCGATTGCGCATCAGTACGACGCTCTCCGACGGAATCCGTGTGTCGACCGACCTCTCGTTCGGAGCCGATGGAATCGCCGCGCTCGGGCACTATCCACCGGGCCGATGCGCGCTGGGCGGCCGGTTCCCGGAGGGTGTCGTCCTCATCGACACCGGCTTCGATCTCTCCGGCGGCGAGGTCTTCACCGCACGGGTTTCTTCCGCCCGACTTCTTCGCATCCGGTTCCCCGAAGGAATTCGATCCACCTTCGCCGAGCGGGTCGATGCGGAGGGGAGGGTCGACCGGCTCCCCTGGTCGAACGAGCAGTCGGGAGATGGTGTCACCGCCTACTGGCTCCCGATCGGCGACGAGGGGAGGACCGTGGTGTTCCACTGCCAGGGACGTGCCCCGATGGTCGTGACTCTCGGCGATCGGATTCCCGAGGCGCCGTTCGAGATTCCCGATCTCCCGGGGGGACGGATCAAGATCGCCGCGAACGCGAGCGAGGGTGACGGCCCCTTCGCCGTTCGCATCGCACCGATCGAGGGCCCCGCTCTCCCCGAGGCGCTCGCTCGCCGGCAGTGGTTCGGGGAGAGCATCACGCACCCGCTCCCCGTCGGTCACTTTCTCGTGACGGTCTCGGGGCCGTCCGGGGAGCTGGGAGCGGCAGAGGTGGTCGTCCTGGCCGGGGAGACCACCGAGGTGTCGTGGTGAGTCGGTGCCGGGTGCGGAGTCTTCGGCATCGCTTTTCGCCTCGGCGGAACGATGATGATAGGGGCACTCGGTGTGGGGAGACCCGCGATCGGGTGGACTACCTCAGGGTGATCCTGAGGGAGAATGTCGAGCCCCGCATCTCTGAGGGATTCCCGTAGGGTCTCTCCCTCGATACACTCTTCTTCATGAGAAACGATTCGATCTCGAGCCTGCCCACCCCGCCCCCACGGCCGCTCGCCGGCCCCACTCCAAGCATGCCCACGCACTCCGAAGATGGCGTAGATCTCACCTTGATCCGTTTCATGCTCACCCTCACTCCGGCCGAGAGGCTTCGATCCCTCGAGAACGCGATCAACTCGTGTGCGGAGCTCCGGCGTGAGTGCGACTGACTTTTCCCGGATCCTCCGGGAGCTCAGGAGCGAAGAGGTGGAGTTCATCGTGGTCGGCGGCGTGGGAGCGGCCCTGCAGGGTGCTCCGATCACGACTCAAGATCTGGATATCGTCCACCGGCGAACCCCGGAGAACATCGAACGCCTGGTCCGTGTCCTCACTCGCTTGAAGGCGCGATATCGCACGAGACCCGATTTGCACGTCTCGCCGGAGCGATCCGCTCTGGAGTCCGACGGTCACCATCTGCTGCAGACCGACGCCGGAGCACTGGATGTCCTGGGTCGGCTGGTCGGGCGACTCACCTACGAAGACCTGCTCCCACGCTCCCACTCCTACCAACTGGAGGGGATGTCGATCCGAGTTCAAGATCTGGAGAGCCTGATCGAGGTGAAGGAAGAGCTCGGCGAGGAGAAGGACTTGGCGATGCTTCCGATCCTGCGTCGCACCTTGGAGGAGCGCCGCGGTGGTTGAGACTTCGACGGGACTCACCTCCCCAGCAGCACCAGCGGCGCGAGGACATCTTCTGGCGCACATCGCTGGCTCACGCCGCGGGGGTCGATGAGCCCGGCGGTGGGATCCGATGTGCCCTCCGCGATCGACTGGATCCACTGATCTCCACTGGCGAACGCCGCGACGATCAATCCTTCGGCCCCGGACTCGACCGGGATGATGAACTCCCCCAGGGCATCGACCGGCGCAACCTCGAAATTGCGCGAGAAGAACGGGGAGACCAGCACCACGAATGCACCGGGGAACGGTTCTCCGCGCTCGTCGATCACCGAGCCTCGGATCTCGCGCATCTCCTCGAGGGCGAGGGTGATTTCTCTCTCGCCGGGTCGTACCCCGCCGCGAATCACACCTTGTCGTAGGTCCTTCGTGCGTACGCGGAGCTGGTAGTCGCCATCGGGCAAGCGCCTCATCGTGAACTCCCCCGACTCTCTAGTCTGCGTCCGCGATACTCTCCCCCCATCAGAGGGTGCGCACTCGACGTGAAGTCCGTGAACCGGCTGCCTCGACGCGTCGAGGACGACGCCGGTGATCGAGCCCGCCCACACGGCGACGAGTTCGACCTCATGCACTTCACTCGGGCCACGAATGACGATGGTCTCGCGGGAGACCAACCGATCCGCGATCCCGGCGGAGACCAGGTAGTGTCCCGGGCCGAC
>JAQBGV010000057.1:0-25660 GCA_032128395.1 Planctomycetota bacterium | reverse complement strand
TCCGGGGGGCCGAGGCGCAACCGAGGGCGAGAAGGAGGAGGGAAAGCCCCACGACTCCGAGACTGATCTGCCGATGACGCACTGCTCCTCCTCGCTCCCAGGGGGGAGCCATTTTCCGATGTACCCTGCGTCGTCGTGATCGGATTGCCGAACGGATCCGAGCGGCGATGCTCCGGGAGCTGCGGTTCGCGCCGGAACGCTCGGAGTAGCAGGTTTTCGCGAGATGGGACTCACTCCCGGAGTTGGGCTACTCTCCGATCAGCCCCAGTTCTCCGATCGACGCGTACGGTTGGTCGTCGTGCGCCGAGAGCGTTCGCAACATCACGTAGCGTCCCGTGATCGGCTTCTCGAAGCGCGCTTCCTGCTCTTCCTTGGTCCTCTGGAATTCGCCGCTTCGCACGGCCGCTCCCAGATCGCCGAGGTCATCGCCGACGTACAGTTCGTACTTCGCGATCGTCCCGTTCCAGCCGCCGTCCTGCCGAGCGAGGTACCGTGCACCGGCGATGGTTCTCCTCTCCCCGAGGTCGATCACGATCTCGTGCGGGTGGGTGGGCTTCTCCTCCTGCCACTCTGAGTGCCACCAGGTGGCGGGGTCGCCGTCGATCGCCTGGTCCCCAGTCTTGCCGTTGAACGCCGATTCGCTCGAGACTCGAACGATCTTCCAGGCATCCTTCGATAGCGCATTCGCCGTCGAGATCCTCCCCTTCGCTTCCGGCACCTCCAGGGGAAAGTGCTCCGACTCCGTACGACCGCTCTTCATGATCTCGGCGATCTGCTTCACCACGTCGGGATGGTCGGTCGCGATGTTCTTCGACTCGGAGATGTCTTTGTTCAGGTCATAGAGCTGGATCGGAGCGCTCGGCTTCGGGCGGAATCCCTTCCAGTCGCCCATCCGCACCGCTTGAGTGCTGCTCCCGTGCTCCCAGTAGAGATAGGGGTGCTCCCGTTGCACCCCCTCGCCGAGGAGCGTCGGGAGGAGGGTGATGCCGTCGATCGCGAGCGGACTCACACCGCCGGCCAGCTCGGTGAGCGTGGGGAGCCAATCCTCGAAAGCGCTCACCTGGGCGCTCTTCGATCCGGCTTCGATCTTGCCCGGCCAGCGAACGGCGGTGGGAACGCGTATGCCGCCCTCCCAGAGCGAAGCCTTCAGTCCGCGTAGGGGGCCGGCGCTCTCGAAGAATTCCGCATCGACCCCGCCCGCGAAGGTCGGCCCGTTGTCACTCGAAAAAATCACGATGGTGTTCTCGTCGAGCCCCTTCTCCTTCAGGCGATCGAGGAGGCGGCCGATGTCGCGATCCATCCGCGTGATCATCGCCGCGTACGCCGCTCTAGGGGTCTCGTGTCCGGTGTAGTGCGCTCCCGGGTAGGAGGTCTCCTCCCACTTTCCTTCGTACTCCTCGAGCGAGTCCGCGGGCACCTGGAGAGAGACGTGCGGGATCGTGTACGCCAGATGCAGATAGAACGGCTCGCCCTCTTTCGCCCGGTCGATGAACCGGAGAGCCTCCTCCGAGATGAGATCGTGCGAGTAGGTCTTGCCGACTTTCCCGTCGTTCCCCTCGAGCAGTTCCTTCTCCTCGTTCCGGTAGAGATAGTCCGGGTAGTAGTAGTGCGCTCGCCACTGATCGAGGTAGCCGTAGAAGAAGTCGAAACCCTGCCGATTCGGCACCCCCGAAGTACCCGGCCCCCCGAGCCCCCACTTGCCCACGGTGCCCGTTCGGTACCCGGCGCTCTTCAGGAGCTCCGCGACCGTCACCGTCTCATCCGGGATCGGAAGCTGGCCGATCACGGGCTCGCCCTTGTTGTCGCGCACGTACGCGTGGCCTGTGTGGAGGCCGGTCATCAGAACGCAACGAGACGGCGCGCAGACCGGCGAGCCCGAGTAGTGTTGCGTCAGTTGCATCCCCTCGCGGGCGATCCGATCGATGTGCGGTGTCCGGATCTTCTTCTGCCCGTTGAAACCGACTTCCCCGTACCCGAGATCGTCGGCGAGGATGAACACGATGTTGGGATGCCCCTGAGCACCCACGGGAGACGCGTGGGCAGTCCCGGCGAGCAGGAGCACGGAGAACCAAATCCACTTCATGTCGCCGTCCTTCGTCGCTGTGACCGGTGGTCTCTGCCAGGGTGCCCCGCGACCCGCCGCTCTTTCGACCACTCCAGCTGCCGATTGTGGCGAGAAGGAGACTTGAATCCAGCTCTTGCGGACTGGCGCGATCCGAAGGACGGATCTGTCGGCCCCGTTGAGCCTTTCGGAACCGCGACACTCCGCTATCGTTGCCTCTCCCGCCGGCTGCCCGGGTGCACTCCGGGTCCGGCCAGAACGCGCCCCACTACGACCCTGGAGTGCCCCGATGCTGAAGATCTCTCCCCGTCGTCCCGTCGTCGCCTTCGCGCTCGTCGCCCTCCTCCTCGCCCTTTCCGCGTGCCGATCCGCGATACCCGTCCCCGATCTGCGCGGAATCTACCAAGCCGCCGCACGCCACCACGGGTCCGACCGCAACCCCGTGGTGCTGGTACCGGGGATCCTCGGTTCGCGGATCGAGGACGCCGAGGGCAAGCTGGTCTGGGGAGCGTTCACGGGTGAGTTCGCCGACCCTGGTGACGCAAGGGGCGCGCGTCGCATCGCGCTTCCGATGGCGATGGGTGTCCCCCTCCGTGAACTCACTCACCATGACACCGCGCCCGGTGCGCTCGACCGGGTTCGCGTCCGATTCCTCGGGCTCCCGATCATCTTGAAGGCCTACGCCCAGATCCTCGGGGTTCTCGGCGTCGGGGGATACCGTGACGAGGAGCTCGGCCGGGCCGGGAGTGTCGACTACGGGGACGACCACTACACCTGCTTCCAGTTCGCGTACGACTGGCGTCGCGACCTCGTGGAGAACGCGAAGGTGCTCGGGCAATACTTGGATGCGCGCGCAGAATACGTGCTCGGGGAGCACCGTCGACGGGGGATCGCGACCAGCGATCCGATTCGCTTCGACATCGTCGCGCATTCGATGGGTGGGTTGGTACTTCGCTACTACCTGCGATATGGCGCGGCCGATCTTCCGGAGGACGGCTCCCTCCCCGAGTTGACCTGGGCCGGAGCGCGCCGTGTCGAGCGCGCCATCCTGATCGGAACGCCGAACGCGGGCTCCGTCGAGGCGCTGCGAATTCTCACCGAGGGGTATTCCCCCGGACCTTTCATGCCGTATTACTCGCCGACCTTGCTCGGCACGATGCCTGCGATCTACCAACTTCTGCCGCGCGGTCGCCACGGGCGCGTGACCACCGCAGATGGTGGGGTGATCGACGATCTTCTCGACTTCGCGGTGTGGGAACGATTCGGGTGGGGGCTCGCCGCCGACGACGATGATCTCGCCCGCCTTCTCCCCGAGATCTCCGACCCCGAACTCCGAAGGGAGATCGCCCGCGATCAACTTCGGAAGGCACTCACCCGCGCGAAAGCGTTCCAAGCCGCCCTCGACCGTCCCGCCCGCCGGCCGGCGGGGCTCGAGTTGATCCTCTTCGCGGGCGATGCGCTCAACACCCCGGAGCGGGTCGAAGTGGGACGCCCGCGGGACCCGGTGCGGATCGTGTCGAAGGGTCGCGGGGACGAGGTGGTCCTCCGGAGCAGCGCGCTGATGGATGAGCGACCGGATGCAGCCCGCAATTCGACCATCGTCTCCCCGATCGATTGGTCGCAGGTCCACTTCCTGTTCACTGAGCACCTCGAGATGACTCGCGATCCGGTCTTCGCGGACAATCTCCTCTATCTGCTTCTCGAAGCACCTCACGGAGCGCCGAACCCCGCCCACTCCGCGACGGAAAACTAGGAAGCTGTCGCGATCCTCAGCAGGTAGCCGGTACGATCACTCGCCTCGATGGAGGGCGCTGCTATGATCTCACCACTGACGATCGGCTGGTTCGCCGGCCGCCTCTGCGCGGTCGTGCTGGCCACCGGCCTCACCGACCCGTCACTCGACGTCACGAAAGTCGCGTGCGTCGGGGACAGCATCACCGAAGGTACCGCGAACGCCGACCACCGCTTGAACGACTACCCGCAGATTCTGGGTCGATTGCTCGATGGCCGGCTGAGCGGCGAATACGAGGTGCGTAACTTCGGCCGATCGGGCGCCACCCTGCTCAAGAACGGGAGCAAGCCGTACTGGAATGAGGACGTCTACCCGGGGGCGCTCGCGTTCGAACCGGACGTCGTCATCATCAACCTCGGCACCAACGACGCTGTCATGGCGAACTGGGGCTCGCACTGCGACGAGTTCGAAGCCGACCTTCGAGAGTTGATCGAACGATTCCGAGAGCTCCCCAGCGAGCCGACGATCTGGTTGAGCAATCTGACCCCGCTCTTTCCCCCCTTCCCGCGTATCGATGAGTGTGCGCCCGCCCGCGCGGTGATCGAACCGACGATCGCGCGCCTGGCGGATCAGTTCGGGGTGCAGATCATCGACTTCAAGACGCCACTGCTCGAGAGCGCCCCGCTGTTCCCCGATGGGGTGCACCCCAATTCGGCGGGGAACGAACGGATGGCACAGGCGGTCTTCCGTGCGATCACCGGCACGGACGCCCCGGATGATCCGTCGATTCGCCCGACCCCGGTCGCGGGGAAGTCGCACTCACTGGTCTCTGCCGGCGAGAGTGTCGATACGGAACCCACCAGTTGGATCCAGAAGGACGGAAAGATGCAGGGGACCGGCGCGAAGCAGTCGCTCGAGGCTGGGGTCGCGCTCGGCCCGGGCGACTTCCACATTCGCGCCAGGGTTCGCATGATCGACCAGCTCCACTCGGCAGCGGCCTTCTTCTGGAACGACAATGCCTTCGGGTTCGAAGGCGCGCGGGGCACCGTGTTCCGAAATGGGTCCTCGGTAGGGGGGCTTCGAATCCTCCACCCGAGTCCCTCCCTGTTCGAGCGTGAGAGCTGGGTCGACTTCGAAGTGATCCGCAATGGGCCGACGATCTGGTTTCTCCTGAACGGCTTCGTCGCGGACATGGCGCTCTACGATGGCGTGATCGAGTCCTTCGGGTTCGATCCCACTCGCAGCACGATGCAGGTGGGAGAGTGGTCCGTGGTCGGAAACCTCGAGAGTCGTCTCCCCCACCTTCCGCGCGGGTACGACATCCCGATCATCGATCTCGACGCCGAGACCGATCGGCAGGTGATCGTCGATCGGGAGCAGAACCAGTACCTCGGCCACCCCACGACGGTCCTCCTGGAAGATGGCAAAACGATTCTCTGCGTGTACCCCAAGGGGCACGGCAAGGGGGGGATCGTCTACAAGCGCTCGATCGACGGCGGACTCACCTGGTCGGATCGCCTGCCGACGCCGACGAGTTGGAACGCCAGCCTCGAGGTCCCCACCATCCATCGCGTGATCGACCCAAAGAGCGGCAAGAAGCGCCTGATCGTCTGGTCCGGCCTCTACCCTGCGCGTCTGGCGGTGAGCGAGGACGACGGTGTGTCCTGGTCCGAGCTCGAGCCGGCCGGCGACTGGGGCGGCATCGTCGTGATGGGGTGCCTCGAACCGCTGCGCGATGGCTCCTACGTGGCGCTCTTCCACGACGACGGTCGATTTTTCGAGAACGCGGGGGAGACCTCCGGGAAGTTCACGATCTATCAGACGTTCTCGCACGACGGCGGGATGACCTGGACCCAGCCCGAGGCGATCTGGTCCGGGAATCGCGTGCACCTCTGCGAGCCCGGCATCATCCGCTCCCCCGACGGCAACACTCTGGCGATCTTGCTTCGAGAGAACTCACGGCGACGGAACAGCCACGCGATGTTCACGACCGATGAGTGCAGGACGTGGTCGGACCCTCGCGAACTTCCGGCGGCTCTCACCGGCGATCGCCACACCGCGCGATATGCCCCCGACGGACGGCTGTTCATCAGCTTCCGGGACACTACGCTCGAGAGCCCGACGCAGGGCGATTGGGTCGGGTGGGTCGGCACTTGGGACGACATCGTCCAGGGCCGTTCCGGGCAATACCGCGTCCGGCTGCGCGACAACAAGAACCGATGGGACTGCGCGTACCCCGGAGTGCTCGTGCTCCCGGACGGGACGTTCGTGGTGACGACCTACGGACACTGGGATGAAGGGGAAGAGCCGTACATCCTGACGGTGCGCTTCACCCTCGAAGAGCTGGATGCGAGAGCGGCGGCGCAGAGTCTGCGCTCGGGGTGAGGGCTCAGCCCTCGATCGCGATGGTCGCCTCCGTGATCTCCGGTCTCTCGAGGAGCGTGGTCGTGAGTTCCGGCACCCGGTCGCGAACGATGGCTCCGAGAAGATCGAACGTGAGGATCAGGCAACTCTGGTCGCGCTCGATCCGACTCCTGACGATTCTCGCTTCGATCCCGAAACGCTCCAGGGTGGGGCGATAGAGGCTCGCATCGCTGTTCGGCGGGACGATTCCGAGCCGGAGTGATCCTCCGACCGTCGGCCCCACGCCCTCTGGGTCAGGTGACGAATCGGGGCCAGGGTCCACGGATTCCCTCAGCGACCCCACTCGATGGAGAATCTCCACCGCGATTCCGATGCAGAGAATCCCGACCACGGCGGTCACCACGTTTTGTCCTGCCGCAATTCCAACGGCGACGGAGAAGATCACGAAGGCGGTGTCGCGCACGTCGCTGACCGTGGTGCGAAAGCGAACGATCGCGAGCGTCCCGACCAGAGTGAAGGCGACGGCGACGTTCGTCCCGACCGCAATCGTGACCAGAGTGATCAGCATCGCGAGGAGAACGAGGGTCGGCCGCAAGCCGGGATTCCGGGCGGATCCGGTGCGGGAGCGACGATGGAGCACCGCGATGAATGCCCCGAGAATACCGGAGAGCGTCAGACGGATCGCGATCCAGATGGCCGCCTCCGCCGCGACGTCAGGTTGATCGAGGAATGCCGAGAGTTCGTTCATGAACTCTCTGGGGCGCTGCGTTTGCCGCTCGACGCTCTCAGTCCCGCCGCTCTCAGTCCCGCCGCTTCCAGTCCCACCGCTTCCAGTCCCACCGCTTCCAGCCCTTCGCTGTACTTCGAGTACGAACGGATCCCGAAATCGATGCGCTCGACCACTTCCCGCATCCGCGGAGAAGGCTCGGGAGGCCCCTTCACCTCGACGACCGCCAAGTCGGTGACCGGCGCGGGGTCGGAGTGTACCTCGAACCGCCCGAACTCGAACCGGATCGGGCTCTTTCGCTCTTGCCCTGCCCCGTGGCCGGCCACCTCGACCGGCATCGCGGTGATGCGCTGGTCGACCGTGACGCGACCGCCGCAAGGCGAGACGAACGCGGCTCGGTCGTATCCGATGTAGAGCGTGGGTACGAGATCGAGCACGCGAAAGCGCGAGCGGAACCACTCCAGCGCCCCGCCGTCCGAATCGATCCCGTCGGTCTGGCGATCACCGTCGAGGATCAGGCCCAGTTCCGACTCGGTGACACTCATCCTTCGCTTCCACACCCTCGAATCGACCCGGAGCTTCTCTTCGAGGTACCAGGGCGAGCCGCCGTCATAGCGACGCAAGCGGTGCTTCGGCAGCTTGTGCCGCGAGCGATTTCGGTAGCAGGCTCGGCTCGGGGTGTCGAAGTAGATGCTCTCGACGCGGATCGAAGGCAGCTCTGGGTCGCGTGCGTGGGGATCGGGATCGAGTCGGGCACGAAGCCACTCGAGGAGCGCGGGGACCGCATCCGCGGGCACCGTGTGCTTCAGCTCGAGTCGCGGACCGGTCTGTGGCGGGGCTTGGGACAAGCGTCGAGATCCTCTCGCGGATCGGCGGAAGAAGAAACCGCGGTCAGAATGACGTGGAACTCGACCCTCTCATCTCCGCCTCTGTCTCGTGCACCCAAGGGCGTGCCTGCTTGATCGAGAGGTCGCCGAGCTCGGTGATCTTGAACTCGATCTCGATCGAGAACGGCTGATCGGAGCTCTTCCCGTACAACACGCTGAACTTGCGGTGGATCACCGCGAGGTGCTCTCGGAGCCGATTGACGATCTCGGTGTTGAGGACCGTCTCGTTCTCCGGGATCAGGTTCGACCTCTGCATCACCTGGTCTCGGCGCGCCCCGTTCGGATGGATCAGGAGCTCCTCCGGAATCGCATCCGCGGAGGGGTTCGTGACCAGGTCCTCGCCGATCTGCGCATTGATGTAGTAGGTCCGCCCCACCTGATCGGCCGTCTGATAGACGATGTCTTCGGTGACCGCGACTCCGTTGGCCTGCTCGTTCGAGAAGCTCGGGTGAACGAGCACCCCCATCGCGGTCGCGAGATGGTCGACGCGATAGAACTCCCGCTCCTCGAACGCGCGGAAGTTCCATAGGCTCGCGTAGACCAGATGAATCGTGCTCGAGAGATCCCCTTCGCTCGGGCGATGGGTGAACGAGTCGTACAGGCCGGCCCCGCTGAAGCCGGGAAGATCCTCGTTGTTGGTGCTCGAGCGGCAGCGCAAGTTCGTCCGCTTGGGGAACGAGCTCTGGAGCTCCCTCAGCTCCTTCGCCATCCACTCGGGAACCTCGCCGTTCTCGACCTCGCGACGGAAGCCAACGAGCGCCTTCTCCCGTACCCCGGTGTCGGACTGGAACTCGGGTTCTTCGAGCATGGCAGTCGCGCGCTCGTAGAGCCCATTGTGCTTCATGAACGCGTCGTAGAAGTGAAACGGCACCGCGAACCCATCGGGAACCACGCCGTCGGGGAGCCCGAAACTACGCATCGCGGCCAGGTTCGCGGCCTTCACCCCGAAGCTCTTCGAATCCTCGAACGAGATCTGGGCCAGGGGGCGGATCCCCGTGACGGCCAGGTCGCGCGGGGGAGTCCGCACCTCTTTCGGGCGCATCGCGGCGAAGTGATGCTCCACTTCGGTGACGCTCGCCTCACGAATCTTGAAGCCGTCGCCGGAGACCGAGTAGTAGACGTACTTCCCGATCAGCGGCGCGATCCGCTCGTTGGTGATCGCATTTGCGATGTAGGCGTTCGGAATGCCGTCCTGGATCGCGCGCAGGTTCACGTGGGAGAGTGGGGTCTGGCGAACGACGGTGATGATGCCGGCGACGCGAGGCATCTCGTTCGGTAGGGCCCGGTAGATGACGATGTCCCGAGGACCCGGGCGTTCCGCCGGTTCCATGACGCGCAGGAGCCCGAAGGAAGCCTTGCGGTTCAGCGGGAGGAACCCGATGTCGGAGTAGACGTCCTCGGCGAGGAAGATCGGCAGTTTCGCCGCATCGTACTTGTCCTTCTCGGTCAGGGTGCGCGTCCTCGCCCGCGGCAGTGCGTGATACGAGAGCCGATTCTCGAGGATCGGGGCGAACTCGACGAGCTGGCGATACGCGAGCTGGATCATCTCGAACGGGTACGAGTCGTTCGGCTCGAACTCGAAGGTGTAGTGTCCGGGTTCCCCGTTCGGGGCCGTGAGCAGTGGCCGGTAGACGAGCACGCCGCGCATCTGTCCTTCATCGCCGCGGGGCAGGCCGATCCGCTGCATGAACATCGGGTGGGCGCGGATCTTCTCGGTATTGATGAAGTACATCTCGGGCTTCTCGGTATTCGCTCGCTCGAGCTGGAATTTCACGAACTCGAGCCCGGTGAGATGCGTGTCGATCATCACCTCGGAACCCTGGTAGGAGAGCTTCTCGAAGGTCTCTCGGTCGGGGATGGAGGCAGTGCCCACGTCGAACTCGAGCTCGTCCGGGGAGAGTCGCCGCGTTTCCCCTTCGCCGCCGCCGAATCCGCCTCCGCGGCCGCCACGTCCTCCGCGACCGCCGGGTCCGCCGCGGCCGAACTCCGGCAGCATCTCTTCGGGAGTGAGGATTCCATCACCGTTCTTGTCGATGGAGCGGAGTGCTTCGCTCGCTCCCGCGATCTCCTCGGCGGAGATTTTTCCGTCCTCGTCCGTATCGAGAGCCCGAAGCACCGGGAAACTGCGGATCATCTCCTCCGGTCCTCCGCGCCCGAATTGCGCCGAGAGGGTTCCGGCAAGGCTGAATAGTGTGATCCCGATGAGGAGGAGTACGAGGGGTCTCATCAAACGGCTCCGAGCGTTCTTGGGGGGGGGCGAGGAATGAGTCGGCGTGAACGAGCGCTCGCCTCCCCGACCGCTCATCTGCGCGGCCGGGGAGGCGACCCACGTCTTCACGTCAGGGACTACTGCGCGCCGCTCTTCTCTTCCTGCTTCATGGCCTTGCGCTTCATCGCGATGACCATCGACTTCGTACCCTTGCCCTCGCCCATGTAGAAGGTGCTCGTGTAGCTGTCCTTCGTGCGCACGGTGTCGGAGCGATGTTGGACCAGGTCACCGGTCATATGATCCGGCGCCTTCCAGCGCATGGTGATCACCTTGGTCTTCGGATCGATCTGGCCCTCCATGACGGCGAGGTGAGTGCCCATGTTGTCGATCCAGGTCCCCACGAATTTCTTCTGGGCGGTGTCGTAGCCTGTGCAACCGGTCCCCACGTAGGGCATCCCCATGTAGTCGCACTCGAACGTCGTCTGAGTCCAGAGGCCGATGGCCCGGACGACCTGCGTGCTCGGGATGATGGCCTCGGGGGCTTCGGGCATGAACGAGGTCAGAGTGCCCTCCCACTCACCGACGTCCCCGAGCAGGAGCAGGTGATTCTCGGTGGGCTCTGGGGCCATCTGAGAAGACAGTGCGGGTAGGAGAGTGGAAATGGCGACAGCACCGACGATCAGAGCGACAGAAGGGACGGCAAAACGGTGACGCAGCATCGGTAGACCTCCTTGCTGGGGAATGTCCGGGACAGCTCTTGCGAGTCCTAACCTGGGCATTTTAGGAGTTCTGGGTCGACAGAGCCAGGTCGCGTTCCGCTTCTCGCGAGGCATTTGGTCGATAGATGGAGAAGCCGCACCCATCCGGTCGGATGGGTGCGGCTTCTGATTCTCGTCCTAGCGGACTCCGGGGCGTCTACACGCGCGCAAGCTCTTCCTTCGAGGATCTCGACGGCAGCTGCGGACTCCTCCCCGGGACGGACTTGTCGAGGTTGTCCCACATCCACGCGGTGAGCCAGGCGGCGACTCCGACCGCGGCGCAGACCAGAATCGGATAAGCGGTCCCGAACACTTTGAAGCCCAGGGTCATCGTGGTGATGCCGCCGGCGTCGATGATCCCGATCTCGGGCCCGACACTCAGACGACCGAAGATCATGCAAGCCGGCATCCACCCGAGCGTCGCACGCGCGGTGAGGCTGATGGTCGTCTGCAGGCGCTCCTTCTCGATGTTCGGGATGGCGAGACCGATTCCACAAGCGGCGTAGGTCAACACCCCGATGATCGCGAAGCAGAACATCCAACCGCCGCCGGACCAGGTATCGCCCGAGAAGAGCGATCCGAAGATGGACGATCCAGCCACTGGCCAGAGGGAGAGGAGCACGATCGTGGCGCCGCCGACCGCAGCGATGATCCCGGGAGCGCGCTGCATGGTGAACTGCTTGCCGACTCGGTTTCCGGCCGCGACACCGATCACGCCGAGACTGAGGGCGCCGAAGACCCAACTGGTCTGAAAGCTGAAGACCGCGATGCTCACGAGCGCCGCCGCTGCGCACAGGAGCCCTCGCGTCTTGACGGAGGAGGGGAACTTGCTGCCGAACAACATTCCGATGGTGACGAGCGGAACGAGCACGAACAGTGCACCCATCCCCCCCGAGTCTTCTCCCAGGGTGTCCCACGGGAAGAGGAACTCCATGTGGCCCCCGAAGGCGATGACGATCGGGCAGATGAACGCCGCGATCAGGACTCGGAGCGGCAGACTGTTGCGGTGTCCAGCCAGACCTCCGCGGCGTCGACGGGGGTCGTGTCGTATTGGGCGTTCGGATCGTTCTCGACGTTGTGCATGGTTCTCCCGGTGAATCGGAATGGATCGGTCGGTACGAGAATGGCGGCTTACTGGCAGAATACGATGCTGGCCGCGATGCGCCCGCCGACCGGGGCCGCAGCACCGCGGGCTTGAGGATGCGGCGGCGACCCTCGACAATCGCCGTCCCGCACGAAAGGGGAATCATGGCCCTGGCGATGGCTCTTCTGCTGACGTTTCTCGCCCCCCCGGGGCCAGCCGATGCCGCCGCAGACCTCCACGAGGTCGTCACACGAAAACTCCTCACGGACGAGGATGCCGAGAAGCGAAATGTGGACATCCAAGCGTGGCTCGCCCGGTGGAATGGCGACGAGGTGGACGAATTCGAGTTCCTGAGGCGAGTCGCCGTGAGCACCCTCGATCGAGACGACTCGGGCCCTCTCGCCCAACTCCTCGAGCGCGTCCGATCGCACGGGGTCCCGCTGCCGAACTATCGGCCTGTCGTCGGTCATCGATTGATGCTCCTCGGGGTCCACTGGAGCGACGCGGGAAGCTGGGATCGCGCCGAAGACCTGCTGCCGACGATCCTCGAGTACTCCGACGACCATCTCTCGACCCTCTGGCTGATGGGCCGTCGGGGTCGTGACCACGGGAGCGACGAAGGGCTCGAGTTCCTGCAGAAGGTCATCATCCCCACGATCCTCTCCGACGCTGCGATCGACGATGCTGAGCGGGTCTACCTGCTCCGGAGGCTCTACGCCGTCGACTACACCGGACCGCGTCCGTTCGTCGACGTCGAGGGCCCGAGCCTCGCCGGTGGCGAGATATCGTCGACCGATTCTCGCGGCGAAGTGCTGCTGGTGATGTATTGGGCCAGCTGGTGAAAGCCGTGCATGCTGCACATGCCCGAGGTCCTCGCGGCACACGAAAAGTTTTCGCAACAGGGGTTCCGGGTCCTCGCGGTGAGCGTCGATGACCCAGGCAAGGAAGAGAAGCTCCGCGAACTGATCGCCGAGCACCTCATGGACTGGCCGCAGATCTACGACGGAAAGGGTGGCAAGGGTCCACTTCCCCAGAAGAACGGCGTGCGGGGCATCCCCGCGACCTTCCTCCTCGATCGTCAGGGTCGGAACCGTTACACGAACCTGGGAGGGATGGAGCTCGAGCAGCGGATCAGCGAACTCCTCGCCGAGTCGAAGTAGCGGTGGGCAGAATCCACCGCGCGGATCCCGTCGGCCGCGCCTCCCGCAGCAATAGTCCCGGCGCCTATTCGAGCGAGAGCCGCTCCCGACCGGCCCGGTCGAAGAGACTCACCCCGATCCCAGCGCAGAGGGACACGATGAACGACGGGGTCAGCTCCTCGAGCGCTCCGAAGAACTCCCCCCACATCCCCGGCAGTCTGGGTGCGGCGAACTTGAAGATCGGGACCGAGAAGAACCCGGCGAGCATCGCCACCTTCGCCCCCCGCGCGGTGAATCCAGCCCAGAAGAGGGAGAGCACGATCGTGGGACAGAACGTGGCTGCGATTCCCGACCAGCCGAAGACCACGAACCAGAAGATGGTGCGGTTCTCGGCGGTGTTCGCGACGACCATCGCCACCGCCAGGGCGACGAGGGCGATCCCGAAGGTGACCACGCGACTGACCCGCAACAGCTGATCGTCGCGGAGATCCGGACGTAGGACCTTCTGGTAGAAGTCTCGCACCGCGGCGCTCGAAGCCACCACCAGGAGCGAATCCACGGTCGACATGATCGCGGCGAGCACGATGGCGACATAGAGCCCGACCCAGAGCGGAGGGAAGAGAACTTCGGTGAGGAGCGGCAGGACATCTTGCCCTCCGGCCCCGAGAATCGCCGTGTCCTGACCCTCCTTCGTGAGGAGCGCGCGTCCCACCATCCCGGTGCACACCGCACCGACGTCGGCGAGTAGAGTCCACACCAACGCGACGATGGTGCCGCGGGGGATCTCGCGTTCCGATTTCAGCGCGATGAAGCGGACGAAGATCTGCGGCGATCCGAGGAACCCGAGGCCGATGAACACCAGGGCGAGGGTCTGCACGATGGGGATCAGCCCCCAAGGCTCACCCCCAGAGAAGCTCGAGAGCGTCGGGTCGATCACGTGCAGGCTGGACGCGGCGGTGCCGAACCCTCCGATCGTGATGAGCCCGACCACCGGGAGCACCACGAGTCCGATCAGCATCAGGAATCCTTGGAACACGTCGGACCACACGATGGCGACGAACCCCCCGAAGAGGACATAGGTCACGACCACGCCGAACCCGACCAGCGCACCGACGGTGTAGTTCCAGCCGAGGAAGCTCTCGAAAGCGGAACCGGTCGCGTCGATCTGGGCGCTGACGTAGATCACCACGTTCACCACCAGGGCGATCGCCGCGATGAGCCGGATCCCGTGGCTCCGATCCTTGAAACGGGACTCCAGGTAGTCGGGGACCGTGACGCTGTCGTACTGGTCCGTCCTGCGCTTGAAGGGGCGCGCGAGCAACAGCCAGGATGCGCCGACTCCGAGGATCTCCCCGAGGACCACCCAGAAGCCGCGCACTCCCGCCATCGCACCGAGTCCGGTGAGCCCGAGGAGGAGCCACGCCGACTCTCCGGTCGCCCGCGCCGAGAACGCCACGGACAGGAACCCGAGCGATTTGTTGGCGACGAAGTACTCCCGCAGTCCCTTCATCCGCCGCGAGGCCACGAAGCCGATCGCGAGCAAGATGCCGAAGTAGATCACCACGCCGATGAGCTTCACGCAGACTCCACTGGTAGGAGGAACCGCCGCCGCCGAGTCCTCGGGGCGCACAATACCGGATCACGAGCCGGAGTACTGGGGTCCGGCTCGCGGGGTGGGGGCTCGTGTCGATCGAGCGCTCGTGGTAGACGGGAGGTGGAACTCGGGTTCTGATACACGCGAGGAGGACCGATGGCCCATATCCGCAAGGTGCCGGAGGGGGAGATTCCGGTCGAGGATCAGATCCCTGACCGCGACAACATCATACAGATCCACGGGGTGCACAGCCGCGTCATTCGGCTCCACCACGAGTTGTATCGTGCATTGATGTACGGCGAGGGTCCGCTGACGAGAGTACAGCGGGAGCTGATCGCGTACGCGGTGTCGGCCCGGAACAACTGCCACTACTGAGTGATCCACCACGGGGCGGGGCTCCGTCGACTGCTCAGCGCGAAAAAGATCGACGACCCCGAGCAGGAGTCGATCTTCCGGGCCCTCTTTCCCGGCCCCATGGACCAGAGCATCTCGCCGACGGATCAGGCGATGCTCGAGTACGCCCTGAAATTGACCGACCGCCCGGGGGAGATCCTCGAGGGAGATGTCGTGGCTCTCCGCGAGGCGGGGTTCGACGACCGCACGATCCACGACATCTGCGCGATCACCGCGTACTTCGCGTTCGCCAATCGGATCGCCGATGGTCTCGGGGTCAAGCTCGAGGACGAGTCGAGCTGACTCGCACGCCGCGCGACCCTTGCCCAGAGTGCTGCGATGAACGCATGGATCTTCTCGCAAAGACGCCGGGGGAACGCCGAGTGCGCTCGGAGCACCGCCCCTTCTGTCGTGGAGCGCCCCCACCCGCTATCCCCGATCTCCCACCCGTGATGACTTCTTCATAGGATATTCAGACCTCGACCACCCTGCAGCCCCTCAGACAGCACGCAAGTCGGGTATTTTGGTGCTGTTATCCCCATCAGCCGGTGCGCCCATCGGATCAGCGCTCCACACGTCTGACCCCTCAACCTCGCCCAGCACACACCTCCGCAGTTCTCCGTTTCCTCCGTTCGGTTTCCCGCTCCTCCCCGCTCTTGGGAGTGAGCGCGAAGGGCGCGCCGGCGACTCACCCACGCGGGAAGGAAGGAGAGAGCACGAAACCGCGTACCGCCGACACCCACTCGCTGACGCTCCTGTCGAACCAAGGCCAAACCGAGAAACGAAAGAAGAAGCCATGAAAACGCTCCTGACCGTGATCGCACTCACCGCTCTCGTCACCGGATCCACCGCCCACCTCGAAGCCCAATCGATCGGCAGCGCCGTCTCCGTCGAAATCCATCGCGGCGACGCGGATGCCAACAAGATGGTCGACTACAGCGACGCGAAGACGATGCTCGACATTCTCTTCGGTGGTGCGCGGCAGTTCGTCTCCACCCGCGACTTCGACTACAACGAAGACGACCAATTCAACATCGCAGACGTCGGCGCGCTGCTGCGCGACCTGCAGGAGACCGGCGGGCGCCGCAGCCAGCCGACCCTCGGGAAAGCGGTCCTCGGCGACGCGAACGACGACGGCCATGTGGATATCGCCGACCTCACCGTGTTCTTGCAGTGGCTCTTCGGTGGCGGACCGCGCCCGAAAGCCCCCGTCGAAGCACTGGACGCGAACCGCGACGGCCGGATCGATATCGCCGACTTCCAGGCGCTGCAGCAGGCGGTGGGTGGGTAGCTCCCCCCGAGAACTCGACCAACTCCTCACAGGGGCGGTGATCTTCGGATCACCGCCTTATTCTGTACGCCCAGCTGCGTTTCGAAATACCGCGACAGAGGCTCTGTAGGTGGAGCAAGAAACAGGGCTTGTGACCGCCAACTCTCGAGCACCTCGCCAGGGCGTGGCCTCCTCATTGCATTTCCGCACGTGCGGACAGGGCCCCCCCGGTCGGAAAGTCCGAATCCGGACGCCCTACGAGTCCCCACGGACCGACGCGGCCCGAGCAGGAACTGTCGGCTTGGAATGAACTTCCCACCCCAAGATCGCGGTCCCAGGCGACAAGTGTGGATGATCAATAGAGATGAGGAGTCTCTGTTGCGGTCAGAGAGGAGAGAGAGAGGTCGCCGCAACGCCGCAGACGGGCGTTGCGGCGACCGGGCCCGCCTCTAGGGGCAGGAGCTCGCTAGGCAGTCGAGCGCGTCTGCCGTCGGATCCTCTCCGCAGATCGCCGAGCCTGGGGCCGGCAGCGGAGCGGGCGGACCCACGGGGAACAGCTCACTCAGCATCGCGACCGCGTCTGCGATGTTCAGGCCCCCATCGTCGTTCGCATCGCACGAGTCGTTGCACGCGGGGGTGGGAGGCGTCCCGGTCGGGAAGAGCACGGAGAGCGTGAAGACCGGATCGGCGATGTTGAACGTCGAGTCGTTGTTGCAATCGCCGCGACGGAACTGCGTCCCTGGGCTGCCTCCTCCGAAGAAGTCCGCGATCGCGGAGTAGATCGCGGCAGGATTGTCGTAGCCGCCGATCTCCGTCGACCCGCAGACGACCTTCCCCCCGCTGGAGGTGTCGTAGAACGTCAGCACGTTGAAGAAGCTGCCGCCGCCCGTACCATCGTCCTGGAACACCGCGGTGGAATCGGGTCCGAGGGAATCGAGCGCCGATACGACGAGCTCGTCGGTCCAGTCATTCCCCGCCTGATCCTGCGTGTAGACGAGGGCCACGCCGTCGAGCGGGCCGCCCACGATCCCCTGCCCTCCCATATGAGTGTCTCCGCCATCGAGCGTGAGGGCGTCATCGATTCCGTCCACCGCGTAGAACCCCGTCGGCGGATCGAAGCCCCAGATATCACCTCCGCTGATGTACGCATTGGAGCCGGAGAGGATCATCGACGCGAACAGGTCACCGAGGCCGAAATCGTCGAGCGGGGTGTTCGAGGGGAAGGTCCCCCCGATGTAGTAGATCGTATCGGGGATCCCGCTGAACGGTTCGAAGGCATTGATGACGACCGGGGAGATCCCCGCCGCGGTCAAGGTGTTGACCATCGCCGTGGTGCTGTCGACGAGTCCACCGATCTCACCGTTGATCACCAGATGCTCTCCGGTGACATTCACCGTAAGCGCCTCGGTGATTTCCAGCGAACCGACACCGGTCGCCCCCGCGAACCCGCTCGCCTGGATCAGGTACACCTCGCCGACGAGAGCGTTGAAGGTCAGTAGCGACTGCGGCCCCACTGCGTCGTCGTTGCAGGCGAAGGGGATGTCCCCCGGAAGGGGGCAGCCCGTCCCCGGTCCCCAGACCGCGAGCACGGTGTCGTAGAGCGATCCCACCAGGCTGACCGTGATCTGCGCGTCCTGGGTCACCGTGTATTCGAACCAGACATCCGGGGACGCGGCGGCGGTGCCGCAACCGGGGTCGATCCCTTCCGAGTTCGCGCACTCGGTGCCGAAACCGATCGGCGCGGTGTAGGGAGTCGCCGAGATGCACTCGTCGTTGACCGGAACCGCCGTGAGTTGGGTCATGTTGATCGTCCCCGTGCCGGTCGCGGTCCCCGCTCCACCTACTTGGAAGTAGTACTGGGCCCCGGCGGTGGCCGTGAACGTGAGTTCCGACTGGATACCGCAGCTGTTGTCGTTGCACGCGATGGCACCGGAGACGGGACAGCCGCCCGTCCCGTCGTAGACCGCGAGACGGGTGTCGAAGGAACTCCCACAGAGGGAGATCTGATAGTCGCCGGCACACACCGGTACGAATCTGTACCAGACGTCGACCGGCGCCCCAGCGCCGCAGCTCGGCGCGATGCCGTCCGAGGTCGCATTACTGGTGTCGAACCCGAAGGTCTCCCCCAGCTCCATCTCGATCGCGCCGAGGCAGGAGTCGTTCGTCACCGGAACGGTCGAGGTGTAGCTCCAGTCGAGGAGCGACGTGGTCTGGGTCACCCCACCGGTCGTCCCGGTGAAACCGACCCACGCGGAGTTCGTCCCGAGAAGGCTCGGGAGATCCACAGCGATGTCGAAGAGCGGCGTGGACAGGTCGTCGAGATAGACCCGCAGAACGGGGCCGATCGGGTCGTACACCACCCGCGCGACGTGGGTCGCACCGTCCTCGAAGTTCACGGGGTTCGCATCGCCGTCGAGGCGATCGTTCCAGTTCCCGCTGTTCGGCAGGATGCCCTGGGAGTGCACTGCGACGTGGCGCGCCGTCCCCGGCTCTCCGAAGCAAGGACCGCTGTCCCAAGTGTCGAATTCGACGACGAGGCTCGAGGTGATCCCGTCTTCCGGCACGAAGCCGCACGCGGCAGTCGCTGTCGCGTAACCCAGGGTCGTCCCCGCCTGGGTCAGGAGCGCGGAGGCGCTCTCGTTCTGGATGATGAACGTGAAGCCATCCGCTCCGTTGATCGAGATCTGGAACGTGAAGAGCACATCGAATCCGTCGGAGATCATCTCCTGATCCACTCGGTACACGGCGCCGAGCTGTTGATTGGTCGACGGGGTGAGCTGGAGCTGCGCTCCGACCTGCGCACTGCTCCCGACCAGGTTCAGACCGGTGATCGAGAGGAAGTCGGGATAGAAGAAGTCGGCGGTGGCGATGCCGGAAGTGGACAGACAGAGAACGGAGGCGAGGAGAATGCGACGATACATGGGACCTCCTGAGGTGGAAGTGTTCGCGGACCGCCATGGTTCGAGTGTGACGAAGGAACTAGTCTAGAGGCTCCCTGGGAGACGAGCAAGACGCCGAATCTCTGTCCGATGGGGCGCGATGAGCGGCTCCCAGAAGCCGTTGGAACTGTCATCTCTGGCTCGCGGCCTGTACCCCTTCGTCCTCGGGGCGCCACCGGGGGCTCTCGCGGTGGCGAGTGCGATGCCGGCAAAGCTCTGGAAGGACGACCTTCCGTACACGATCCTGGATCGACGCCCCGTGTCACGGGCGATGTAATGGTCGCGACGAGAGTGGATCTACCGCTCATCCCGCGCGAGAAGCACCCTTTCGATCCTCCGATCGGGGACCAACCACATCAGAGCGACTCCCAGATAGAGAGAGATCGCGATCCACTGATTCACGAACGCGAGAGGGATCGCGACCACGTAGAGTGCGACCGACACCTTCCCCTTCCGGTCCTTTCCGACCGCCGTCCGGAGTGTCGAATTCTCCCCCTGGTGAGCGACGATCGCCGCCTGGAGAATCGTGTAGGCGACCGCGGCCAGCACCAGAACGAGTCCGTACAGCGCGGCAGGCGCGGGCGCGAAGTGGTTCTCCCCCATCCACCCCGTGACGAAGGGGACCATGGAGAGCCAGAAGAGCAGATGCATGTTGGCCCACAGGATCCGACCGTCGATCGCGGTCACGGTGTGCAGCATGTGGTGATGGTTGTTCCAGTAGATCGCCAGATAGATGAAGCTCATCACGTACGAGAGGAACACCGGAACCAACGGGCCCAGCACCTCGAATTCGGCGCCATGGGGCACTTTCAATTCGAGGACCATGATCGTGATGATGATCGCGAGGACCCCATCGCTGAACGCCTCGAGGCGTGATTTTGTCATCGCGTCCCTATCTGCGAGCCCGAGCTGGATGGTAGGAGAAGAAAGAGTGATGGGACTGGCTCACCGAAAGTGAGCCAGTCCCATCTTCACGCTTCACCCCGGGCCCGCCACTATGCCAACAGTTTCGCCAATTCCGCCAGACGCT
The DNA here is from genome assembly GCA_032128395.1 of Planctomycetota bacterium. GTDB lineage: Bacteria > Planctomycetota > UBA8108 > UBA1146 > UBA1146 > JAQBGV01. The sequence goes on along the minus strand of JAQBGV010000057.1, from coordinate 5,472 downwards.
CCGTCCAGAACGCGCGTTGCTGCTCCGACATCTCTTTGGTCGGGAAGCCCCCGTGCTGGAGTTGCACCTGGCTCTTCGCCGGGCCCTTCTCCCAAAAGTTCACCTCGAACGGTGAGCCGTCCTCCCAGAGGAACCGGATCGACTTGTCGACCGTCGAGGTCTTCACCTTCACATCGACGTCGCCGAGCCACCGGCGACGGGCCGGCTTCGTCGCGAACGCTCGGTACAGGGTATGGAGCGGCACCGCGATCGTCTTGCTCTTGTTGAGCACGTACCCGCCGCCGCGGCGCTGACCCTTGTCGCGCAGCCCGCGGATGCGTTCGTATCCGACCGTGACCATCTGCGCCCACCAAGCGCCGACCTGCCACTTCTTGGCGACGAGCTTTGCGATCTCCTTGTGGGGCATCTCCCGCGCGCCCACCGTATCGAGAGCGAATACCCATCGCTCCCAGTTGCAGCCGGTCGCCTTCTCGACCGAGGCGTCCGACATCCCCGCGAGTTTCGAGTACTCGGCGGGGGCGAGCTTCGCTCGCTTCTTCTTCTGGAGTTGCATCCGGGCGGTGGTGTAGGACTCGCCGGTTTTCTGCATGCGGGAACGCACGAGGCGCTTGAGGTCTTTTTGCTTCGGCACCTGTTCTCCTTCGTCCACACCGAGAACCACGCTCCCCAGCCGCGAGGCCCCCGATGATGCGAAGGGCTACGGATGCCACTCGGGCAACTGGACCCGGGGGTGTGCCCCCCTTTGCCTCGCTCGGGTGAAATACCCAGGCTCCCGCTGAGGAGGGAGCCGATGAGGTTGGGCGTGGATCGACGCCGAAAAGAATATTGGCACCCTCTCGCCCGAGCGTCAAGTTCCTGCGGGGGGTCGACCGGGTAGGATCGTGCGTCATGCCGGAATACCCCGATGTCACGATCTACATCGAAGCCACTCGGCAAGCGCATCGTGCTCGCCCTCGAGGGAGAACTCTTTCTCGTCTTTCACCTGATGATCGCGGCACGATTCCGCTGACCCCCTCGCGGGACGCTCCCCAAGGGAAGAATTCAAGCTGGGGTCGTAGTCCGAGAGATCCTCGGATTCCGGTTGCGGGACGAGGCGGCGAACGTCCATCATCGCGCTGAACCTGCCCTGAGACGATCCCCCCTGGAAGGAACCCGATGGAGGCCCCCACCCCGACCCCACGGAGACGGAAGAAGTACGTCCCCGCGGTCGGGCCGCGACTCCGCTGGTTCCTCGCGGTCGTGCTCGGACTCTTCGCGGTCCTCGCCGTCAATTCGGTCTACCTCGCGAGCGTGACGATCGCGGAGTGGTGGAGCGGTTACACCTACCAGAACTTCTTCTACATCTGCATGTTCCTCGGCCATCTCGTGCTCGGTCTCGCGATCGTCCTCCCGGTGGTGGTCTTCGGGGGGCTCCACATCCGAAATGCCCACGACCGACCGAACCGGCGGGCGGTCCGGGCGGGGTACGCGCTCTTCGGTACCAGCCTCGTGCTGCTGGCGAGCGGGATCGTTCTGACCCGGGTCGAGGGGCTGATCGACATCAAGGACCCGAAGTTTCGCAGCGTCGCCTACTGGGTCCACGTCGCTTGTCCGGTCGTGGTGATCTGGCTCTTCATCCTGCACCGACTGGCGGGAAAGCGGATCCGGTGGCGGGTCGGGGGATCGTGGGGGGCGGTCGCAGGGGTGTTCGCGCTCGCCATGCTCGCGCTCCACGCACAAGACCCGCGAAAGTGGAACGTCGAGGGTCCCGCGTCGGGCGAGCAGTACTTCTTCCCATCTCTTGCGCGGACGAATACCGGCGACTTCATCCCCGCCGAGGCCCTGATGATGGACCAGTACTGCCGCCAGTGTCACGCCGACATCCACGAACAGTGGTCACACGGAGTGCACCGGTTCAGCTCGTTCAACAACCCTGCGTACCTCTTCTCGGTGCGGGAGACGCGCAAGGTGGCGCTAGAACGCGACGGCGACGTGCAGGCATCCCGCTTCTGCGCCGGTTGCCACGACCCGGTTCCGTTCTTCTCGGGCGCTTTCGACGACCCCGAATTCGACGATGTGAACCACCCGACCGCGCAGGCGGGGATCACGTGCACCGCTTGTCACGCGATCACGAACGTGAACTCGAACCGAGGGAACTCCGATTTCACCATCGAGGAGCCGCTCCATTACCCGTTCACGTTCAGCGACAACCGCTTCCTCCAGTGGGTGAACCGACAGCTCGTCAAAGGGAAGCCGGCTTTCCACAAGAAGTCGTTCCTGAAGCCACTCCACAAGACCGCCGAGTTCTGTGCCGGTTGCCACAAGGTCCACCTCCCCGAAGAGCTGAATCACTACAAGTGGCTGCGGGGACAGAACCACTACGACACGTACCTCCTGAGCGGCGTCTCCGGGCATGGTGTCGCGAGTTTCTACTATCCGCCGAAGGCGACGCACAACTGCTCGGAGTGCCACATGCCGCTCCTGGCCTCCGAGGACTTCGGCGCCCGACACTTCGACGACAGCGGCGCTCTCACGGTCCACGATCACCAATTTCCCTCGGCGAACACCGCGATTCCTCACCTGCTCGACATGCCCGCATGGGTCAACGACAAGCACCGGAAGTTCCTCGAGGGGGTGATGCGCGTCGACATTTTCGGCGTGAAGGAGGAGGGGCGGATCGACGGCACGCTCCACGCCCCGCTCCGCCCCGAAGTCCCCACCCTCGAACCGGGGCGGGCGTACCTGATCGAGACGGTGATCCGCACGCTGAAAATGGGCCACGTCTTCACGCAGGGGACCGTGGACTCGAACGAGATCTGGCTGAACGTCACCGCCACCTCCGGAGGCCGAGTGATCGGGCGATCGGGGGGACGGGGCGAGGACGGCGAGGTCGACCCCTGGGCGCACACCGTCAACGCGTTGATCCTTGACCGGGAGGGGAATCGCATCGATCGGCGGAACGCGCAGGACATCTTCGTCCCCCTCTACGACCACCAGATCCCGCCCGGGGCAGCGGATGCCATCCACTACCGGCTGATCGTGCCGCCGGATGCCGACCGCGCGATCACGATCGACGTGAAGCTCGAGTACCGGAAGTTCGACACCGCGTACATGAAGCACGTCTACGGCCCCGAGTACGTCAATGAACTCCCGATCACGACCCTCGCGCGCGATCGCGTCACGCTTCCGGTCCGCGGAGCCCCCGCGCCGAGCGAGGCGGGCGACTCCGCCGCGGTTCCCCCCGAATGGCAGCGGTGGAACGACTACGGCATCGGGCTGCTCCGCAAGGGGAACCAAGGCTCGGCGAAGGGCGAATTGCGCCAGGCCGAGGCCGCGTTCTCCGAGGTCGAACGGCTCGGCAGGCCGGACGGGCCGCTCAACCGCGCCCGCGTGTATTTCAAGGAAGGACGGCTCGGGGATGCGGTCGAGGCGCTGCGCCGTGCCGCCGATCACGATCCTCCCGCGTACCCTTGGTCGGTCGCCTGGTTCACGGGGATGGTCAACAAGCAGAACGGTCACCTCGACGATGCCATCGACAGCTTTACCGCCCTCGTCGAGACCAAGTGGCAAAATGCCCGAGATCGCGAGTTCGACTTCTCGAAGGACTACCAGCTCTTGAACGAGCTGGGGAACACGCTCTACCTGCGGGCCCGCTCGGAGCGCGGGGAGGCGAACCGAGAGCGTCGCGAACTGTTCCTCCGGGCCGCCGCGGAGCGATTCGAGCAGACGCTCGAGATCGATCCCGAGAATGTGACCGCGCACTACGATCTGGGCCAGGTGTACGCGGAGCTCGGGGAGTCGGAGAGGAGCGCGGAGCACCAGGCTCTCCACCGGAAGTACAAGCCGGATGACAACGCGCGCGACCACGCGATCTCGCGTCACCGCGCCGAGAATCCCGCCGCGGACCACGCGGCGGAGGCGATCGTCATCTACGACCTCGGACGGGACGGGGCGTACGAACTCCCCCCCGCGGCGACCAGCGAGGGAGGTGGGCGATGACCGAAGTTCGACGCGGCGAACCTCCGGAGCTCGGCTCCGACGAGGAGTTCGTCCCGGAGGACGACCGCGTCATCGGTCGCGCGTTCCGCTGGTCGGCGGGGGTGGCGATCGTCCTCGCCATCGTCATCGCGGGGGTCGTCATCCTCCACGATCAGACCGAACCCCCGACCGTCATCGAAGACACCCCGACCGTTCTCCCCCGAGGGCAGGATCGCGGCGCATCCCCCCCGCCCCTGCCGTTCACCGACATCACGCGGGAGTGCGGGATCGACTTCGTGCACGTCAACGGCGCGATGGGCGAGAAGCTCCTGCCTGAAACGATGGGCTCGGGTTGCGCCTTCTTCGATGTGGAGGGCGATGGCGACCCGGACCTCCTGCTCGTCAATGCGACCTGGTGGCCGGGGGAAGCCCCCCGCGAATCCTCCGCTCCGACCCTGCGTCTCTACCGCAACGACGGCACCGGAAGATTCGAAGACGCGACGGTGGAAGCGGGACTCGCGATCAGCCTCTTCGGCACCGGAGTCGCGGTCGGGGACATCGATGGGGACGGCGATCCCGACCTGTTCGTCTCCGCCCTCGGTGAGAATCGTCTCTTCCGAAACGACGGAGGGCGCTTCACCGACTCCACCGCGGACGCGGGGGTCGCGGGGGAGGCGGGGCGGTGGAGCATGGGTGCCGGCTTCTTCGACGCGGATGGCGACCTCGACCTCGACCTGTTCGTCTGCAACTACGTCCACTGGACCCGGCAGATCGACTTCGAGGTCGACTACAAGCTCGTCGGGGTCGGACGCGCGTACGGCCCGCCGACGAACTTCGAGGGATCGGATCCGTACTTCTACCGGAATCGCGGCGATGGCACCTTCGAGGAGGTCGCGGAGGCCGCGGGCTTACACGTCCGAAATCCGGCGACCGGGAAACCCATCTCGAAAGCGCTGGCGTTCGTGCCGCTCGATATCGATGAGGACGGCGATCTTGACCTGTTCGTCGCCAACGACACGGTGCAGAACTTTCTCTTCCGCAACCGGGGCGATGGCACTTTCGAGGAGATCGGAGCCGAGAGTGGCGTCGCATTCGACTCGAACGGGCTCTCGACCGGCGCGATGGGGACCGACGCGGGGCACTTCCGCAATGACGCGGCGCTCGGGATCGGGATCGGGAACTTCGCGAACGAGATGACCTCGCTGTACGTACGCGACCTGTCGACGGGGCAGTTTACCGACGAGGCGATCATCGAGGGAATCGGCCCCGTCAGCCGTGGCATGCTCACCTTCGGTCTGTTCTTCTTCGACGTCGACCTCGACGGCCGACTCGATCTGTTGCAGACGAACGGGCACCTCGAGGAGGAGATCACCGTCGTCCAACCGAGTCAGAAGTATCGTCAACCCGCTCAGCTCTTCTGGAATAGACCGAGTGGGAGCGGCGCGACCTTCACTCCCGTCGATCCCGCGACGACCGGGGACCTCGCGATCCCGATCGTGGGTCGCGGTGCCTCCT
>JAQBGV010000056.1:0-8733 GCA_032128395.1 Planctomycetota bacterium | reverse complement strand
CTAGGAGGCGGTCGGAAAACCTCGATTCGGACGTCGCCGGCTTGCTCACGCCCCCGGATCAGCCCCTCGGATGATGTTTTCGGTGTGTTTCCTTCAGTTTCTTTCGATCCACGTGCGTGTAGATCTCCGTAGTGCGGATGTCCGCGTGGCCGAGCATCTCCTGCACCTCCCGCAGCCCAGCCCCCCCCTCGAGCAGATGTGTCGCGAAGCTGTGCCTGAGGGTGTGCGGCGTGATCCCCCGTTCGAGATTCGCGGCGAGCGCCGCGCGGCGCATGAATCGCGCGATCGTCTCGCGGGTCAGAGGGTGGCCGCGCACGGAGAGAAAGAGTCGATCCCCGCCACCGGTCGGGCGCTCTGCTTCGAGGTAGCAGGAGATCGCGGTGATCGCCTGCGCACCCATCGGGACGAGGCGTTCCTTGCTCCCCTTTCCGAGGCAACGGAGGAATCCCTCCTCGAGGCGTAGATCGCTGCGCCGCAAGCCGCAGAGCTCCCCGACACGCAGTCCGGAAGAGTAGAGCAGCTCGATGATCGCGCGATCTCGTCGGCCGGTGCGGGCCGGGATCGACTCCGCAGCCGCGACGAGTCGTTCGACCTCAGCGGGGCGCAAGACACGGGGGAGGCGTCGCCAATCTCGGGGCAGTTCGATCCCGGTCGCCGGGTTCCCACCGACGCGTCCCTCGACCACGAGGTAGCGATAGAAGGTGCGCAGGGAGGAGAGCCGTCGCCGGCGGGATCGGACCGCGGAGCCGCGATTTCGCTCCGCCTCCAGGTAGGCGAGGACCGTTCTTCGGTCGATGCAGGCCGGAAATTGGACTCGTCGGTCGTCCGCGAACTGGGCGAATCGGACGAGGTCCCGCCGGTAGGCCTGGATGGTATTTTCGGCAAGCCCGCATTCTAGGGAGAGATATGCCTCGAATTCGGCAATCTCGCTCGGAGCTGCCTCGGACCCCTGGGATTCTCTCGGGGGACGTGCTCCTCTCCTCCGGTCGGAGGTTGCAGCCATCGAGGTGCCTTCCTAGAATCCCGCCCCAGATGTGAGGAGTCCCAAACGGGGAAACCAGTTCGGGGAACCCATCCTGGGGAGTCACGGTGCGGGGGGGCGGAGTGGCCCCGGCGCAGCGTAGCCTCAGATTTGGGGTGGGACAAGGCGCGCGGGGTCGACCCCCGGACGCGCCGAATTCACCCCCGCCCTCTGACGTGGACGGATCGACTCGAGTGGCAAAGAAGCTGACGAAGAAGGAACTGAAGGAGTACCGGACCATACTCCTCGAGCGTCGCAGTCTCCTGACCGGAAACATCGACAGTATCGGTCACGCCTACAATTCCAAGGATGGGGAGCGCGACAGCGCTTCCGGCGACGAGGCAGACCTCGGGTCGGAGAGCATCGCCCAAGAGTTCGCGCTCAGCCTTCTCCAGAATGAATCCGGGGTGGTGCAGAAGATCGACGACGCACTCCGTCGGATCGAAGCGAACGACTTCGGATTCTGCAACGAGTGCGAGCAACAGATCGCGAAGGAGCGCATGAGAGCGATCCCCTGGACGACCTACTGCGTCGACTGCCAGCGAAAGGCGGAAAGGTACTGAGTTGTTGAGGGGGCTTTCGAAAAGCCCCCTCGCTGTATTCTTGAGGGAGCTTTCGCAAAGCCCCCTCTCGCTCGCGGCGGAGCCGCTCGCGATTCACCCACAAACGCCTCGCCTTTGGCTCGGGTTGGGACGTCGGCGGGGGAGTGCCGGCTGGGGTTGTTTGAGGGGGCTTTCTCTGTGCACCTCTCGCTCGCGGCAGTGCCGCTCGCGATTCACCCACAAACGCCGCGCCTTCGGCTCGGTGGTAGGGTGGGCGGTCGCGGTTCACGCTCCCCCGCTTTCCCGATTCATGCCGGGCGACTTCTCCGTGGCACGGTCCTCCCAAGCGGTGCTTGGCTCTCGGGCCGGGATCGGTTCAGATTGCCTTGCTCCTAGGGCGCTGGGTCCCCCGGAGCTCGCATGATTGGCGCACACCATGCAACCTCGTGGCAGAGTCGAGCCGGACCGCGCTGTCGTCGATCCTGCTGCGGTCGACCTTTCCGTGGTGGTCCCGACCCGTCGGGGGGAGTGGCGGCTCCCACACCCCGTCCTCCCCGCCTCCGGGACCTTCGGTTACGGCGAGGAGTTCGAGCCGTTCATCGCTCCGGGGACCTTCGCCGCGATCGTGCCGAAGTCGATCAGTCCGGAGCCTCGCGTCGGAAATCCTCCTCCGCGTTGTTTCGAGACCCCCGCCGGGCTGCTGAACTCGATCGGGCTCCAGAATCCTGGGCTCGTCGCGTTTCGCGAACGGTACCTGCCGATGCTCCGCCGATTCGGTTCGCCGATCCTGGTCAATGTGGTCGGCCGCACGATCGAGGATTACCAGCAGGTCGTCGCCGCTCTTCACGAGGAAGAGGGGGTCGTCGGATTCGAACTGAACGTCTCCTGTCCGAACGTCACCGAAGGGCTCCGCTTCGGCCTCGATCCCGAAGCGACCGCTCAACTCATCGGCGCGATCCGACCGTTGACCGATGCCCCGCTGATGGCAAAACTCACCCCGAACGTCACCGACATCGTCGAGCAGGCGCGGGCCGCAGAAGCGGCGGGCGCGGACCTGGTCTCCCTGGTGAACACGCTCCGTGGGATGGCGGTCGATTGGCGCACCGGGCGGTCCCGCATCGGCACCGCGACCGGTGGACTCTCCGGCCCGGCGATCCGCCCGGTCGCGCTGCGCATGGTGTGGGAGGTCTCTCAGGCGGTTCAGATCCCGGTCTGTGGCATCGGGGGCATCGCCGACCCGGAACACGTTCTCGAATTCACCTCGGTCGGTGCGAGCCTCGTCCAGGTCGGGACACACCTCTATCGAGATCCCGCCTGCCTGGTCAGCTGGCTCGACCGACTCCGCTCCCTCCTCGCCGGGGAAGGAATCGCCTCGCTCCAGGCGCTCCGCGGGACCTTCCGAGCGCCGGGTTAGGATGCCGTCGCTCGACGACGCCTCGAACGAGCGCTCCGACAGCCTCCTAGCCCTCTCGTCTTCGGTTGCGGGGGTCTCGGGACGCGTTACCCTACCTCCCGCGTCACCCTCCCCAAGGCGGGGCCGAATGGAAGAATAGGTACAGCGCACCCATGCTCGGCAAGTTCCGCAAGCTCCTCGGCATCCCCTCCCGCAACGAGCGCATCGTCAACGCGATGGCGTCGACCGTGGCGCAGATCGCCACTTTCGAGCCGGGGCTCCAAAAGCTCTCCGACGAGCAGCTCGTGGGGAAGACCGCAGATTTCCGCGACCGCCTCGAGGCAGGAGTTGCCCTCGACGACCTGCTCCCCGAGGCGTACGCCTGCGTCCGCGAGTCCGCCCGGAGGCACCTCCGCACCGGGGCCGGGGCGGTGATGCGCCACTTCGACGTGCAGATGGTCGGCGGGATCGTTCTCGCGCAGGGGGGGATCGCCGAGATGGTCACCGGCGAGGGAAAGACCCTCGTCGCCACCCTCCCGCTCTATCTCTACTCGCTCCCCCGAAAGGGTGTGCACCTCGTCACCGTCAACGACTATCTCGCCCGGCGCGACGCCGAGTGGATGCGCCCCGTGTACGAGGGACTCGGCGTGACGGTCGGTTCGATTCAGGCGAACATGGGGAACGAGGAGCGGCACCTCGCCTACGACTGCGACATCACCTACGGCACCAACAACGAGTTCGGCTTCGACTACCTGCGCGACAACATGAAGATCCGCCCCGAGGACCAGGTTCAGAAGCATCGGCACTTCGCGCTGATCGACGAAGTGGACTCGATCTTGATCGACGAGGCGCGAACCCCGCTGATCATCTCGGGGCCGGCGGAGAAATCGACCGATATCTACGACCGTGCGAACAAGGTCGTGACGCAGCTCCAGCGCGACGTCCACTTCGAGGTGAAGGAAAAGGAACAGGCCGCATTCCTCACCGAGGATGGGGTCGAGTTCGCGGAGAAACTCGTCGGGCTCGAGTCCTTCTACACCCCCGGCAACATGCACTGGCCGCACCACATCGAGCAGGCGCTCAAGGCGCACCACCTCCACAAGCGCGACGTCGACTACGTCGTCAAGGACGGCGGGATCCTCATCGTCGACGAGTTCACCGGCCGCTTGATGGACGGGCGTCGGTGGTCGGACGGTCTCCACCAGGCGGTGGAGGCGAAGGAGGGGCTGCGGATCAAGGACGAGAACCAGACCCTCGCCACGATCACCTTCCAGAACTTCTTCCGACTCTACGAACGTCTCGCGGGGATGACCGGAACGGCGATGACCGAGGCCGAGGAATTCCGCGAGATCTACCGTCTCAATGTGGTCACGATTCCGACCAACCGGCCGATCCGTCGCGACGACAACTCCGATGTGATCTATCGCACCAAGCGTGAGAAGTGGAACGCCATCGCCGACCGGATCGCCGAGGTCCAGCGCAGCCAACGGCCCGTGCTGGTCGGGACGGTGTCGATCGAGGCCTCGGAGCTCCTCTCCGACCGACTCGAGAAACGCGGGATCCGCCACAACGTCCTGAACGCGAAGCACCACGAGCGCGAGGCCGAGATCATCGCGGAAGCCGGTCAGGCGGGGAACGTCACCATCGCGACGAACATGGCCGGGCGCGGGACCGATATCGTCCTCGGCGATGGGGTGGTCGATCGGGGCGGTCTGATGGTGATCGGTTCGGAGCGACACGAGTCGCGTCGCGTCGACAACCAGTTGCGCGGCCGCTGCGGACGTCAGGGAGACCCTGGGGAGTCACTGTTCTTCCTCTCCCTCGAGGACGACTTGATGCGGATCTTCGCCTCCGAGCGGGTCTCCGGCCTCCTCAAGCGCTTCGGGATGGACGAAGGGGTCGACATCACCCATCCGATGGTCTCGCGCGCGATCGAGCGGGCCCAGAAAAAGGTCGAGCAGCGCAACTTCGAGATTCGGAAGAACCTGCTCGAGTACGACGGCGTGATGGACCAGCAGCGGAAGCTGATCTACCGCATTCGACACCGAATCCTGATGAGCGAGAACCTCGAAGGGTTGATCCTCGAACACGTCAGCGATGCCGTCGAGGGGTACGGCCGTGCGGCCCTCGAGGCCGAGAGGATGGACGAGCCCGAGGCGGGGGAGGAGGGCGAGGAGCGGGCGATCGCGAACTGGATCAAGGAGAAGTTCGCGATCGAGATCCCCGACGACGTCGTGAAGACCCGGAAGGTCGAGCGGTTCGTCGAATCGACGAAGGAGGGCTACGCGGCGATCCTCCGCGACAAGCGGGAGCACTTCGGCGAGCACTTCGATCGGATCCTCCACTACATCATGCTGACGAACGTCGATGAGAAGTGGAAGGACCATCTCCACGCGATGGACCACCTGCGCGCGGGGATCGGGATGCGAGGGTACGCCCAGGTCGATCCGAAGCTCGAGTACAAGAAAGAGGGATTGACGCTCTTCCGCGAGATGCTGCAGGCGCTCAAGGAAGACTACTGCGGGCTGGTGCCGCGGATCCGCATGAAGATCGACGAGGACGAGGCGGAGCGTCAACTCGCCTCGACCTGGAAGGGTGGAAACGCCCTCTCCGGTGGTCACGTCGAACGGCAGTTCGAGCAGCATGGGCAGCGAATGCAGGCGGGGATCGAGGGGTCCAAGGGTGCGTCGACGGTGAAACAGATCGTCAACGAAGCCCCCAAGGTCGGTCGCAACGACCCCTGCAGTTGTGGGAGCGGCCGCAAGTACAAGAAGTGCTGCGGCAGGTTCGAGGAGTGAGCGCGACCGCGTTCCTGCGCGGATTCCTCCTCGATCTGCTCCTTATTCCCGTCCTCCTTCTCGCATTGCCCTGGCTCGGGTTTCTGGTGATCGCCAGGGGCCGAGGGGTCGGTGCTCTCGGAGAACGCTTCGGCGGTTGGCGGATCTCACGCCCCGAGCGGGAGCGGATCTGGGTCCACTGCGTGAGCGTCGGCGAACTCGCCGCGGCCGGACCCCTCCTGGAGCAGATCGCGCGAGTGCGCCCCGGCGCGGAGTTGGTACTTTCCGTGACCACCACCACCGGAAGAGAAGTCGCGCGCGCGCGATACCCCGAGATCCCGGTCCAGCTCTTTCCGCTCGATCTCTCGCTGTGCGTCCGGCGGGTCCTCGGACGCGCTCGACCGAGCATGATCGTGCTCCTCGAGCTCGAGGTGTGGCCGCAACTCATTCTCGAAGCAAGCTCCCGGGGGATCCCCGTCGTCGTCGCGAACGGGCGGATCTCGGAGCGGGGCTTCCGCCGACTTCGACGCTTCTCGAAGCTCGCACGTCCGATCTTCCGGCGACTCGCCGAAGTCCACGCGTGCGACGAGGCCTCTGCCGAGCGCTTCGCGAAGTTGGGGGTTCCTTTCGATCGGATCCACCCACTCGGCAACCTGAAGTTCGACTTGCCCCCTCTCGCCGACCCCGCCGCGGTGCGGCAGCGGTACGAGAGCAGGTTCGGATACCCGGCCGGATCGCGGCGGTGGGTCGCGGGTTGCACTCATCCTGGCGAAGAGGAGACGATCCTCGCGACCCACCGAGTGCTTCGGGAGCGATGGCCCGAATTTTCTCTCCTCCTCGCACCGCGCCACACCGAGCGCTCGGACGCCGTGGCCTCGCTGGTACGGGAGCAAGGATTCTCGGTCGAGCGGTACGGTGAGCCGGAGGGGGACCGACCGGCGGTGGTGGTTCTCGACCGGACCGGCGAGCTCGCCGAGCTCTATGCGGTCGGCGATGTCGCGTTCGTGGGGGGGAGCCTGATCCCGCGGGGGGGGCACAATATCCTCGAACCGGTGCTCGCCGGGGTGGCGACCGTGCACGGCCCACACATGTCGAACTTCCGCGACCAGGTCTCGCTGCTCACGGGTGGCGGCGCGTGCACCGAAGTGGGTGAGCGGGGGCTCACCGAGACCGTCGCTCGCTCCCTCGGAGCGCCCGAGCGCCGGGCGGAGCGGGTGGAGCAGGGACTCGGCCGAATCGCGCGGTCACGGGGGGCGGCGAAGCGCAGCGCAGATCGCCTCACCGCGCTTCTCGACGCCCGACGCGCTTCGGATGCGGTGGAAGCCCCGGCCGAGAGCCCCGCTCCAGTGGATTCGACCCCCGGTTCCCGCTAGCATTCTGGGGGTCGGCGCGGCTGCGAGCCGGCACTAGATTCCCCAGAGAGGATTTCCGATGTCGATGGAACGGGTCCTGTTCACCTCAGAGTCAGTCGCGATGGGCCACCCCGACAAGATCGCCGATCAGATCTCCGACGCGATCCTCGATGGATACCTCACTGGGGACCCGGAGAGCCGGGTCGCGGTCGAGACGATGGTCACCACCGGCCTCGTCGTGATCGCCGGGGAGGTGACCTCGAAGGCGACCGTCTCGATCCCCGAGATCGTCCGCCAGACCATCCGAGAGATCGGTTACACCGATTCGAGCATGGGCTTCGACGCGGGCACCTGCGCGGTGATGGTCTCGATCGGTACGCAGTCCCCGGATATCGCGATGGGGGTCGACGCCAGCGCTTCCAAGGCTCAGGGAGCGGGAGACCAGGGGATGATGTTCGGGTTCGCCTGCGATGAGACCCCCGAGATGATGCCGCTCCCGATCCACCTCTCTCATCGCCTCGTAGAGAAGCACGCGGAACTGCGCCGCTCCGGCGAGGCACCGTTCCTCCGTCCCGACGCGAAGTGCCAAGTGACGGCCGAGTACGTCGGGGACACCCCGACCCGGGTCGACACCGTGGTATTCAGTTCGCAGCATTCCGCCGAGGTCGGGAACGACGAATTGCGCGAGTGCCTCCTCGACGGCGTGATCCGAGCGACGATCGGCAGCGACCTGCTCGACGACCGCACGATCTTCCATATCAATCCGACCGGCCGGTTCGTGCGCGGGGGACCCCAGGGGGACTGCGGACTGACGGGGCGGAAGATCATCGTCGACACCTACGGCGGTCGCGGACGGCACGGGGGAGGCGCGTTCAGCGGCAAGGACCCGTCGAAGGTCGACCGTTCCGCGACCTACATGGCGCGCCACGTCGCCAAGAACATCGTCGCAGCCGGTCTCGCCCGCCGCGCCGAGGTCCAGATCGCCTACGCGATCGGGGTCGCAGACCCGGTCTCCGTCCTGGTCGACACCGAGGGAACAGGGGTGATCCCCGATCTCGAGATCGTGCGCGCGGTGCGCGACGTGTTCGACTTGACCCCCGCGGGCATCATCCGACACCTCGACCTCAAACGCCCCATCTACCGCCAAACCGCGGTCCACGGCCACTTCGGCCGAGAACTCCCCGACTTCGTATGGGAGTCGACGCACGTCGCGGCACTGCTGAAGCAGAGGGCAGAGGGCAAGGTCGCGCGGTAGAGAGGAGAGCGGCCCCTACCCCAGGCCCAACCGATCCACATCCTCCTCATCGAGCCCGAGGTGATGCCCCACTTCGTGCAGCAGCGTGATCCGGATCTCTTCCTCGAGTTCCCTGCGGTCGAAGGCGATGCGTTCGAGGTTCCTTCGGAAGATATGGATCATCGAGGGGAGCCCCCCAGGATCGAAATGCGAGCGTTCCGTCAGGTCCTGGCCGGAATAGAGTCCGAGGATGTCGGGGTGCACGCTGCCGCCGCTCGAGCGCACGAGAGCGAGTGGGGGGAGGTCGTCGATCACCACCTGGACCTCGGCGAGCGCCCGCCGGACCACTTCAGGGAGGCCGCCGATCACCCCCTCGACCAGGGCGGCCGCTTCGTCCGGCGAGATGGTGGCGGG
>JAQBGV010000055.1:0-47899 GCA_032128395.1 Planctomycetota bacterium | reverse complement strand
CTCTGCTGGGAAGCACCCCGAGCGCCGACGCGGACCGAGACCGATCGGGCGGGTGGCTCTCGCGGTCGCCCGCCGATCTTGCTTGCTGATCGGGCTCGGCCTCAAGCGACTTGAGTCTCGTTCCACGCGGAACGAGGACCTTGGGCTTAGTCTTGCGAATGGCTCGGAACTGGACCGATCTTGCCTCGCCTTGTGAGTTGTGGAGAAGGACGACAAGGCGGTAGCCCGATCTCGCCCATTGAGGGAAGGGAGCGGGGAGTTCACCGTCATGAGGGAGGATGCCGAGTAGCCCTTCGTCGATTGCTTCGAGAAGGCGACGGCGATTGAGGTACAGGTAGACCTCCCGATCTTCATCTACGTACTCGTCGGACCGTGCTCGCGATCTGCAGGCCGTCCAAAGTTGAGTGACGAAGGGCTCCTCAAGCGCGACTCTTCCTTCGGGGGCTCGCCGCGGCTGACCGACTTTCTTCCGCTTCCGAAGGCTCCAGAGCGAAGTGGTCTTGATTCCGCGTAGGTACAGAGGATCGACAGAAAGAGCCCTGCAGATAGCTTCAAACGTACAGCCCGCGAAGCAGTGGAGCAGGACTCGCTCGCCTGTCCCGAGTCGAACGGAGAGACTCGGAGTTCGATCCTCATGTGCCGGGCAGTGGCCCACCCATTTCGCCCCATATCGCCTGATCCTGCCTATTCGACCGAGGAGCTCCAGAACGTGATCGAAGGCATTGATCGGGAGCCCCGGGGCATCCGTGACTCGGCCGGAGCGCCACATCAGATCCCTGCCTGTCGGAGTCGAGCCTCAATGATCTCGGTGTGTGCAGCCGGAATCGGATTGCCTTCAAGCAGATCGCGGGGCTGAGGTCGCGGTTGCCAGTCTCTTGCAGCGATGTCGCGAAAGAAGCGATTGAGATCGTCCGGGGAAATGAAGATCCGGCGTCCCACACGGATATGGCGGAGTCGGACTCGATCTCCGTCGGCCGTCCGGATTCCGGTGCGAATCCACCGCCAGATCGTGGACGAACTGGGACGGCCGGGAATTGTCTTGCTCGCCTGCGACAGGGTGATCCAGGTTTTGTCCGGCTCGGTCACTTCCAGCTCCCCTCAGACGTGGAACTGGATTCTGTGTCGTTGCAGCTACCCCGGCATCCTCATCCGATGCCTACTCGTGAGGTCTGCAAACCAGCCTCACTCGGCTGACTCGGGTGAGAATCGCTCACCTCGACCGTGGAACACAGCGATCCGTGGCCGAAGTCTCATTCCCCCCCTTGGTAGTTGATCGATGAGCACCTGGTTTTCTCCAAATGCAGACTGAAATCTCTCCTTGAGCTCCTTGATCAGTCCGTGGTAGCTGCACCCCTCCATCGCCCGGATGGCTTGATGAGTCAGCGGGGTCTCGGAGGTCAGCAGCCGCTGAATCGTAAGGACCTCGGAGGGTCGCAGGTCCAACCACGGAGCAGGGCCGTCTCCATCTCTTCTCCCGACGAGTCTGGAGCCGGGCAGATCCAGGACGAAGTCCAGATCGATGCAGTTCACTCGATGAGCCGACCTGCGCACGCCCCAGGCCTCGCTCCAGTCCGCGACCACGCGGGCGAATGTGGCAGCACTTCTCCCCCCGGGATCGGGGAGGGGACCCAGATCCTCGTCGCTCGACTGACGGTAGATTTGGACCGCACGAACGAAGGCTGCGATCCAGTGCTCGATCCCGGCCGCACACTCCTCGATCGTGTACGAGCCCTCCGCCACACCCTGCTCCAGCAGGTTGACTCGGTCAGTGAGTTGACTCGCGAGAACGATGAGGGCGTGCGGGCGGTGAAGGGTTCTAGCCACGTAAGGTTCGCCGTTGTCGTCGCGCCAGAAACGCTCGAGAGTCCCTGTTCGCTCGCATTCGAGTGCGCTCTGGAGGAGGTTCTCCGAGAGCGCCTGAGTTGGAGTGCCGAGCTGCAGTAGATCGTATTTCCCGTTGGAGTCGACGTTCATTTGCCTTCCTCTCATGGGTGTACGTCACGGTGACCGGTCAGGCTAACCAGTGGTGCGGGCCACCTCTAGCGCCAGGTTGCGATCCCTCTCGGCGTAGACCTGAGTCACGTCGGCACGCTGATGCCCCAGAAAGACCTGCGCCGCCTCGATGCCTGAGGCGCTACGAATCTCCGTCCCCCGAGTGTGCCGGAGCTGATGTGGGCTCCAGCTAGAAATCCCTGCCTTGTCACAGGCGCGGTGGATCGCGCGACGGTAGGAATCAGTGTCGTAGCGGTCTCTCGGTTCCTTGGTTGGGTTGCGACGCCGGTTGGTGCCCGGTCGATTGCCGCAGCTCAGCGGCGTCTTCCTCTGAGCGTGAACCGCCGCTCGGCGCTGCTCTTCGCTCTCACGGGGTGAGAAACACCAGGCGAGCGGCGGCCGCTGCAGAAACTCCCGGAGGATGATCTGAGTCTTCGGGCCGAAGTAAATCTCCCGGTCGATCCCCCGGTGACCGGTCTTGTGATCCTGAGGACGGTAGATCCAGACCACTGCGGAGCGGTCAACTTCCGCGAGTCGGAGATCCACGATCTCGCCCGAACGAGCCCCGCTCAGCAGTTGAACCTGCACCATGGCCCAGACCTGCCGACCGAGGAACGGACGAATCGCGTCCACGTGATCGCGGCTCACGGGTAGGACTGCCTCCGTCTCGCGCGCCTCCGACCGTCCCCTTCGGAGGCCCTTCACCACTTGCAGTCCCTGAAAGACCGCCGCAATCACCAATTCGTTTTCCGCCGCCCAGCGGAAGACACGTTTCACCCGGGCAGTCAACTCGTTGGCGTACTTTCGGGACGCCGGCCCCCGCATCCTTGGAATCCGGCCCTGCACCCAACCAGAGCGGAGGGCCTTCAGGTCGAGGGGACCGAACTCGGCTGCGAGGGTGCTCCCGAAGAGGTGTCGCAGACCCCGAAGCGCGGTTCGGTAGTGCTCGCGCTCGCTCGTCGGGGAGCCGTCAGGCTTGCGATAATACGTGCCCGACCACTGCCAGAAACGCCAGCAGAGCTCGGTGATGGTGAGCCCGGTCGGGTCGGCGACGGCGAGCTGCCGCCCGTTCGCGAGCCACTCCGCGATGAGACGGTCGTACTTCTCGCGAGTCGCCGGGTCGTCGTGAGCTCCGAGGTAGTGGCGACGTCCATCGATCTCGACGAACGCACGGCCGGAAGCCTTGTGACGGCGGAAGGTGGGAATGAAGGACTTTGAACGCGGCACGCGGGACCTCTCAACCTACGCCGGATAAATTATCCGGCGTTCCTTGGTTGAATGCCGCGCCGCGGTCCCGCGGGTAACGCTTCTTACACGGAAGCGTTTCGGCGTAACTGCCTTCTAGAGAGACAGCTCCGAAGGTTTCCCTCCAGAGCTGCCATGGTAGCGGGGGCAGGACTCGAACCTGCGACCTCCGGGTTATGAGCCCGACGAGCTGCCAACTGCTCTACCCCGCGTTAGACGAATTGTCAGGGGGGGGACGCTACTTTCGGCCCCCCCGTGGGTCAAGGCGAATCCTCAGATTCCACGGCTCCTGCATCATCTTCGCGGCCCAGGGCGAGGATGAGCTGTACCTCTCCGATCGGTCTTCCCACCTCTGCAGCGATCTGGTTCGGGTCTCGACCCTTGTGGGCGAGTTCTCGGATTCGGTCGTGGCTTCGCTGCTCTGGTCCCGAAGGCGCTGCCTTGGGTGGAGGGGCCGGAGCTGGCTTCGGAGTCGGCACTTGGGTTTCTGGGATCAGCATTGCGGGCAGCTCCATCGATGCTGAGTCGCTCGCCTCCACAATCGTGATTTTCTGCTCCGGCGGAGGCGGAGTCACAGCAACCGGCACCGCGTGCGGCACCGGGTGCGGCACCGAGACCGGGACCACGCGCTCGGGGGGCTCGCCCTTCGTGATCCGCTCCGCCGTGTCCGTCACTCTTGCCCTGGCCATCTCGAGCTTCGCGAGGGCCTCCTCCGACTCCTTGAGGAGGCGCAGCGCGTAGCGGATCTTCGTGTCGAGCCTGGCTTCGATCTCTCGGCCGGTCTCTTGGAGTTCGACCAAAATGCTCTCGAGCTCCGCCGCCGGTTGCCCCGAGGGTCTCGCTCTCGCTTCTCCCCTGCTGGATCCGAACGTGAACGCGTTGCGCGGCGGGGACGGCTCGCCCGACGAATGGGTCGGTCGGCGCTTCAGGCCGATCCTGACGACTGTCAGCACCAGAATCATCACGCCGATCAGAAGCGCAGCGCTCTGCAGTGGAGTCGGGCCTTCGCCCACCGGTGGGTCCGCGGCGAGGCCCTCGAAGATCCACGCCGAGACGGCACCGATCGCGCTCACAGCGAAGAGCCCTGCGACCCCCGCGATTCCCCCGCCGAACGGTTCCCCCACCGTGCGTCCTCTCTGCGGTCTACTCCAGGTTGCTCGCGTGCTCGCGTGCTCGTCAGCTTCCGACGAACTCGTCGATCCACCCCAGCAGCTGGCGGTGATGCTCGAGGCTGTTCGCGCCCATGTGGCCGATCCGGAACGTCTTTTCCTTCAGGACCTTGTAGCCGTTGCTCAGCATCACGCCGCGCTCTCTGAGGAACTTGTTCAGGTCGGCGACCGAGATTCCTCGCGTGTTCTCTATGCAGGTGAGGGAGATCGACTCGTAGCCCTCCTCCGGGAAGAGGGCGAAACGCTCTCTCGCCCAGCTTCTCGTGAACTCGCACTTCTCTCTGATGTCACCGTACCAGGCGCCCTCGTCGGCGAGGATGATCTCGAGCCTTCTCTTGAGCGCTCGGAACATCGGCACCGCCGGCGTGTTCGGGGTCTGATCGTTCTTCCAGCTGTCGTGGATCTTGAGGAGGTCGAAGTAGGTGCCGCGGTACTCCTTCTCCTGTGCGCGCTCCATCGCTCGCGGGGTCGCGGTCAGCAGCGCGATTCCCGGCGGCAACGCCAGCGCCTTCTGGCTGCCGGTGACGAGCACATCGATCGGGTACTTGCCGCACTCGATCGGGACCGCGGCGGCCGAGGTGACCGCGTCCACGAGTAGAACCACGTCATCGAATTCCGCGACCGCGGTGGCGATGTCCTCGAGGGGGTTCATCACCCCGGTCGAAGTTTCGTTGTGGACGACGGTCACCGCGTCGAATCCGCCCTTCTTCAGGGCGTTCTTGACCATCTCCGGCTTGATCGCCTGGCCCCAATCCACCTCGAGGCGCTCGACCTCGTAGCGGTTCGAGGCGCAGATGTTCGCGAAGCGCTGGGAGAAGGCGCCGTTGACGCAGGCGAGGACCTTCTTGCGGATGCAGTTGATCGCCGCCGCTTCCATCGCTCCGGTGCCCGAGTTCGTCAGCAGGTAGACCGGGTTCGTCGTTCGGAAGAACTTCTCCGCCATCGGGCGGATCGCGCCGATCAGTTCGCCGATCTCCGGGGCGCGGTGGCCGATCATCGGTTTGGCGAGTTCGGCGAGGATCTCGTCCTCGACTTCGACCGGGCCCGGGATGAACAACCTGGGCGGGCGTCCCGTGCTTGCCGCGCTCATCGCATCTCCTCCTCGATGAGCCGCAGCACCAATCCGGTGGCGATCTTCGGCTCGAAGTAGGTCGTCTTCGGGGGAAAGACCTCGTCACTCTCGCAACGGGTCCAGAATTCATCCTTGGTGACCGGCGGCAGCACGCAGAGCAGCGCATGGTCGCCGATCTCATCGAGTTGCACGCGCGCCTTGTAGAGATCGTGCACGTTTTCGATCGTTTCCACGTTCCCCCAAATGGTCGCGATCCGCTCCGCGAAGGTCTTCTTCTTCAGGTCGCTCCGGGTGCGCCCCTCGATGACCGCACCGCCCCGGCGCTCGAGTCGCCACGGCTCGCCGGTGTTGTCGTCGAGCTCGGACACGATCTTCTTCGTGAGCGCGTCCACCTGCTCCGCGCTGTCGAGGTGCAGAATCCGGTGGGTCGGCTCGATCACGAGCCCATCCTGCTCCAGGTCGCCGATCATGGTCAAGATGTGCCCCGCACCGGGGCGCGAATCCTCCCCCCCTAGGCGAAGCGCGGTCGTGTAGCGGTGGTGTCCGTCCGCGACGATCGAGCTTCTGGAAGCGAGCAGATCTTCGATCGCCGCCACCTTCTCTGGCTCGTCGACGATCCAGAGGCGATGATGGTCTCCCTGGAAGTCGTCGGCGTCGAGGAAGGGCTCCCCCGCACTTCGGAAGAACGGATCGAGCTCGGTATCGAGACCCCGATCGACCAGCTGGACGACCCCCGAGTCGACCCCGCTCTCGCGCAGCAGCCCGAGACGGTCGTCGACGACCTTAGGGCGGATCTGCTCGTGCCGCCGCACACCTTTCCCCCACTCCTTCGCTTTCAAGGCGCCGAGGACGCCACGGTAACTCGCGCGTTTTCCGTGGAGGTTCGAGTACGCGAATTCGTACAGGGAGTAACTGGGCGCGTCGTCTCTCTGGAGGGTCCCCTCTGCGAGCCAACCCCGGACCATCGCTCCACGCCGGCGATACTCGGCGGCATCGCCTTGCGGCTGTGCGGCGTCGTCGCCGAGGACGATCCGCACCGCATTGCGCTCATGATGTTCGAGGAGCCGCGCGTGCTGCGCGGCGTCGATCACATCGTACGGCGGACAGACCTGCGCTCCGGGCGGGGTCCGTCGCGGGTCGAAGCGGATCCCGCGAAATGGCACGATCTCGGGCAAACCTACTCCTTCAAGTTGCGGGCACAGATCGAGAGGGTCTGGACCGCATAGGCGGTGACGAGCACCGGGTCCCCCTCCCACCAACGGTCGACTTCGTTCACCCAAGAGCCATCGGGGCGCTGACGGGCCATCAGTTCCGCCGCGAGTTCGGCGGCCCAGCGGTGCTCCTTGCCGTTCGCATCGGTGATGACCGGCTCGCCGAGCACCTCGAGCGTCCGCGCCATCACCGCGTAGTAGTAGAAAACCCCCATCTGGCCGCGCTCCGGGTTCACCGGCGTTGCCATGCCGGGGTTCTCCTCCACGGTGAAGTTCTCACGGATCCAGGCGACCGCGGCGGTCACCCGGGGATCGTCCTTCGCGAGGCCGGCGTGGATCAGCGACTTCACCCCGGCGTAGGTCATGCTGCCGTAGGATGTGAAGCTCACCGATCCGTCCGGGTTCTCGACGTTCCCCGCTTTCGACTCACCGGGATAGTAGTAGAAGCCCCCGTCCTCGGTCGAGCGATGCTCGGTTCCATCGAGGAAATCGTTCGTCTTGGCTTGGTTCTGGCATCGGGCGAGGAAGAGCCGGACCCGGCGGAAGACCTCGCTGTCGTCGGCGAGTTCGGCGGCTTGGAGCGCCTCGAGAGCCATCTGCGTGTTCGAGAGGTCGGGGCGACGATCGCCGCCGTAGCCGATCCCGCCGTAGGCGCGCCGGTTGGTCACCGGGTCGTACGCAGGCTCCGAGTCTTCCGCGCACTGCAGTCCCGCGATGAACTCGCGCAGCGCGGCGATCTCTCCTGCGTACTTCGGGGTGCGCTTCTGGTCGAGTGCGTCGAGCGCGAGGAGCGCCATCGAGCTCTTGTAGTTTCGCAGGCCCTGCCCCTCCTCGTAGATCCCGCCCCCTTCTCTCTTTTGTGAGAAGAGGTACTCGACCGCCTTCGAGATGAACGGTCCGTCCTCCTCGCGATACGCGCGCGGGCAGGTGGCGAGGGCGTGGAGAACGAGGGCGGTGATGCCGGCGTCGCCGGCGAAGGTGCCGAAGCTGCCGCTGTCGTCCTTGCGTTGATGGTCGATCAGCCAATTTGCGCCGAGGTCGATCTGGGCCTTCACGGCTTCCTTGCGGAGTGCGCGCGGCGCTGCTGGCTGCTCTGCTGGTTTTTCTTGGGCCGATCTCTGGGTCGGGGTCGCGGGGGCATCCTGGGCGTCGAGGGGAACTGCGGTCGAGAAGGCGAGGATCCACGCGAGCGAGGTCACGCGACCGAACCAGTCGCTTCGATTCATTTGTCTTCTCCTCCTTCGGGAGATCCCGCGGACGGCTTCTCCTCGAGCGGGGGCAATTCCATGCGGGTCGCCTTGGGGTCGATCTCCCCCGGTCGGGGGCGACGGAAGACGAGCGCGACGGGAGTCGGCTCATCGCGGGAGAGGAGCGGGAGCATTTCCGTGTACGCGAAGTAGTCCCCGTCTCGGTACGGCAGTGCCATCGGATTGTCGAGGATCGCATAGGGGCGGTGGCTCAGCGCGATGAGCTGGCCGAGCACCGTCGGTGCGAATACCTCCGGCGCTATCTTGCCCTCCTCCGGTTCGACTTCCGGGTCTTCGATGAAGGTCGAGCCGGTGAAGACGAATCCCGAGCGCGCCATCTCCTTTTCGAGCGGCGCGTTGATGATCACGTCCTCGGCTCGGATGTCGCGCAGCACTTTCGTGCCGTCCTCGTACTCGAAGGCGTAGCGGAATCGGACCATGAGACGATCGCCCGCGATCGGGCCGAGGTCCCCCTCGGATTCCGGCCGGTCTCCTTCGGTCACGCCCAGGAGGAGGATCGCGGCCTTGAGGTCGATCGGGTCGCAGTCGAGAGAGACGAGCGCTTCGTGCGACTTCACTCCGGGGATGCAGGCGAGGAACTCGATGAAGCCGCCGCGCAGGTTGAACCAGCCGGTCGCTTCGACCTCGCCCCGCTCCGGGTGATAGCGCACCGATCCGACCTCTACGAACCCCGGGCGCACCTCCTTGGGGGAGGGACCGTCGACTTCGTCGACCGCGCCTCCGAGGAGGATCGCGATGAGCACCGGAAGGAGGGGGGAGATCGTCGGCATGGGCTTCCTGTCGGGGGTCGAGGTCGATCGGCTATGGTCCCACGCGCCCTGATCGATGTCCAACGACCCGAGCGGGAGAGGGCGGCGTGGAGGGGGGACGCCGCGGGGGTCGGGGTAGTGCCTAGGACGGAAGTGGCGAGGAAGATGGAACAGGCACCGCCGTGCGGAGCCGGTTCCCACGGATACGACCGCTCGCGGGAACGGTCCTAGCACCCGTTCCCCCTTTCGCGGTATTGGATCTCCCACCCCCGGCGACCCGGGATGGGACGGAGGGAGAGTCGACCGGTGGCGGATGGGAGCGACGGCGACCTGGTGCTCCGGGCACAGGGGGGCGATCGAGCCGCCCTGGCGCTCCTGGTACGTCGTCATGTCGGTTCGGTCCGCGCCTGCGTCCTCGCGCTTCTCGGGCCGAGTCCCGACCTCGACGACTTGGTGCAGGAGGCGCTCCTGCGCGGGGTCGAGGGGGTCGGCTCGCTCCGCGACCCCGAGCGTTTCGGAGCGTGGCTGCGCGGGATCGCCCGCCACCTCGCCGTCGATCGGATCCGGCGAAAGCCGCCACGGACTGCCTCGCTCGAGACGGTCGCCGAGCCGGCCGCGCGGGAAGAGGAGACCGATCTCGATCACCCAGAACTGTGGCTGGCGATCGGTGGCCTTCCGGAGGCGCTCCGGGAAGCACTCCACCTCTTCTACGTGGCGCGCCTCGGGTACGCCGAGATCGGAGAGCGCCTGGGGATCACTTCCGCCGCGGTGAACCGGCGGCTCACCCGGGCACGGAATCAGCTGAGGGAGCGTCTGGTCGCGCGAAGGGAGGAGGACCGATGATCGATGAGAGTCAGCGCGAGCGCTTGATCGCCCTCCTCGACGGGGAACTCGCTGCTCCCGAACGCGTGACCCTCGAAGCGGAGCTCGCGGTCGACCTCGAGCTCACCGAGGAGTACGAGGCGTTCGCTGCGCTCGATCGAACGCTAGAGCATGCTCTGGCTCCGCTCGCGGCGTCGGACGATGCGATCGCCGCCGCGGTCCTCGCGCGGACGAAGACGATTCCACTGCGTCCTGGCGCTTCTGTGATCCCCCGCCGCACGTGGATCGGGGTGATCGGACTCGCTGCCGCGCTCCTCCTCGCGGTTCGCCTCCTCCCGCTGCCCCCGTCGGGAACCGCCCCGTGGGTGGTGACGAGCGACGAGGGCTCGGGGCTCTGGGTCCCGGATGGGAGGATGGGCAAGATCAAGGTGACGCTC
This sequence comes from Planctomycetota bacterium, assembly GCA_032128395.1. Lineage (GTDB taxonomy): Bacteria > Planctomycetota > UBA8108 > UBA1146 > UBA1146 > JAQBGV01. The sequence continues at coordinate 37,934 of JAQBGV010000055.1, read as the reverse complement.
GAGTCGGAGCTCGCTGGCTCCGGAGAGTTCAGCACGCTTTCCGACCGTCCCGCCGCCCTCCGCGATCCCCTCGGAGCGGAGGTGTTCGTCGCCGCGAATTCTTCGCTCGAGATCGATGGGGCGGGATCGAAACTTCTCGGCGGCCACGTCTGGGTGCGCGGAAAACGCGCGCTCCCCATCGAGATCGGCGGGGCGTCGGTCGAGGGGAACGGCTCGTTCTCGATCGAGGGTCGCGACCGCTTCGTGATCATCCGTTCGCTCGAAGGGGGCGGGGTGGTGCGGTTCGAAGACGGTGAGGTCCTAGAGCTCGCCGGTGGGATGGCGGTCACCCTCGGCGGGAAGATGCGGCGGGAACCGTACTCCGACCCGCACGCGATCGTCGAGCTCGCGTGGGCGATCGATGCGATCCCCTTGCCGGCCCTCTCCGGAGGCGCGCTCGAGGAATTGGTCGTCGGCCACCTCGCTTCTCTCGAGGATGACGACGCAGGGCCGCTGGCTCTCAAATCGATCGTAGGGATTCTCGGCCAGGCGGCGCTCCCGGTCGTGCGCGATGCTCTGCTCGCTCCCACGAAGCAACCAGGGTCTCCGGCGCGGCAGCGGCTCGCGCTGGCGCTACGAGGAGTGTTGTCGTCCCGCAAACTCGCAGACGGTCAGGTGGAGCCGCTCTTCGAACTCCCTCTTCGAATCGAGCGGCAGCTGCTCGAACCAGTGCTCGAGGCGCTCGCGATGGCGACGGGGGTCGACCCGGTCCCCGATCGCAAGTTCTGGTTCGGGAAGATCAGCCCCGAGGAGAAGGAGAAGGCGCTCGCCGAGTGGCGGAAGCAGTGGTTCGAGGCGCGCGCGCGCGATTGATGGGGACTGGCTCCGCACAGCGGTGCCAGTTCTACCTCGAGATCCGCAGGTCCTCCGGAAGCTGCCATCGGCACGGCCTCCCGTCGTTTCGGGCCCGGACCCGGTACTCGACGTTCGGCGCGAGATCGCGCCGGTCCGCCGCGCCGAACGGGAGGTAGATCCACGCGCGGTCGTTCTTCAGCCACCAACACCCGGAGTCGAACGCGACCCCCAACGTCGGGTGGCCCTCCGCCTCGAGGAAAACTCGCGGGTCGGACTCCTCGAGGAGTCGGCGGAAGCGACCGGAGCCGCCGGGATCGCTCACGCAGGCCAGCAGACCGAAGCGTTTGCTCTTCTCGAGTCCCTCGAGGATGTCCGGCGGAAGCTCCTTCGCATCGGTCCAGTGGACACTCGATATCGAGAGCGACTCCGCCTCGCGGGGCGAGTTCTCCACCGTGGTGCAGTGCGGCCCGAACTCGTCGCGCAGCGCGATGGTCGAGTACGGGTTCGAACCTCCGAAGACATCGCCCCGCACCCCCAGCGTCTGGCGTCGACCGACCGTTTCCCACATCCGCGCGTCCGCCCAGTCGGAGAAAGTCGCGATGTGCGTCATCAAGCCCAGGAATTGCGGGTCGAGGATCTCTTGGCCGAGTTTCTCGTAGTTGAGCCGACGCCACCTGCCGCCGACGAAGACCTCGTTGAAGGTGTGCGACGTCCAACTCCGCCCGAGCGGAGTGAGCGCTTCGAGGACGATCGACTGCACCCTGTGGTGCGACAAGCCGGAGCGCACCATCTCCATTTCGCGCTCGTCCGAGGTATCGATCACCGGGATACAGAGAATCGTTCGAGTCGGGATTCCGACCGCCCGCAGGCAGCCGTTCAAGTAGATCGATGAAGAAGTGCAACTCCCCCGCGTCTGGTGCTCGAACATCCCGCTCGCGGAGATCTCCCGCTCCCACTGCTGCTCGGGGGTGAGTCCGTTCTCCTGTTCCCCTCTCTCCGCAGCCTCCGCGAGATCATCGGGCACCGACGGGCGACCCTTCTCGTCGAAAGCGGTGATGAAGGTCGAGAAGCCGTCGTGCGACTCGGCGCGGCGGAGGAGCCAGGGGGCGATGCGTTCGACGAGCTCCCGGTCGTCGAGTTTCGCGAGATCGATCCCCTCCTTCTTCAGTGATTCTGCGATCTCACGCTGGAGCGCGGGGGTCCAGTCCGCGGTGGGCCCTGGCCGGGTCCACTTCTCCATCTTCCGCGCGGTTCGCCGCCAGGCGCTGTCCCCTTCGATCGCCGATGCCACTCGATTGAACGGGTAGTGGATCACCTCGAGTTCGACGTAGGTCTCGGTGTCATCGAGCACGCGCACGTCCTGGTAGTCGTCGTTCAGGAACTCCACCGTCACCGGCTTCATCACCTGCACCACGCTCCGCACCGTGTACTGATACTCCCGTCGCTCCCGCCACTCGCCATCCGCGATGCCATCGCCGTCCGAATCCTTCTGCTGCGGATCGGTGAGATACTTGTGCTCTTCGTGGAAGTCGGACAGGCCGTCGCCGTCGGTGTCTCGGTCGAGAGCCGGGTTCTGCGCACCCACCGCAGTCGCGAGTACGAGTACCAGGAGCAGAATCGGTCCGTCTGGTCGCATCTCACTGCTCCTCTCTCTCGACCGCGAATTCTACCTCGGAACCGTCGTAGGACGACTCGGCACTCTGTTATCGGGCGCGCTCTCCCCCGACCAGGGCGAGGAGCTCCTCCGTGCGGAAAGGCTTCTGGAGAAACCCGATGATCCCTTCGGGGAGCGTGCCGATCTCCGCCTCGGTGTATCCGCTGATGATCACCCCCTCGAGGTCGGGTTGGATCGCGCGCAGCTCTTGGAAGGTGGCCACGCCGTTGAGGCCCGGCATCGTCATGTCGATCACGGCGACTTGGATCGAGTCCGGGGTCGTTCGCAGGAGTTCGATCCCGTCGAGACCGGTCGCCGCGGCCGAGACGGTGTGTCCCTCGCGGCGCATGATCTTCGCCAAGCTATCGCGCACTCCCACCTCGTCGTCGATGATGAGCACCCGACGAATCCGCGGGGCGCCCGCGGGCTCTCTCTTGTGAGTCGTACTACCGGTGCCGTTGTCATCTTCCGTGATCGCTCCACCGTGCGGGAGGAAGATGGTGATCGTCGTTCCCCGTCCCGGCGAGGAGTCGACCTCGATCGAACCATCGTGACGACGGATGATCCCCTGCACTCCGGCGAGCCCGAGCCCGCGCCCGGTTTCTTTCGTGCTGAAGAAGGGTTCGAAGATCCGTGTGCGCACTTCCGCGGGCATCCCGCAACCCCGGTCGGAGACCTCGAGGACCGAGTACCGACCCACCGGGAGGCTCCGACCGCTCTGCGACTCGGTCGGGCGCGGCTCCGGCACCTCGATCACCGAGGTGCGAATTTGCACCACTCCAGCCCCACCGAGCGCATCGGAGGCGTTGGTGATCAGGTTCATCACCACCTGCCCGATCTGAACCGAGTCCCCCACGATCGTCGCCGGCTCGAGGGTGCGCTCGTGTTCGATCCGGACCCCCTTCGGGACGACGGAACGCAGGAGATCGCGCATTTCGGCGACGATCCGCCCCAGGTCGATCTTCTCGCTCCTGGGGGGACCCTTGCCCGCATAGTCGAGCATCTGCGAGGTCAGGTCGGCGGCGCGGGTCGTCGCGGAATCGATCTCGGCGAGCGCTTGCTCGACCTCGCCGCGGGGGGTGGATCCGCGGGCGATCTCGATGTTGTTGCGGATCGTCGTCAGCCAATTGTTGAAGTCGTGGGCGACCCCACCCGCGATCAGTCCGAGGCTCTCCAGCCGCTGGGTCTCGCGCATCCGCTCTTCGAACTCCGACCGATCCCGCTCGGCGATCTTGCGGCGGGTGATGTCTGCGATCGCGCCGACCATCCGGATCGGTCGGCCGGACTCGTCCCGGGTGACGACACTGCTGCGCTCGAGGAACCACCGATACTCGCCGTTTGCATGTCGCATCCGCAGTTCGAGCGCATGCTCCCCGGTGCGACCCGCAAGGTGATCCGCGATCGCGGCGTGGCGAGCCTTGGCGTCACCGGGGTGGAGAAGCCGATCGATGAGATCTCGCCCGTGGGCTTCGTCCCCACTCGCAAGCCCGAGTGCCGCGAGACAAGACCGCGAGAGGGTGATCTCCCCCGTGCTGAGGTCCCAGTCCCACCATCCGTCCGAGATCGCCCCGAGCGTCAGACGGAACCGCTCCTCGTCCGTCCGAAGCACTTCTTCGGCGACCCTTCGGCGGGACCGCTCGGAGACGACTGCGGTGGTGCCGGCGAGGAGGATCGAGATCGCGAGCCCGGCGAGTCCGGTCCACGGGAACCGTCTGCCGCGGAGCGAAGCCAAGTGTTCCTCGGTCGCGATGTATCGAAAACGCCAGTTCCGTCCCGCCCACTGCAGGATGCTCTCTCCGGAGGAAGCGGCGTCGAGGGGAAGGGGATGCTCGGGGTCGCCGAGGTGGCGGTGAAGGACCACCGGCCCGGGGGAGGTCTCGTCGATGACCTCGATTTCGTAGTCGGCAGTGCGAGCTCTTCCGAGAGCGCGCTCGATCAGGTCCCCGACCCTGAAAATTCCGACGACGACTCCAAGGAAGGCCTCTCGGCGCTCCTCGATCGTGTCGATCCGCATCTTCTGGTCGTAGCGGGGAAACGCGACCAGGTACCCGCGCGGATCATCGGGGACCTGGACGAGGCGAAGGGGCGCGGTCGCGGACATCTCCCGCAGATCCCGGGCGCGGTCGACGGCGGCCCGGCGGATCGGTTCCCCGAGGATATCGAGGCCGAGCGCCGCTCGGTTCTGCTCGAGCGGCTCGAGGAGGAGCACCGCGACGTACTCCGGGCGGACCCCGGCCGGCCTTCCGCTCCCGTCGGGCTCGATGATCTGGTAGTCGGATCGATGGAGCCGACGACGCGCATCCGACTCGAATGTCTCGCGATCGGCACCTCGGACGCGGGGATTCCAACCGAGGCCGATGAACGCGGGCTCCAGCGTGATCACTGCGGTCACGAACTTCGCGAATCCGGCCTGATCGAGATCGGGCTCAATGTCGAGCAGGGTCGCGACGTACTCGAGGGACGAGCCGACGTGCATGATGTCATCGGTGATACGGCGGTTCCGCTCATCGATGTCGGCGGCGAGAACCGCCTCGACCGATCGCTCGCGCTGACGATCGATCCAGATGGAGAGCCACACCGTCGCCACGATGCCAAGGATCAGGACCCCGAGCCAGGGGCGAAATTTCCAGGTCAGCGATTCCAGGTCAACAACCTTCCTCGGTCGCCGGGAGCGGCGGCAGGGGAGGTTCTACCCGATCGAGGAATCCCGACCAACCGGGCTACTTGGACTCGAGGACACTCTTCTGGAACGGAGTCAGGTAGCGGTAGTAGACCTCGAGGGTGAGCACGTTCAGCGCCGTGGTGTAGACCCGCTCATCATCCGTGTCCCCCGCGTAGTTCGCATAGATGCTGATCGGGAGCCACGAGCCGTTCCGCTCCTGCGACGGGAGGAGCGTTCGCTGCAGCGATTCGTTCCACCGGTCCCACGGCGCACCGCCGCGCAAGAACAGCGCAAGGGTGCCGTAGTACCAGAAGTACGCGTTGCCGGAGGCGCGTTCGATGAACCTCTCCGCGCCCGCCTCCGCCCACCCGTTCGGTGGGCGATCGGCGATCATCCGGAGCGCTCCGGTCAGCCTTTCGTCGTCGGCGGGGTGCCCGAGCACCTGCAGGATGAACGCCGCCGCCGGGGTCGACGCGGGAAGGGTCGGGTACCGGCTCCGCAATCGATCCGGATCGAGGTTGTAGAGGTAGCGGTCGAGCCGTTCGGACCACTGGCCGAGGACCCACTGCTTCCCGGCCGCGACCGCCGCATCCGGAACGTCGATCCCGGCGAGCTTCGCGGTCTCGAGTGCCATCAGCTGCCAGACCGTCACCGAGACCCGCGGGTATTCGTCGTAGCGATGTCCATCGTGGTAGTAGTACGACCAGCCGCCGAAGCGATCGCGATCGGACGGGTCGTGCTCCTGGTTGCGAAGGATCTGCAGCACCCCCTGCGACACCGCCGCTCGCACGTCGTCTCCCGCTCCCATCAGCACCGCTTCGCCGAGCGCATAGGTCGCGATCGCGTGCGAGTAGGCCGCCGTATGACGACCGAAGTGTCCCGTGCGTGAGAGTTGCGTATGCATGAGGTACTCGATCGCATCCTCGGTGAGCCCGGAGTACTCCGTGTCGGTGCCCGGGGCATGACCCGCGCCGAGGAAGGCGAGCAGCGCGAGCGCACTCCGCCCCACCGCGGTCTCCCCGTACTTCTCGTGCCGCTCGCGGGGGTCGGCCCAGCCGCCGTGAGGGCGCTGGAGCGACGCGAGATAGGCGAGACCCGCCCGCACCGCCGCCTCGGTCTCCTCGCCCCCGCCGCCGCGATGGAGCGCCTCTTCCTTGCGCGGACCGCGCCGCGCCGAGACCCAGGGGACCCACTCATCGGTCCGGGTCACGCTCCGCTGCTTCGCTGAACGCGGGGCAGCATCCGAGGTAGCGATCTCGGGAAGCGCGGGGGCGGGGGCCGGGCTCGTCCACTCGGGTCGGCGATCCGCTCGCTCGGAGGCTGCGGTGCGCGCGGGGGTCGAGCCTGGGACTGCGGAGGGAACCGGAGCGAGTGCGAGCTCGCTCGGCTGCACCGCCCGGTCGGCGGCAGCGTCGCGGAGTTCGGTCGAGTTCGCGGACGCGTTCGCGCGCGGGCTCGCATCGGCAGAACGCCCGGTCGATGAGAGCGCCGCCGGAGTGAGGGTCGTCGGGGAGAGCGCGGTCGCCCGCGCCGGTCGTGGCGCCGCCGTCGCCGCTGCGGAGACCCGTTCGACCGAAGGGATCGTCCGGGCGCCGGTGATCGATCCGGCCAGCGCGCCGCGGCTCGCCGGGGCCAGGGGCAGTGGGCTCGGATCGGCGGAGTTCGTCCCCGACCTCGGAGCGAGTTCTGCGAGGCTCGCCTCGCGAGGCGTACCGATGTTCGCAGAGGCGGTCGCCGAGTCGGTCACCGATGCTCGGTGCCCCCCACCCGCGACGAGCACCGGTGGTCGCGATGCGGGGAGGGTCGGATCGACCCTGCGCCCCGATCGGGTTGTCGCCGGCCTCCCACCCGGGTGGGTCGCACCGCCGCTCACCCCGCCTGGCGCCGCGTTCGGCTCCCGGGCGGCGAGTGGGGTTCGATCGGAACCACGGCGGGAATCGGTCGCGATCTCCGCCGAAGATCCAGATCCTGACGTGCGAGCGGAAGCGCGCGCGAGCTCGATCTCCTCGAGACTCGCCGACTCGCTCGGCGCCTCCGCCAAACTCGTGCGCGGCGAACCCGCTCGGGCGCTCGATGCACCGGGCGGCGAGAGTGCAGTGGACCGTGCCGCAGGCGCGGGATGGGCTTCCAACCCGTCTCGCTCCGCCGCACTCGACCCAGAGTCGATGCGCGCGAGCTCCGCCGCCGAACGATCATCGGGAAGCGGTCCGGGGCGGATTCGCGTCGGGAACGGGGTCGCCTCGGCATCGGTAGGAGTGCGTTCCGCGGCTCGCGACGAGAGTGTCGCCGACTCCTCCGATGGGAGCAGTTCGGGAGCGGGGGCCGCCTCCGCGAGAGCCGGCGCGCCTTCGATGCGAGCGGCCTGGCGCGCCGGGGCGGAAGCGCTCTCGGCGGACCGACGGTCCTCGGGAGAGTGCTCCGCCGCGGTCGGATCGGTCGGGGGGAGTTCGGGGTCTCCTTCCGCCGGTGCACTCAGGGCAAACGCTTCGCGCGAGAGTGCGGGAGCAGCTTCTTGCGGCTCCGCGTCGGAATCCGCCCTCGCCGCGACCTCCGTCGCTCGTTCTTCGGTCTCGGTACTCCGACCCGGATCGTCGCGCAGGGCGAATTCCTCTGCGTCGATCGCGGGCGAGACGCGCGCTGGACTCTCTATCGGCTCCGATACGGGGGGGAGCGGATCCGGGCGTTCGAGGGCGAGCTCTTCGCGAGGCGCGATCTCGGTCGGCGGGGTCTCGACGGCGAGCGCCTCGCGCGTCGCGGGGAGCATCGGACTCTCATCGGCCTCCGCAACGACCGCCGCGACCGCGACCGCCTCTCCGTGGGCGAGGTCTTGCGGCGCCGGGGCGCTGGCGTGCGCGAAGAGATCCGGATCGAGTTCGATCGGCGCGATCTGTTCGGCGGGGCCGGGCTCGCTCAGAGTCGGCGCATCGATCCCTCGATCCTGCAACCACCACCACAGGAAGAGGTGGACCAACACCGAGACGAGGAGGCAGCGGTAGAGGATCTCGAGACCCTTCCACCGCGATGCGAGGAGGCGCAGGATGAGCAGCAGCAGCGCGAGAGCGAGCAGGATCCACGCACCCCACGGCGTGCCCCCGTCGGGGAGCGCGCGCAGGATACGGAGCCGACTGCGCACGATCCCGTCGGTGTCCCCGCGGGCGAGGAGGAGAGCGCTCCCCCCCTCGTCGAAGCGCACCCCGAAGCCGTTGTCGGGGTGACGGAGGATATGGAGGAGCCGCGGCGCGCTCCAATTCCCGTCCGCGCCTCGGTAGCTCTCGAAGAAGTCGATCCCCCGCGCACCGGGTCGGCTGAAGACGATCGCGTCCCCCTCGGGATGGATCGCAGCCCCCCGCTCGTCGGCGGCGGAGGAGAGACTGTCGAGGAAGACCGGATCTTCCCAGCGCCCCTCCGGCGTGCGCCGCGCGAGGTACATGTCGAAATCGGTCGCGAGTCCGTGCAATCGGTTCGAGGTGAAGAGGAGGAGTGCGCTGCCGTCGGGGAGAAGTGCGAGCGATGGAGATCGCTCTTGGAAAAGGGTCGAGAGCGGCGGCTCGAGGAGGGCCGGCTCGCCGTACCCACTCCCCTCGCGCGCCGAGATGTACAGGTCGAATCCTCCGAGGCCCCCGTCGCGATTCGAGGCGAACAGGAGGCGATCTCCCCCGGGTGAGAGAGCAGGATCCACCTCGTCCGCGGCGCGGTTGACTCGAATCTCGCTCCAACGTTCGGGGAGGTAGAGGTCCCCCCCCACCGCCTGGATCGAGGGCACGACCGCGACCGGCGGGGTCCAGGCCGCACGATAGTGATCGGGCCAACGAGAGAGCGGCCCGAGCTCATCGCCGCCGTGGTAGATCGACGGACCGCCGTAGAGGGCGATCACCAGCCAGATCGCCGCGACGACCCCGAGGAGCAGCGGCACGGCAGCCGAAGCGAGCAGACCCTTCACCGCGGAACTCGCTTGTCGAGGGTCGTGAAGGCGATCGCAGCGTTCGCCTTTCGGCACGCGTCGGCGACCTCGACGACCTGTTGATGTCGCAATTCACCATCGGCGCGCACGAGCGCCTTGGTGCGCGGCTCGCTCGCCACTCGACGCGAAAGGAGCGCCTGAAGCTGATCGAGAGTGACGGCATTGCCGCCGACCACGATCTGGTAGCCCGCCTCGACCGGGACCACGTTGATCACCACCGGTTCCGGCCCCTCTTCCGCCGACCGCCCCGTCTCGCTCTCGGGCACGCTGACCGCGATCTCCCGCTCGAGGCGCTGGAACGTGGTCGTGACGAGGAAGAAGATGATCAGGAGGAAGACGACATCGATCATCGGCGTCAGTTCGATGGAGAAGATCGGTTCGTCGGGGGTTCGGATCGCCATCTCAGGCGCTCGCCCCGACCTGGCGACCCGCGGCTCGATGCAGCACCGTCACCTCGCGCGCGACATCGTCGAAGCCGAGCACGAGCTTTCGAATCCTGCCGCGGAACCAGTAGTAGAGGATCAGCGCGGGGATGGCGACCGAGAGCCCGGCCGCGGTGGTGACGAGCGCCTGACCGATCGGTTCGGCGAACAGCTCGGGGTTGCCGATGACGTGCTCCTTCGCGATCGTGTAGAAGCTGCGGATCATCCCGACCACGGTCCCGAGCAGTCCGAGGAGCGGTGCCACGCTCGCGATTCCCTGGAGCGCGGGGAGGTGGACGTTCAGCTCGTCCGTCTCGCGCATCCCCGCTTCCTCGAGGGCCGAATTCAGCTCTTCTTGCCCATCGTCCCAACGCTCGAGCCCGGAGTCGAGCATCCGCGCCAGCGCAGAACTCCGTCCCGCGACGCGATCACGCGCCGCCCTCACGTTTCCTCCCTCGAGCTCGACCTGCACATCACGCCACAGCTCTCGCGGCAGGATGCGACCGCGGCGGAGCGCGAACAGGCGCTCGATCGCAAGTCCGAGGGTGAGCACCGAGGCGAGGGCGATCGGGATCATCAGAAGGCCGCCACCGATGATCAGCTCGCCGAGGGTGGTGAGAAAGGACTCGACGCTCGCGGGGGCGGCGTCCCCGTCGGGGGGTGCGGCAAAGAGTGTCGTGGGGAGGACCAACAAGGCGATGAGAATGAGAACTGGCTTCGCGCCACTTCGACCGGAGTCGATCTGCCTCGTCATCAGAACGAATCCTTCCCTGGGGTCCCGCGCAGCATCTTCTCCGCTTCTCTTCCGTACTCACCGTCCGAGTCCTGGTCGATCGCGAGTTTCAGCACCCGCTCCGCTTCCTTCCGCTTTCCGGCGATCAGCAGGTCGCGCCCCGCTTCGAGGTGACTGCGGACCGCCCACGGCTTGAACGGGTAGAGCACGGGGCCGTGGATGAACGCCTCGATGGCGCGGTCGCGGTCTCCCGCGGCCCGATGGGCGAGCCCGATCTCGAACTGCGCCTCCGCGGCCCGCGCACCCCCCTCGTCGAGGGCTTCGGTCAGGACCGGCAGAGCGGCGCGGGGGGAACCGAGTCGGGTGAGCGCCCGTCCGAGCGCGATGCGATGACGCGCGCGCCAGGGCTCTTCGAGCGAGGCGGTACGCAACGGATCGAGGAGTGCGCGCGCCTCCCCCCACTCTTCCTGCTCGTTCCGACGTTCCGCGAGGCGAATCCGGGCGACCGGGACGCGCTCGTGGTTCGGGTACTTCTCGATGAAGCGGGTGAGCAGCCGGAGTTCCCCGGTGGAATCACCGGAACGCTCCGCTGCATCGCCGGCCAGGAAGCTCGCCTCCCCGGCGAGCTCTCCCGTCGGGTGTTTCTTCACCAATTCCTCGAAGGCCTCCTTCGCCTCGGCCCACTCCTCGGCGCGACGGAACGACCAACCGATCCGGTACTGTGCGCGCTCCGCGATGCGGTCCGCAAAAGGCGATGCGATCGCGGCGCGATACTCCTGTCGAGCGGTCTCGTATTCTTCCGCTTCGTACGCGATCTCCCCGAGTCGGAAGTGGGCATCGCCGACGAAGGCGCTCTTCGGATGACCTGCGATGAGAGCGCGGAACCGCCCGGAGGCATCGTCCGCGTCCCCCGCTTGGAGCTCGAGCCACGCCAGGCGGTAGAGCGCCTCGTCGCTCCCGTTCGCCTCGGGACCGAGCGCGAGTCGACGCGCCCACCAACCGCGTGCTCCGTCGGCGTCCCCTTCCGCTTCCGCGATCCGACCGAGTTCGCGCATCGCTTCCGCGATCCGCGGCGCGTCGGGATGTTTCTCGACGTAGGCGGTCATCGCGCGGGTGGCCGCGCGGGGATCCCCCTTCGCCTGCTGTACGCGTCCTTCGAGATAGAGGGCCTCCGCGCGCGGAGAGTCACCGGGGGGCGGCGACCCTTTCCGCAGACCGCTGATCGCGGCAAGGGCGCCATCGAGGTCTTCGAGTCGCAGACGGCAGTACGCGAGCCCGATCCACGCGTCGGCGCGATCCGCCCCCCCGGGGTGATCCTCGAGATATCGCGCGAACTCGGGCTCGGCGGTCGCGTCCTCCCCGCGCCCGGCGAGCAGGGTCGCGAGATCGACGCGAGCCCGAGCGCGCACCGGCTCGGCGGCAGAACCGGAGAGCACCGCTCGGTACATCTCCTCCGCCCCCGCTCCCCCCTCGGCGCCGAGGAGGGTGGCCACCTCGAGGCGCGCGCGTGCTCCCGCCTCACCGGACGGATCGGACTCGGCCGCACTGCGGAATGCACGGAGCGCGGCCGGGTTGTCCCCCGCCGCGAGTTGAGCCCGCCCGAGGAGGATTCCGGCCTCGCACGCGCCACTTCCTTCGAGGGCGGGGATCAGTGCGGCGATTCGCGACGCGACCTGGTCACCTCCCGCGAGGGAGAGCGCCCAGGAGTAGCGTGGACCGATCGCGCCGCGGCGGGTGGGGTCCTTCCAGAGGCGTGCGAAGAGCGTCACCGCGGTGGCGACGTCATCGCTGCGAAGGGCCGATTCTGCGGCGTAGTGGCCGACCGCCGCGGCGAGGGGATCATCCGGCCAGCGCTTGACGAAACCGCTCTCGAGAACGAGGACTCGCTGGTCGTTCCCCAGTCGATAGGACGATTCGACCGCCCCGGCGACCACCGCCGCAGCGCGGGGATCATCTCCCCACGTTTCGACGAAGCGCTGCGCGGCGGCGAGTGCCTCCGTCCACCGCTCGGCCTTTCGCCACTCCTCTTCCGCGCGCAGCACCGCCCGCGTCGCCCAGGGGCCATCCCCCTCGACCGTCATGAACAGTTCCGCCGCCTCCGCGGGACGCCCGGCTGCGCGCCGCGCCCACGCGCGCCAGAAACGCGCCTCGGCTGCGCGTGCACCATCGCCGTGGCTCGCGAGCGCGCCGTCGGTGCCACGGATGTCGCCGGCCTCCGCTCGTGCACTGCCGTACAAGATGTCCACCTCGATGCGTTCCGCGCTCCGAGGGTGTTTCTCGGCGAGTCGACGTCGCGCGGACTCGAGCGTGACGGCGTCGTCCAGCGCTTGCGCGGCCCACGCCTGGCCGGCGAGCGCCGCTGCTTCCGATCCGGGGTCCTCTATCGCCTGATACTCACGGAGCGCCCGTCGCGGGTCATCGGCGGCGAGCGCGAGCTCCCCGGCGAGGAGTCGGATCCGATCGCGGAGCGAGCCCTCGACCTTTTCGAGCTGCAACCGGTCGAGGAGCGCGAGGCCATCTCGCGCCTCTCCCGCATCGCGCAGCCGGAGCGCGGCGTTGTGGGCGGCGAAGGGAGCGAGCTCGTGCTCGGGAGCGGTCTCGACGATGGCGCGCCACGCCGCGATCGCGAGTTCCGGCCGGCCGAGTCGAGCTTCGGCCTCGGCGAGCCAATATTGCGCGGCGGGTCGCTCCGCAGCCGGCCCGGAGGTCGCGGCGCGCAGGAGCGGCACCGCCTCGGCCGAGCGATCGAGCCGCACGAGAACTTCCCCACGACCGAGCTTCGCCAGAATCGCCCACTCGCTGCGCGGGGACCGATCGAGCAGCTCGGAGAAGCGGACGTCCGCCTCGGCGAGTTTGTCGAGGCTGCGGTACGCCTCCCCGAGGAGGAAGAGGGATTCCGCGCGCTCGGGATCGCTCGTCGTCCCCGCCCGGACTCGCTCGAGCGGCGGGATCGCTCGCTCGAAGAGTTGTTGGTCGTAGAGCCCCTTCCCGAGTCGCAGGTCGCGCGCGGTCGCATCGTCCCGGGCATCGAGAGGGGCGTTCGAGGTCAGCAGGAACCAGGGGCACAGCAGGAATGCGGCGACGAGCCCCCGGATCGGGGCCGGTCGCTCGATGATCCGTCTCATCGCGGAGCGACTCCTTCCGGAGCGGGATAGGGCGGGTCGGTTCGACGGGGTGCAGGGTCGCGAGCGGTTCCTCCGACCGCCCGACGTGCCTTGCGTCGCGGACCGGGCATCCTACTCGGCGCAGCAGCGCCCGCGGAAGCCCGGTTTTCTAGGAGGCGCGTCTCCTGGCACTGCTCCCTCGAAGAGAGGCCGGTGCAACTCAGAAGATCCTCCCCCTTGCGGCGACGACCCACCTACTATAGTCTACGTACGTAGCCAATAGTAGCTCTTCTCGGAGCCCTACTCAAGGCGCACCGACGAAGGCTCGCGGATGAGACTGTGACTCCGGTAATTGGGACTCCCGTAATTGGGACTCCCGTGATGGGGACTCCCGAAATTGGGGCGCTCGAGAGTGGGGCGCCGGACGGTTGTGGAGGGACACGATGCTCGGCGACCTGCAACTCGAAGTGATGCAGGTGGTCTGGGAGGTCGGCGACGCGACCGTCGCTGAGGTCCACGAACGGTTGCAAGCCGTCCGGCCGATCGCCTACACCACGGTGCTCTCGACGATGCGCACGCTCGATCGGCGTGGATTCCTGAAGTTCACCCGCGAGGGAAAGGCACACCGCTTCCACGCGACCATCACCGAAGAGATCTACGCGCGGGACCGGGTCGAGGCCTTGGTCGAGCGCCTCTTCGACGGCCGCCCCGAAAAGCTGATGAGCCACTTGCTCGGAGGCGGAGAGGTGCGACAAAAGGATCTGCGCAAGATTCGCCGCCTGCTCGAGGAGGACAACCGATGACCCTCCCTCCCGCGTCCACTTGGTTCTTCGCCGTCTGGGTCCTGACCGCCGCGCTGGCGACGCCACTCTTCCTGGGAGCGATCCTCGGCAGCCGTTTCGCGCGGGCCCAGCGGGGGATCGCCCGCACGGCGCTGTTCGCCGCGCCGGTGATTCTCGTCGCGGGGTTGCTGCTCCCCGATCCGTTCGGGGGGCGGCCGCTCCTGCGCTTCGGTGGTCCCGCAGAGGTCGTTTCCGAGGGTGTGGAGCCCGCTCCGAAGTACGCACCGTCGATCGAGGCGCCGCCGATCGGAACGCCGCAGATCGGAACGCCGCAGATTGGAACGCCGCAGAATTCGATCGCCGAGGCGCTCGAGGTCCCCCCACTCCGCTTCGATCACCGCGTCGATCATCGCATCGATCCTCCACAGATCCCTCACCCCTCGGCAGAGCCGGACACAAAGCCGTTCCTCGACCTCCACCGAGAGCTCGCAGTCACGCCGCCGAATCACCATTCCCCGAGTTGGACCCGTAGTCTCACCCGATCTCCAGCGCAAGAGCGCGCTCTCGACCCGATCCGACACCCGACCGCTGCGGTGATGCCAGCTCCCGACGCAACACTCCTGCGAGCGCAACCTGCGATGCCGACGCGCGCCGCTGCGGCGGCCCCGACGGTTCCGGTGATTCCAGCAGCTTCACGTCTCGAGCTGCGCGGGGTGGTTCGCGGGCTCCTGTTCGTCTGGCTGACGGGCGTCATCGTCGGACTCATCCGCCTCGCCGGCGGCATGGTGTGCCTCGCACGGCTCCGCCGCACCGCGATCGCAGTCGGCAGCACCCGCGGCGTCCCCCTCATCGACCCTGAGCTCGCACCGCTCCCCGTGCGCATCATCCCTGGCCTGCGCGGCGCCGCCGCCGTCGGGGTCCTCTCGCCGGAGATTTGGCTCCCCGCACGCTGGTCCGCGCGACTCGACCCAAGAAGCTTGCACACGCTCCTCGGTCACGAGGCGGCGCATCACCGTGAGCGCGACCCGTTGGTACGGATCGCCTCTGCCGCGGTGGTCGCCCTGCTCTGGCCGCACCCCTTCGTCCACTTCCTCCGTCGCCGGGAAGAGACCCTGAGCGAGCTCGTCGCGGACCGTCGAGTGCTCGCCGCGGGGGCCGGCAGTCGTCGATACGCAGAACTACTCACCCGACTCGCCGCCGAGGCATCGGGAGCGCACCTCGCTCTCGCCTCCGGAGTCTTCGGGACCCGCAGCCCTCTCGAGAGGAGGATCCGGATGATCCTGTCCACCCCTGCCGACCGCGCGAAACGCGATGGCGGCTGGGCCGCCCCCGCCCTGCTCGGCCTGATCTGTTCCGCCGCGCTCGGCTTGTCGGTCTGTTTCCCGCTGGTCGGTGACGCCTGTGATCCGGAGGACGAGCCCGCGACCCAGGTCGAGGTCGTCCTCGAGAAACAGGATGGTTGGTGGCAGCTCAGCGGGCGGAGCCGCGCCGAGGACAATGCGCTTCTCTGGCTGACCCGCCTCGCGTCCTCCGATGAGGGGAGCGCAGTGTTGAAGCGCAACGGGCGCTTCGCGCGGGTATCGGTCGGAGATCGAGATCTCCTCCTCGACACCTCAGACGGTCACATCATCGCGAGTCCTGCGCGCGGCATCCAAGTCCGCTCGAGCGACGAGTACTTCGACTTGCTCGGAGAAAACACGGACGAGCCGGTCCGCGATGGCGCGGCCCGCGACTCGGATCTCGCGCGGCTCAACGACTCGATCGTACGCCTCGAACAGGAACTCGAAGCCCGGGAGGAAGAACTCGAGAACCTCGAGCAGGAGTACGAAGATCGCAGCGATTCCTTCGAGGACGAGGCGGAGGAGCTCGGCGATCGCATCGAGGATGAACTCGAGAGAGCCGAGGAAGAGATCGAGCAGGAACAGGAGCAGCTCAAGGAAGCGGAACGTGCGATGCGTCGCAGCCCGGCGGACGAGCGTGCAAGCCTACGTGTGGAGATCGCCGCGCAGCGCGCCCAGTTGGCCCGCCAAGCCGCAGAACTCCGCGCCCAGCATCAGGATCAACTCGCCCGGCTTCATGTGCGACTCGCGGACGACCGTCGGAACATCGGGAGAGCGGCCTCCGAGCGGATGCACGAGCAACTCGCCCAGATCGGGACACTGCGAGATCGACTCGCGACGGAGTATCGAGCGCTCGCCGAGTCGCGTCGCGATGGGCGTGACGGCCGCGACGTGCGTGACGGAGATGCCGCGGGTTTCCGGAGACTCGAGCCCCGGAGCGCCCGCGATGCAGAGCGCGCCATCGCAGAGGGTCGTATGGAAGATGCGGCGGAGTACTTCCGGAAAGCCCTCGAGTTCCAGCGCAGGGATGGCCAGCACGACGGTAGCGAAGACTCCGAGATGGACGAGGAGATGCACGAACACAGTGCGGATTCCCTCTCCGAGGTGCTGCACGATGCCATCGCGGAGCTCCACGAGACGATGGAGCAGATGCACGAGGATCTCGAGGGGCTGAACGAGCACTTCGAAGGCTTGCCGCAGATGCTCGAGGGGCTCCACCAACTCCGCCAGCTCGGGACGCTCGGCGAACTCCACGTGCTCGGGAATCGCGATCGCGGGAACGAGCGAGTTCGGGAGTTGGAACTCGAACTCGCGGATGAGCGCGATCGCCGTGCAACGCTCGAGGCGGAGAACGCCGATCTGCGGAAGCTGGTCGAGCAGCTCAAGAAGAAGAAGGGCGCTGAGACGATTCGCTGAGCGGATCGGCTTCGAGCCGCCGATGGAGTGGGCCCGGGTGCTGTTCGGCACCCGGGCCCTCCCCTTTTCCTACTCCTTCTTCTTCTCTTCCTTCGGCGGCCAGAGGATGATCGCCACCGCCAGCGCGCCCTTCGCAGGGAGGGTCACGCCGTCGAGTTGGAAGCACGCTGCGGCGAGGGGGTGCACCGAGCTCTTCGTGTAGAGCACCTCTTTGCCCCCGACATCGCGCAAGGAAATCTTGTCCTTACTCACCTTGATGCGACCGACCTCTTGGTCTTCGGCGTCGACAACCTTGAAGCCGTTGTCGCGGAGCTTCAGCTTGCGCAGGAGCTTCTCGTTCGCATCCAGCACCTGCCAATCCCCATCCGGCTCCACTGCGAGGATGCGTTCCACCTTCTTCCCGTCGGCACCGCGAAGCGTGTAGCGGTCGTGCTTCTTGCTCGCCTCGACCGTCCCCTCGATGCTGCTCTTCTTGAGGAGAATGTGAATCTTGTCCCCCACCCGCTCATAAGCGGCGAGCTTCTTTTCTCCGGGGAGTTGGAGTTCGACGCCGCCGGCCTCGGGGTCGAGTCGGAACGCCTCGTCGCCGTTGGCCTTCTTGAATTCGATCTTCTCGCGGATGAGCGGGGTATCCCCTGCTCCCAGCGTGCAGAGTGCGACGGCCGCGGTGAGCGCGAGTGCGAACCGGCGACGATGGGGAAACGAGAGCATGGCACACACCTCCTGGCGGTCCAAAGGAACACCGAACCCTTTAGAGACTGTCGGAAAATCTCGAACCGCCTCCTAGAACCCGAAGCCGCCCTTTTTCTTCTCATCTTTTTCGCGCGGTTTGCGGTCTTCGAAGCTGTTCGTCAGTTCGTACCCTGGATACTTCTCGGCGATCCGAATCACCTCGGTTGCGGCCAGCTTCGGATTCTTCTTGTCGGAGAGGTCGAGGTACCCGCCGACGAACACCGGGGTCTTCGGAGCTGGCGCGCCTGCCGTAATTTTCCACACCCGAAGGACCTCCTGAGCGCTCCCGGCCTTGAGGAGGTGCTGGTCGACCCACAGCTCCTTCCCCCGCATGCGCAGCTTGGAAGAGACCCAACGGATTCTCTGCGTCCCGAGGTTCGGCGGCACCGGCGGGGGCTCGAACTCATCGCCGACCACGATCGCCTGGATCTTGATCAACTGCGGCGGAATATTGCCCCCACGATCGGTCGGCTGCTTCTCGACCAGCTCCCCGAGGACATGCACCGGCTCGCCGACCTCCACATCCGCGAGGGTGATCACCTTGTGCGCGATGAACCGGGTTTTCTTGTCCCAGGTGACCGAATAGGTCCCCTTCTTCGCCTTGAGCGAGAAGCTCTTCCCGTCTGCGGGGACACCGTCACGGGGGACCCCCGGTTCGGGGACCTCCATCACTACTCCGACCATGCCGGCGGGCTTCCCTTCGGGTTCATCACTCGGGTCGTCCCAACCGACCGCTGTCTGCTCGTTGAGTCCGACCGTGACCAGCGGGATCCCGATCGCGAGCGCGATCACGCAGAATCCGATCCGTCTGACATTCCAGCCGCTCGGTCGCAACGTCCGCCTCCTGTCCCGGGTCCGGGTCCGGGATTGTATCCCCGCGACCGAAAGCGCGCCTCGGTTGACCGCCTTCTTCCCCCCCGATACGGTTCCCGGGCGCGGCGAGTTTGCTCGGCTGGGCGGTCCGAGGGGGGGAGGCGGCGATGGGCGAGCCATTCAGTGACGAGATTTCACTCCTGGTCCGGTCCCGATATCCCCTGATCTACTTGGTCAGCCCGGAGGAGGAGCGCGTCGAGCGTACCCTCCGCGAGCTGGCGCGAGAGCTCAAGAAGGAGCTCTGGCTCTGGTCGTCGACCGAGGGGATGGTCTCCGCCGGGCGAGATTCATCCCCAGGGAAGAAGAGTGCTCCGCTTTCGTACGGAGAGGTGACGGGGAGCGGGGGTTCACCGAACGAGGCGATGGCCGCGCTCGACCATGTGCTCTCCTCGGCGGCGCGCGGCATCTTCGTCCTGCGCGACTTCCATGTGCACCTCGAGGACCCCACCGTGATCCGCCGGCTGCGCGATGTCGTCGCGGCCTTGCGCACCACTTTCAAGACGGTCGTGATCCTCGCCCCTCGCCTGGTCGTCCCCGCCGAACTCGAAAAAGACCTCTCCGTCGTCGACGTGCCGCTCCCCGATCGCACGGAGCTCGCGCAGCTCCTCGAGCGATTCCTCGCCCAGATCGAGCGGGACGAGCGATTTCGGGTCGAGCTCGATTCGGAAGCGCGCGAGCGCATCGTCCACACCGTCTGCGGTCTGACCGAGTCGCAGGCGTGGCGTGTCTTCTCGAAGGTGACCGTCGATGACCGGGTGTTCGACCTCGCCGACCTGGGGCGGATTCTCGCAGAGAAGCGGCAAGAGGTTCGAAAGCTCGGCATCCTCGAATTCACCGAGGTCCACGAATCCCTCGCAGACGTCGGCGGCCTCGGTGGACTGAAGGTGTGGGTCGGCCAACGCAAGAGAGCCTTCTCCCGAGCCGCACGCGACTATGGTCTCCCGGAACCGAAAGGGGCGCTGCTCCTCGGGGTCCAGGGTTGCGGAAAGAGCCTCTCGTCGAAAGCGATCGCCGCGACGCTGGGGCTCCCCCTCCTCCGGCTCGACGTCGGGCGCGTCTTCTCGAGCTACATCGGGCAGTCGGAAGAGAACATGCGACGCGCGATCGCGCTCGCCGAGGGTCTCGCCCCGGTGGTCTTGTGGATCGATGAGATCGAGAAGGGGTTTGCCGGCACTCAGGGGAACGCAGTGGCGGACTCGGGGGCGACGCTTCGGGTATTCGCGACCTTCCTCACCTGGCTCCAGGAGAAGACCGTGCCGGTGTTCGTCGTCGCCACCGCGAACCAGATCTCATCGCTCCCCCCCGAACTTCTCCGCAAGGGGCGGTTCGACGAGATCTTCTTCATCGACCTGCCGAGCCGCGAAGAGCGGGACGAGATCTTCTCGATCCACATCGAACGCCGCAAGCGCGACCCTGCGATGTTCGAGATCGACCGCCTGGCCGACGAGAGCGAGGGGTTCTCGGGAGCGGAGATCGAACAGGCGGTGCTCGAAGCGATGTTCGCTGCGTTCGCCGAAGAGCGAGAGATCGTCACCGACGACATCGTCCAGGCGATCCAGCGAAGTGTCCCCCTCAGCCGGACGATGGCCGAGGAGATCTCGAGCCTTCGCGATTGGGCGAGCACCCGGGCGCGCCCCGCCAGCGTCCCCGTGCCGTCACTGCGATGATCCTCCCCGTCCTCGACGACAACCCGCGGCGCAGCATCCCGATCGCAGCGGCCGTTTTCCTCCTCCTGCATCTCCTCGCGAGCATCCTTGGCCTGCTCGGCCTCGGCGAGGGTCTCTCCGCGCTGGGGTACGGCTTCTCCGAAGCGGGAGGCGGTCTCCTCACCCGCTGGGAGGGGGTGGGGCTGATCGGCGCGTTCGCGATTTCGCTCTTCGTCCTGCTCCAGCTCTGTTTCCTCTGGGTCCTCGCGGACAACGTCGAGGATCGACTCGGCACGCCACTCTTCGTGGTCGCGTACCTGGCGATCGGAGGCATCGGGTGGCTCGCGGCGGGAGGGGCCGCGGCGAAAGCGGCGGGAGGATTTCCTCAGGCGACCACCGCGGCGATGCTCGCCGCGTATACGGTGCTCTTTCCGAAGCAGGAGATCCTGTTCATCCATTTCCTTCCACGCCCTTCGCTCGGGCGGAGACCGGGGGACCTCGTCTCCCACGGACTCTCGGTCACCTGGCTCACCTGGTCGATCGCGCAGATCGCCGCAGTCGTGCTGCTACCGGTCCCCGGTGCGCCGATCCTGCTGGGACTCGCGGCGGGGGGGGCGATCGGGCTCGCGGCGCAGCGCTTCACCACTGCGCCATCGACCCACCGGCTTTCTCTTCCCCTCGAGCGCGCGCACGACCCGGCGTTCGGCGCGCGGGGGAGGTCCGCCGCAGGTCGGAATGCGTCCGGGAAGACGGCAGCGAGCGCTCCGGCGGTCGTCCGCGTCAAACCAAACCTAGAGAACCGACGAACTGCGGAGCCTGCGCCTCGGCGCGACAGTGCTCCCCCACCCCCAGCTCCACCGGCACCGCCGAGAGCACCGAGCGTTCCCGTCCCCGTCTCCAGAGGGACGAGCTCCCGTCCCGGAGGTGATCCGGTCGACTTCCTCGAGGTGGAGGAGGCGCCGACCGACGACGAGGGGACGAAGATTCCTCCCTCCGCGGACTGGAGCGGACTCTGGGCGGTGATTCGTCTCGATGACCGCCTGAGCAACGTCGAGCGGCTCGGCCGACTGGTCCACGCGCACACGCACGAGCCGGTCTTCGATGTCTCTCGTCGCTTGCGGAGCGCTCGGGGCATTCTCGGAGCGGAGCTCATCGAGGCGGAGGCGAGGTCACTGGCCGAAGCGGCGCGATCGTTCGGGGTCGAGGCCGCCGCGGTGCCCTGGCCCGTTCCTCCACTCGAGGAGGAGCGCAAGGTCATCCAACTCGCGTGGAGCGAAGGAGGGATCGCGCTCCAGACGATGGGAGAAAAGCTCTTCGACGTTCCCTGGCGACGGATCAGAGTTGCCGCCGGCACCCGGATGGAACGACCTGACTTT
Organism: Planctomycetota bacterium; assembly: GCA_032128395.1. Taxonomy (GTDB): domain Bacteria; phylum Planctomycetota; class UBA8108; order UBA1146; family UBA1146; genus JAQBGV01. Next base: position 16,399 of record JAQBGV010000055.1, on the reverse strand, counting down.
CGGTGGACGAGCGAGGAGACTCAGAGAATCGAGTGGCGAGATCTCGGGTGGCGAGGGAGTAGCCGTTCGACCGAACCGTTGCCGACCCTGCCGCCGCGCATCGTGACTCAGATCGACCTTCTCATCGCCCCCGCGGGGAACACGATCACGGCGCCCGGCCACCTGCGGATCGAGGAGGGGAGCTGCACGTTCCTCCTCGACCAGCCGACGAAGCTCGCTTTTCAAAAGTTCGCCAGGGCGCTCGTCTCGCGCCGTGCCCGCTTCGCGACGAACCCAGGCCTCGAGCGCATCCTCGACCGAGGCCGATGGGGTTATCTCCAGTTCCGAGACCGAATGAGCCACAGGCAGTATCTCGCCTGGCTGGCCGCGCTGGCGCGCGCCACCCATCGACCCCCGGGTGCAGATCCAACTTCGTACTTGGAGTGATCGTCGGGATCCTGGTCCTGCTGGCGCTACTCCGCCGCGTTCAGCGACCAGTCATAATCGATGAACGAAATCGCGGCGTCTCCCTCCTCCCCGAGAATCTCGGCGGCGGCCGCCGGGGCACGCGGAGCGAGGAACTCGGAGAGCGTCTTTCCATCCCGACGGAAGTCCTCGCCGAACCAGGAGAAGATCTGGTTCACCAGCACTCGCTCCCCATCCACACGGAGCTGACTCGGCTGACTCAGTGCGCTCCGAACCGCGCCCTCGAGCTCTTCCCGCACGTGCCCCCCGGTGAACGCGCGGTTGCGCAGGGGGGGGCACCCTTTCGAGGCGCAGTTCACGCCGAAGTGAACCCGTGGCTCGTCGAAGAGCCCCTGCGCTCGCAGGAGCTGGTGCTCGAGAAAGTCGAGAGAGACTCGATGCCCACCGACGGTGCACCGTTCGCCCTTCCACGGATCACTCGTGTCCTTGATCGAACGGATGGGGAGGTTCTGAACGATCCAGTCCAGCGTGTATCCGTTGTAGGCGTTGATCAGGAGCGCGAGCAACTCTTCTCGTCCGTACTCCTCGAGATCGGCGGCGGCGATGCTGCGCAAGTACTCTTCGAGGGTCCCGCGCTCGGCGGCGAGCGCGTCATAGTGGACCATCCCCGTTTCGGTGACGTGATCGCGGAGCAGGCGATCGAACCCCGAGTGGTCGAAACGCTTCTCGCCCGACGCGATGCCCTTTCGCACCGCAACGGTCATCGGGTGCCCCTCCGCGAGGGTCGCTTCCGGGGCGCTGCAAGAGGTTGAAGAAAGAGCGAGAATCAGGAGCGGAGCGATCGCCGCAACAGATCGGATGCCCATCGAATTCGACCCCTTTCGGTCACAGGAGACAGCCGGCGAGAACGGAGCTGCCGTGCGCCTCGTTCCCCACCCCGCCAACCTCCCTCATTCGGGCTTCCAGTGCCATCCCTCGACCCGGACTGGGGTTGTAGGGCTCGTCTTGCCATAAGCAGTTCCTGCCACTACCCTTAACCTGCACAATCGTGTGTGTTCCAGCTCGGTCGGGATCCCCTGAGACGTACGATCGTCCCGGCTTCCGAGGAGGCCTGGCCCCGCCTCCGGGCGTGGCAACACACTCCTCCCGCTCGTGAGGACTTGGTTCCCCTGCATCGGATTCGAGGACCCTTGGTCTCCATCCCCACCTCGGGGCAGTACTCCTGCATCCTCGAGACCCCCGATGGGCTCGTCCTCCGTGTGCCGGTCCTACGGATCGACACCACAGAGGCGCTGTGCGACACCCCATTCCTGATCTCGAATCAGGAGGCGTTCGAGGTGATCTTCGAGCGCCCGGATGGTCTTGCCGAGGTTCTCCACACGTCGGTCCAGCGCTCCGGTTCGGGCGGTCTCCTCCTGCGGTGGGACTTTCGCCATCCGAGCGAGATGAGCGCCCTCGACCGTCTCCTCTCCCCCTCGAGCCGTGCTCCACTGCCGGGGGGACGGGACGTGCCCCTCAACATCGAGCAGGCGCTCCGCTTCCGCACCCGGCTCGTCCGTACTTCGAAGATCGCCGCCCAACGCGAGAGCGTGCGCGTCCTCAAGCTCGACACGGTGCGAGAACTGATCGAGTCCGCGGTCGACGAGGCGCTCGAGAACTCCGATGTCCGCCTCGACTCCGAGGAGCGGGATCGCATCCTCGAAGAGTCGGAGCGGCGCTTCCAGGAGCTGACGGCGCAGGCGAAGGCGGAGAAGGAAGGGGTCGAAGAGCAGCGACGGCGTCTCGAAGTACGCCTCGAACGGGCCCGGAAGCAGCTCGATCGAGAGCGCGACCTCGAGCTCGGGGCAGCTCGCTTCACTCTTTCCGCCGAGGGGATCGACGAGATCGAGCGGCGGATCGGGGACCGTCTCGACCGGGCGATCGACCGGGGCCGCGTCGAACCTGGGTTCGAGGCGGAGCTGCGCTCGGTGGTGGAAGGGATCCTCGACGGGGAGCGGACGCGGATCCGCGATCTCGCGGCTCATGCGAGCAACGACCGCATCGATCTCCTCGAGCAGAAGATCACCCGCCTCGCGCGTTCTCTTTCCGACACTCAGCGGGAACGCGACGACGCAAGGCAGCGGGCGCACGCACTCGAAATCTCCGGCGGTGGGCTCCCGGTGAAGAATGTCTTCCAGCCGGGGATCAACGGCGACGATCCGAACGTCACGACGAAACTGGCAGTGCTCGCGGAATTGGTTCGAGAAAATCACGACCTGCGCAGAAGCATCGAGGAGTCTGGCCGCCCGATTCCTCGGATTCGCGGTCCGCGCGCGCCCCGCCCCGAGGCCTCACCCGAGGCCTCATCATCCTGAAATCAGAGTCCTGAGCGAGCAGAACAGGTCCGCCGCCGCGGACCAGAGAAAGAGGAGAGAGCATGTCGGAGAAGGAGACCGTCTACGTGGGGATCGACCTCGGCACCAGCCGTACGTCGATCACCACTTCGACCGGAGTCCGCACCACGGTCTGGTCTTACGTGGGGTACCCCGAGGACCATGTCGCCCTGAAACTGCTCGGTGGACGCGAGCGGATCTTCGGGGAAGAGGCGGTGCAACATCGGATGTCGGTCGACCTCCACCGCCCCCTCGCCAGGGGTGTGATCAAGGACGACGCGAAGTCGCGAAGAGCGGTCCACGATCTTCTCGAGCACGTGATGGCGGAAGCGAAGATCCCCTCGGGGCAGACGATCTACGGAGTCATCGGTGCCCCGGCCGAGGCAAGCGTCGACTCGAAAGCGGCGATCATCGAGGCAGCGAGCGATTTCATGGACTCGATCGTGGTGTGCAGCGAGCCGTTCGCGGTCGCCTACGGTCTCGACTTCCTCGGCGACACGCTGGTCGTGGACATCGGGGCCGGAACCGTCGACTTGTGCCGCGTCCACGGGACGATGCCGAAAGCCGAGGATCAGCGAACTCACCACGTCGCCGGCGACAAGATCGACGAGCACCTCGCCGAGCTGATTCGCAAGAAGTACCCCGAGGCCCAGTTCTCGGTCCAGATGATCCGCGACGTCAAGGAACAGAGCTCCTCGGTGAGTCGCAACATGGACCCGGTGAAGGCCACCTTCCCGGTGAAGGGCAAACCGCAGGAGTTCGATATCACCGAGCAGGTGCACGAGGCGTGCTACACGTTGGTCCCCCCCACCGTCGAAGCTCTCCAGGATCTGATCGCGACCTACGATCCGGAGTTCCAGGCGAAGATGCGAAACCACGTGCTCCTCGGCGGAGGCGGAAGTCAGATCGGCGGCCTCGCCCGTGCGGTCGAAGACGCGCTCGGCGAGTACGGCGGCGGCAAGGTTCGAGCCGTCGAAGAGCCGCAGTTCGCCGGTTCGAACGGGGCGCTCAAGATCGCTCTCGACCTGCCGGAGAAGTACTGGAAAGAGTTCATCCACGAACGCAAGGGGCAGGGCGCCGCGAAATAGGTGCGATGCCAAACGGAAACGCCTCCCGATCGTCGACGCGACGATCGGGGGGCGTTTCGCATCACGTGGCGACTGTTTCCCGGAGGGACTGTCCCTCTTGCGGCGAGGAGAGCCAGTCATCGGCAGGACAGTCCCTCGGAGGAAGAGGGGACGTTCTGTCGTTACGCGAGCTCTTGCGCGAGTTGCACTCCCTGACTGATGAAGTCGCGGAGCACCGATTCTGGTGGGGTGTCGAGCCCGTGCACCTTTACGTGTCGGATCCCGTCCCCACTCCCGACGAGCAGATGCAGGGAATCCTCCATGCGGGCGCCATCCTTGAGGTAGAGGTTGCAGTGCTCATCCCCGGGCTGGATCGTGCAGACGGGGAAGCGCGCTCTCTCTTCCGCGTAGTAGTGGATCCCGCGAACTCGGTCGCCGCCGAAGAGGACTTCACGTCCGTCGGGGAGCGCTTCTAGTGCGATTCGACGGAGTCGCGCCCCGATCGCCCGAACCTCTATCGGGGATCCCGAGAACACGTCCTCGAAAATGGCTCGTTCCGGCACGACCGCGTCACTTCTGAAGGTTCCAGCGGAGTCGAGGGCCCTTCTCGCAGGCGGCTTCTTCGCAGCCTTCTTCCGAGTCGTCTTCTTTGCGGCGGTGTTCTTCTTCGCTGTGTTCTTCTGGGCCGTCTTCTTTGCGCCCGTCTTCTTCGTCGCCGTCTTCTTCGTCGCTGTCTTCTTCGTCGCTGACTTCTTCGTCGCTGTCTTCTTCGTTGCTGTCTTCTTCGTCGCCGTCTTCTTGTTCGATGGTTTCTTCTTCGCGGTCTTCTTCGCCATGGCAGCCACCCCCTTCAGCGCGGCATGGTACTCGGGCAGCCGCTCCTCGAAAATCCCGGAGGGGATCCAGCGAGGCTCATGGGGCGCTCGCCTCATCGATGTACGGGAGCAATCCCCGCAGCATCTCGGCCTCCTTGCCGCGCCGGCTCACGAGGACCGATTGCGCCCTCAGAAGGCGCGCCCGACCCTCCTCGGTCTCGCCCATCCGAAACTGCACGGCCCCGAACCACCCCTCCGCCTCGGTGGTCCGGTCGTCGTCGGGGCCGAGGAACGCGAGACGTGCCTGGTAGCAGGCACGGGCGTGAGCGAGCGCGGTCTCGTGACCCCCGGCCTCGAGGTGGAGCCGGGCCAGCACCAGACGCGAGCGTGCGATGTCCGGGTGGTCGGGATGCAGGTGATCGAGCCGGGCGGCGAGGACGGTCTCTTGGAGGCCGATCGCAGCGGAACGGTCACCTCGCGCCTCCGCGACCCGGGCGAGGTCGAACTGCATCATGGCGATGTCCGGATGTCCCGGCTCTCGTTGTTCCAGCCGGATCGCGAGCGCGTCCTCGAGCAATCGACCCGCCTCGTCGGTGTCGTTGCGGGCGAGCCGGAGGCGTGCGAGGTTGACCAGGCTCGAGGCGACCGCGGCGTGTCGCGAACCGAGCAGGTCCTTCCGGATCTCGAGTCCCTGGCGGAAGAACGCCTCCGCCTCGTCGAGCCGACCCTGGTCGCGCCGCAGGAGACCGAACCCGTTCAGCGTCTGCGCGACCTCGAGGTGGCGATCGCCGCCGTGGGCCCGTCGTCGCCCCTCGAGCGCGAGGGTGAGCTGGGTCTCCGCGTCTTCGTACCGGCCGATCGCGCGGTAGCTGTTCCCGATCGTGTGACGGAGCGAGGCGGCCACCTCTGGCTCATCCGAGAGGGCGATCTTCACCCAGTGCACCGCCTCGTCGAGTGTCTCCGCCATCGTCACCGGCTCGCCGGGGCGACGCGGTTCCACCGACCCGAAGGTGTCCTCGAGAAAGACCCTGATCTGTTCCGCCTTGGCGATCTCGAGCGAGGTCCGGCGCGCGAGGAGCCCCGCGGTGATCGCCGAGGCGAGGATCGCGAGGATGATCGAAGCGGCCAAGACGGCCTCCAGCCGGTGCCTCGCCAGAGTCTTGCGGAGGACGTAGCCGAAGTCGTCGAGACGCGCCTCGATCGGCCGTCCGTCGAGCACGCGGCGCAGATCTTCGGCTAGGGCCCCGGCGGATGGATAGCGCCGCGCCGGTTCGCGAGCGAGCGCGCGCAGCACCACGGCGTCGAGGTCGGTCGCTCGCCGCGGCGGACGGATCCCCCGCTCGCGGGCGAGTCGCCGGCTCGGCGGTTCCGGATCCTCCTCGGTGATCGCGCGCATCGTCTCGAGGGGGGTGGAACGCTCCGAATGCGGAAGTGTGCCCGTGATCGCTCGGAACAGCAGAACTCCGAGGGCGTACACGTCGGTGCGGACGTCGATCGCCGCGGGATCCCCGCTGATCTGCTCGGGCGACGCGGTCGCGAGCGTCCCGACGAACTGGCCTTCCTGGGTCGCTCCCGATTCCTCTTCGACGAGGCGCGCGATCCCGAAGTCGAGGATGTGTGGATCGCCCGCGCCGTCGACGATGACGTTCCCCGGCTTCAGATCGCGATGGATCACCCCGCGACCGTGAGCGTGCTCGACCGCCTCGACGACCCCGAGCATCAAGCCGAGGATCTCCTGCCGCACGACGGTGTCGAGCGGATCTCCGAGCGAGTCGATCTTGCGGTCGAGGGCGACTCCCTCGAGGTGTTCCATGACGAGATAGAGACGACCATCCTCGGTGATGCCACTGTCGTAGACGCGGACGACCCCCGGGTGCTGGAGGGCCGAGACCGCCTCGATCTCGCGCTCGAACCGGATCCGCCGACGTCCGGTCGCGACGGGGCCCTCGTGGAGCACCTTGATCGCGACCTCGCGGCTGGTCGACTTCTGCACCGCGGCGTAGACCACCCCCTGCCCCCCCCGACCGATCTCGCTCCACTCGTCGTAGCCCGGGATGCGGGGCGGAGCGGAGTCTCTCAGATGCGACCCGAGGCGCAGCTCACCCAGAATGGTCGTCGGGTCGTCGAACCAAGGACGATCGGACATCGCCATCACCCTTCGTCCTCGACCTGCGCCCGCACCAGCTCACCGAGCCGTTTCAAGATGCGGGACTTCGCCTGATAGACCTGGTCGACACTCAGACCCAGCCGCTCCGCGGTCGCGGCCGCGCCGTTCTCTTCGAGGGCGTAGCCCCGGAACGCCGCGAGGTCTTGCTCGGAGAACTCGACCGAAATCGTGCGCATCGCGAGCGAGAGGTGATACTGCCGCCACTCGGCCTCCCAGTGCGCGTCGATCGCGTGGTCGCGGGTCTGGGCCGCGACCTGTGCCTCGAGCCCATCATCCCCTAGGAGCCGCTCCCCCCGCTTCTGACGAAAAAAGTGTCCGATCGCGCGAATCGTCGCGGTCTTGAGGTAGGCGCGGAACATCCCGCGGGCGGGATCATAGTGGAAGCCGGGGAGGGCGCGGCTCAGAGCGGTGAGGACTTCCTGTACCACTTCGTCCCGATCGGCCGCCTGCAACCCCCGCCGACGAGCGAACCCATCGATCAGCCGCCCGTACCGCTCGCAGAAGTCCCGCCAAGCCACGGGGTCCTGCCCATCGGCCAGTCGGGCGAGCAGTGTGGCGCAAGTGGTGTACTGCCCCATGGAGTCCTCTGGGTACGCCCGGCCGCCGATGAGGGCCCGTCTGCTGCGCGTTGGGGACCCTCCCGATCCTCGAAGGACCCGGGGAGGTCGCCGAGCGCTACGGACAGACGGCGTCTGCGCATCCTAGGAGGTCGAGGTCGAGGTCGTATCCGCATTCTGGGAAGGGGGCGGGGATCACGGAGCCTCCTGCGAAGAGGAAGGAGAGGATGTAGATCGGATCCGCGATGTCGATCATGCCGTCGTTGTTCGCGTCCGCGGCGTCCCCACATCCGATGGGGAGAGGTCCCCCCACTCCAGGGAAGAGATAGCCGAGGGTGTAGATCGGATCCGCGATGTCCACCAGGGCATCGAGGTTGTTCGCGTTCCCCCGGGCGAACTGGAACGATCCGGCCAGGGTGAACGGATTGTGGTCCTGGAACGCCTCATCGACGATCGTCGTCCGGCGCACGCGCCCGTCGATGAGCACCTCGCCGTTCCACTGGGCCGGCGGGAAGATCGCAAAAGGTGCCAGCTTCAAGTGGAGGGTGCCGAAGGGCTGGAAGACGAGTCCGCTCCCCATCATCGGCGTCGCACACTGGGTCGAAGCGGCGGCGACGAACAGGCTGGCGCCGTCGAACGCGGAGTCGAAGAGATCGGCGCTGACCCCCACGTCGACGGTCAGGGGGATCGGCGCGGGAGAGAGTTGAGACCCGAGGTCGAGTCCGAGGGCGACCGCCTTCACCGTGGTCGGACTCAGGATCTGTAGGAAGATCTCGACATCGCGCTCCGCGTCCACCGCCCCCGTGATCGAGATGGTGAACGCGCTGATCAGGTAGTCGGAGTCGGGGGTCTCGAAGCCGTCGGTCTCGTCGTCGGGGTCACTCCCACAGGCGTCGCTCGGTTCGGGAACCGCGATCACGCCGCAGTCGAGCCACTCCCGGAACATCAGCAGATCGGCGATCGTCTCGACCTCGTTGTCGTTGATGTCCCCCGACTGGTTCGGCATCAGGTCGCAGCCGACGGGAGGATCCACCCCGACGAACGGGGCGCCCGCCGCGAAGAGCCACTCCCTGAGCAACCCGTAGTCGATCTCGTCCCTCGTTCCGTTCCCATCGAGATCGCCGCGACGGAAGGTCCCGGCCGCGGGGATCCCGGTCACCGTGCCATCCCCTGCTTGTAGCGGCTGCGTCGCTCCCCCCGGGATGGAGATGATCGTCGCGACCGGCGGGCTGCCGAGGGTGTCGCACATCGCGAGGGTCGACGCCCCCTCCGCGAGTACGACGTAGTGGGCGATGAGGAGCTCGTAACCGCTCCCCGGGGGCAAGATCTGAATGCCCGCGAAGTCGAAGATCACGCCGGTCGTGAACCCCGAGGTCGGGTACGGGTTCAGTGAGACGAACTCGGGGCCTGCTCCGCCGTTCATCGAGGTGAGATCGCTCCCCAGGTCGACGGAGAGGAGTTGCAGCGCGGCGGGGTCGTGGCAGACGCCGAAGCTGAACCCGGCGGTGTCGACCGATGTGTCGAGGAGGATCGGGACGCCGACGGGGTCCCCGACGGCGGCCGCTCCGGCCCCGATCTGGAGGGTCGCGGTCTGCGCGGTCGCGAGGGTGCCGACAGACAAGGATCCGAGGAGCGCCATCGCACGAACGAAGTCTCGGCGGAGCATGTCTTCCTCCCTCTCTCGGGTGGAGCGCCCTCGAAAACTGCCGACGAACGAGAACGCCGCAGCGTAGCTCGCCGGAAGGAATCGGGGTTTTGTCGTGATTCGATGTTCAGAGTCCAGGAGGGCAATTCTCCCGGCTACTCCAACGCCTGGCAAGGGTCGAGTGAGGAGCGGTCCCCTACTGGCTCTTGCGCCACTGGTGGTAGGCAGCCACCTGGAAGGCGCGTCTCACGCCGGTGCCGGTCGAGTCGAAGGAGAGGGAGGGAGGAACTTTGAACCGCTTGGCGAGGGTGTTCCACGCCTGCTCGCGATTCTCGGAGTCCTCGTCGAGCAGGGCGAGTTCCAGCGCCTCGGTCGAGGTGGAACTTCGATCCGACGAGAGTCCACAGAGGATCATGAACCGCACTCGGGCTTGCGGTTCGCGAGGGAGTCGATCTGCGAGTGCGTCGAACCCTTCACGGATCTCGAGATCGGTCAGGATCTCCGCTGCGGTGAGGCGGGCGAGGTCGTTCCCTCCCTCGAGCACAGCGCTCACCGAAGGGATCACGCTCGCGCCGTAGCTGACCACCGCCTCACGAACGAGGTCGTCGGTCGCATCGGCGCCTTGACCCAGAAATTCCATCAGAGCCGGGAGCGCCCGCCGGTCATCCACCGTCGACAGGAGCCACGCACAGACCATCTTGGTGCGTTCGTCCGTGACCGGATCGCGGAGAGTGGCGACGAGCAGGTTCTTTCCCACCTCGGGAGCGCTGTCGAGGACGCCCAGCATCCGCTGCACCGCATCCGTTTGCACCTGGTCGTCGTAGCTCCCTAGATTCGGGATGACCGTGGTGTCACGGATGTCATCCATCGCCTTCTCTTCGGCGGTCGGTCCGGAGGCACAACCGGAGACGAGCGCAAGCTCGAGCGCGAGCGCAAGTCCGAGCAGCGAGCGTGGGAAACGTTGCACAGGCCCCTCTCAGAGACCGGAGACCGGCCGTTGATCGCTGGTGTTCAGGTTGTCCCAGCGCTCGTCGAGCTCCTCGAGTCGTTGCCCGAGTTCGTCGAGAGTGATACTGCGCGTGGCGAAGCTCGCGAGATCCTCCTCGAAGGCTCCGAGCGAGATCGCATCCTCTCGGAACTGGGTCTCCAGGCGGCTCGAGAGGTAGGTCGCGATCCCCAGGAAGTCGATGCCCGTCTCGCCGATGATCTTGAAGAGCCCCGGATAGCCGAGGCCCTCGACGGGGATCCCCTCCGGATACAGGCTGCGGTAGTAGCGGGTGAGTTCGTCGCGCAGGACTCCGTGTTGTTCCGCGCTGCGCCCCGACAACTCCAGGTACGACGAGAACTCGCGCAGAGTGCGTCCGGACACCGCGCGCAGCGCAGCGATGGTGTCGCTCGAGAGCGGCCGGTCCTCACCGCGCAGGAGCACCACATCGCCCTTCTCGTAGAAGCTGCGCATCTTGTCGTAGGAGAGGCTGACGTGGTACGGGCTCGTGGGGAGGATGATCTCGCGACGGGGGGAGACCATGTCCTCGTACGTCATCCCCGGATTCAGCGACTTGATGTTCTCCACCAGGATCGCGGCAGCGCGGTAGAAGACGTCACGCTCCGCCTCGTTCCAGCCGCGCACCGACTTCTCCGGATAGGCCCGCTTGTACGAGCTCAGCCCGCGCGAGGCATCGGGGAGGTAGTCGTCGAGGATCTTGAGCTTCCGGATCAGCTCCCGCCGCTTGACGATGTTCAGGAGCGTCATGTCGAAGACCTGCCGCTCGGTGAAGCCTTCGACCGGGTTCCGCGAGATCGGGTCGAGCCCGACGAGGTCGCGACCCTTCATGATGTAGCGGTCGTTGAAGAGCACGCTGTTGAACGTGTCGAAGTGGATGCTCTCCTTCGGGGTCGAGATCGGATCGACCCCGGTCTCCGAGAGAATATGGGGGGTCAAGACGATGATGATCTCGGTGCGCTGCTTCTGCTTGTTGGTCCGACCCAAGAGCGCGCCGATGAGCGGGATATCCCCGAGCACCGGGATCTTGTTCTTCGATTCGAACTCCGACTCGCGGATCAATCCGCCGAGGATCAACGGTCGGTGGTTCCGCACCCGGGCCTGGCCGCGAAACTTTCGCACCGCAACTTCGGGGATCCCCAGCAGGTCCTGTTCGAAGACGCGCGCCCGCCCCTGCAGGTTGTTCACCTGGATGTCGACCAGCATCGAGACGTCGTTCGCCTCGGGCCCGGAGATCCGCGGCTTCACGTTGAGGGTGATCCCGATATACCGAGTCGCCACTTCGCTGACGTTCTCGACGAAATTCCCGCCGGTCGTCTCGCGCGTGACCGAGGACGAGACGAAGGTCGGAATCTCCTCGCCGAGGTGGAGGATGTTCTGGCGGTCATCGAGGGTGTAGAGCTTCGGTCGAGCGCGGATCACCGCGTCTCCCTGCCGCACCAAGGCGTGGACCCCGGCGAGGAACTGCCCCGACATTCGCGCGGCGGTGTCGTCGAAGAGGAAGCTCAATCCGGCCTGATCGATCGGTTGGAAGGCGTCGCTCGGTTGGGTGATCGGCTCACCCGGGAGAGGGGAGGCGAAGTCGAGGACGTTGTGGCGCTTCTGGAGCGCGAGGACATCGATGCCGAGGTCGGTGAGGGAGTCCGCGGAGAGCTCGATGATCTGCACCTCGATCATCACCTGACGCGCCGGCTGGTCGATCTGATCGATGAACGCTTGGATCCGAGCGAGGTCCTCTTCGGTACCGACGGCGAGGATGCGGTTGCGGCTCTCGGTCGAGGGGGACTGATTGAAGGTCAGAGTGAAGTCCTCGTTGGAGTACCCCTGACCCATGTTGAGCGGCGGGATCTCGACCGGATCGGTGTGGGGGACCTCGAGCACGTAGGGAATCGTGGGGAGCTCGACGCTCGCCAGCACTTCGCCCTTCGCGGCCTCGTACCGCGAGTACACGTTCTTCGTGTAGGTGTGGGTGATCGTCTGATTCCCCTGCTTGACCTCGTCCTTCATCACTTCCCCGGTCCGATGCCACACCTGGCAGCTGTGGCTCGCCGCGAGGGACTCGAGCACCATACCCACGCTTGCGTACTTGATCGGCAAGGTCCGAGTGATCACTCGATCCATCACCTCGAGATTCTCGAAGTCACGGATGATCTTGACCAGATCGTTCGTCGTCTGCTCGTCGGCTTGGATGGTGAGAGAGTGATCGCGTCCGGAGACGTGCGTGATCACTCCTCCATCGACGTAGGTCTTCAGCCCCGAGGTGTCGCGAAGGAACTGAAGGACGTCTTCGGCATCGACGTGGAACAGCTCGACGAAGGTGATGCGCGGCACTTGCGCGTCCACTGGAGCCGCGAACACGAGTGCTCCGAGAAGGAGCGATGGCAACAAGACCCCCACGCGGCCGTCGCGCGGACGCCGTTTGGTCTGCATAGGCGAACCATCTCCGAGCCCGCTGCGGGACGAGCTGATCACGGCGTGACTCGTCCGCACCCGACGGAACGCCCAGGGAAATGGACCACCCTGGATCGATTCCACCGGTTTCCCGTCCTCATGGCTCATTATCGACAGTCTTCCACGAGTTTTCCAGCAGGATCCACGATCCCCACTGTTTTGGTGACCGACGATCGGGATCTGCCAATGAGTCGAGACGAGCGCGACGCAGGGCATCGCGCGCATCTCGCGTCTCCCGGAATCGGGAATGAAAGGAGCGGAAGAATGCCCCCGCGGTCGTGTCATCGACCGGCCAGAGCGAGCCGAGCAGCGCCCCCGCGCCCGATTCGAGCACGGCCCGGGGGAACCCCGCGAGGTCGTCGCCCCCGAGCGCCCGGCTCAAGCCGGTCTCGCACCCGGAGAGGCAGACGAGCGCGGTCCCGCTGAGATCGAGACCCGCGAGCTCGCTCGCGGATACCCTGCCGTCCTCGCCCTCCCCAGGTGCGAGGAGCAACCTCGAGTGCATCGGTCGGTGCCGTTCGTGCTCGCCGTGACAGCCGAGATGGATCACTCCGGCTCGAACTCCATCGGCACGCAGGCTGGACTCCTGCGCCTCCATCCCCCCCCGAAGAATGACATCGTCTCCCAGTTCCGCCCACGGAGCGATTTCGTCCCGGGTCGAGGCGAGGCCGGGGCGGTCCGGCACTCCATCTCCATCGTAGTCGGTCGACGGATCGACCAGCGCGAGCCACGGAGCGACTGGCGCCGGGGCTGGCCGGAGGAGGGCCCCGAGGTCGGGGATCGTCGAGACGATGTGCCCTTCGCACAGGTAGCGCCCCCCGAGCGGGAGGAGGTCGTAGGGGATCGGACGCAGGACGCCGAGGGGAGCGAGCAGCACCTGCGGAGCGAGGGAGTCCCTGTGCGGCGCGAGGAGGCCCGCTGCGAGCCAGGTCGCGGCCGCGCGATCCTCTCCTCGGGACCGGAGCAGCGCGGCGACCCGCTCTTCGGTGGCTCCCGGGGCTACCGGTTCGAGGTGTGCGACGATCCCGTCCGAGTCCGCGCGAACGGAGATGAGGGCGTCGCCGACTTCCGCGAGCGCGAGCAGCGTCGTCCCCTCGCCGAGCTGCAAGACTGCTCGATCGAGGTCGAGCCCTGCGAGGTCCGATCGCGAGCGCGGCCGCGCCCTCTCGATCGCCAGCAGGGCCCCGCGCCCGTCTCCTCGCACCGCGGCGAGACGGATTCGATCTCGGTACGGCGCGAGGTGAAGCCGCAGGAACCCGCCGTCGAACTCGGGATCACCGAGCCGATCCCGCAGGTGCTCCACCGTCTCGATCGCACGATCGAGCTCGCGGGCCACCTCGCTCGCTTTTCCATCGAGAGCGGCGAGGCGAGCGCGCAGGTGTGCGACCCCCACCGCGAGACGCGGATCGAGGTCACTGCACCGATCGAGGGTCTCCTGCGCTTCGGTCCGCCAACCGCGCCCGAGCGCGACCTGAACCCACAGGAGCTCTGCGCGCTCCGCGGTGCCCTCTCCCCCACCCTGGCGCGCTGCGCGGGCGTGTTCGCGGGCGATATCGAGGATCTTCTGGCGTTCCCGCGGGTTGTCAGCGCCGGGGAGGCGGGCGAGATCTGCCTCGCAGAGCAGGATTGCCCGGCGAGCCGCAAGATCGGGATAGGCCGACACGGCCTCGTCGATCCTCCCGAGCCGGTCCTCCGCGGCTCGCCGGTGGCGCGAGTCGGTGTCGGCGAAACTCCGCTGGATCCGCGCCTCGAGGATCGTCCCCGCGAGGGAGAGAAATCTGGTCGAGCCCGGATCCTTCGCAGCGAGGCGAGCGAGAAGGGTGCGCAGATCCACGACCCACGGGTCGGCGAGCGCAGGTTGACCGAGATCGAGCGCGAATCGGGCGGCGCTGAGGAGCGCCTGCGCCCGCTCCAGGTCGTCGGCGGAGTTCTCGACCGCCCCGGCGAGGAGGTCGAGGCTCTCCCGCGCGGTCCGGAGACGCACCTGCTGTGCACCCTCGGCGATGACCTCCGCGCGAGGATCGAGCACGCGCCAAGTGACGCACCTACCGGTGAGCGGGAGTTCCCAGGGGTCGATCCGCAGATCCGCGGCGGTGAGGACGAGGGTCCCGGCGGCAGATCCCGCGGGGACCGAGGCCACGAACAACCCCACTCGAGTATCGACCTCGATGGTGAGGGGACGCTCGCCGGCCGCGGGGACTTCGAGGATGAGAACGTTCTCGGATCGATCTCCGCGCCATGGGTCGATGGAGACCGTGCTGAGGACGTCGTCGCCGACCGCCGGCGATGAACAGAGGAGAAAGCTGAGGGTGCCGAGCAGCAGCCCGATCGCAGCTCCCTCGAGTCTCAGAGGTGTGCGAGCGTGTCCGTTCTCCGAGCTTTGGATCTGCATACTCTCCAACGCGTCCGCGGTGGAAGCAGAAAGTGTGAACTCCGGGCGTGCGGAGCCTCCGTCGACACCGCATTGTGGTCAGGGCGAGCGAAGGGGTCAATCGGCGGCGGGAGTCTCGACGACCGGATCTCGAGGCACACGCCCGAGGTCGAAGCCATCGATCAGCTCCTCTGGACGACACGCGGTACCCTCGGCGACGAGTCCGGCGAGCGCGGCGACGTGCCCGATGATCTCCTCTGCAGTCTGACCCGCTTCTCGAAAGCACCGGATCGAGGTGTCCCCGTGCCGCTTGGCGAGACGGCGACCATCGGGGCCGACGACCAGCGGCACATGGGCAAAGCGGGGCGGCTCCACTTCGAGATGTCGGTAGAGGAGGAGTTGGCGCGGGGTCGAGGGGAGCAGATCGTCCGCTCGGAGGACTTCGGTCACTCCTTGGGCAGCATCGTCGACCACGACAGCGAGCTGATAGGCGGGCCCGCGGTCGCGTTTCCGAATCACGAAGTCGCCGGCGATCGCACCCGACTCGGTGCCGCGAAACAGATCATCGAAGGGGAGGGCGGTGTCATCGACTCGGCAGCGGAGTGCCGGCTCGCGGCCGGTCTGCTCGAGCGCTTCTTCGAGGGAGGCGAAGAGTCCGCGGCAAGTACCGGGGTAGACCGGGCCATCCCCCCCCTCTTCGTGCGGCGCGCTCGCCGCCTCCTCCACCTCACGGCGACTGCACACGCACGGGTACGCGTGCCCCGAAGCGAGCAGGCGAGCGGCTGCGCTCTCGTAGAGGTCGAGCCGCGCGCTCTGCAGCGCGATCGGCCCATCCCAATCGAGTCCGAGCCAGGAGAGGATCGAGATCGTCTCCTCGGTCGCTCCCGGGCGAACGCGAGGCCCATCGATGTCCTCGATCCGAAGCAGCATCGTCCCCCCCCGAGACCGAACCGAGAGCCAAGCGAGCAGGAAGGACCGAACATTGCCGAGGTGCAGAACCCCGGTGGGACTCGGAGCGAGCCGCCCGACGACGGGTGGTGAGGGTGCGGATGACATGAAGAGAATGTAGCAAGGAAAACGAAAAGGAGGGAAGAGGAGCAGCGCACCAAAACCGAGTGCTCCGATCGAACCAGCGGTCGAAGCCAAGACAACACGCGAAGCAAGCTAACGGGCGAAGCCAAGACAGCGGGCGGTCGGGAGCGCAAGGAAACCGAAGCAGAGACGACTCTCCGACGGGAACGCGAGAAAACCGAAGCAGAGACGACGCTCCGACGGGAGCGCAAGGAAACCGAAGCAGAGACGACTCCCCGACGGGAACGCAAGGAAGCCGAAGCAGAGACGACTCTCCGACGGGAACGCGAGAAAACCGAAGCAGAGACGACCTCCGACGGGAACGCGAGGAAACCGAAGAAGCCGGCAAGGCAACCAAGTGATGATCGAGTTCAACGCCAAACACCGCTTCGCGAAGATCACCGCCCGCAAGGCGCGTCTGGTGGTCGACCTCGTGCGCGATCAGCCCGTGAACCGGGCGCTCGTGATGCTCGGG
>JAQBGV010000054.1:0-57093 GCA_032128395.1 Planctomycetota bacterium | reverse complement strand
GTCCGTCAGGCGCTCCTCTTCCACGCGGACGTCCTCGCGCTCAACGACGCGTCGTTGCCGGCGCCGACGCGCTTCGTGCCGTTGATGATGCGGGTGGGATTGCGCGGTCTGGCGCGTGCGCGACTCGTCGGCCCTTTGGGCCGGCTTGCTCCCCGGCTAGCGCGGTGCAGAGCCTGTGGATCGCTACCTCTTGCGTCCGACTGCTCCTCGTCCCGACTTTCGTTTGCTGTGTCGAGTGAGCATCGGCTCGTCGGCCCTTTGGGCCGCCTTGCTCCCCGGCTAGCGCGGTGCAGAGCCTGTGGATCGCTACCTCTTGCGTCCGACTACTCCTCGTCCCGCTTTTCGTTTGCTGTATCGAGTGCGCATCGGCTCGTAGGCCCTTTGGGCCGCCTTGCTCCCCGGCTACGCGGTGCAGAGCCTGTGGATCGCTACCTCTGAACATCCAGAGAACCGTCACTGTTCCCGGTGACGGGTCGGCATCGCCCCGCACCGCTCGGGTCTGAGCCCCGCAGATCAGCTCGCCTGTCGCATCTTGGCTCCACTCGATCCTGATCCGAGGGTCATGAATCGAACGCGGGCTCGGGAGCGGGGAGACAGACCACCGTCCGCCAGGTAGCATCCTCGCCATGTTCGGGATCCGAGAGGCGTACGGCCTCCTCACTCTCCTCGCGCTCCTGGGAGCCGGGTGGCTCCTCTTCGACCTGCTCCGTGCGGAGCCGGGAGAGGACCGGCTCGCCGTGGTCCTCCTCTTCGGGAGCGCGGATGGGGTCCACGAAGGGACACCGGTCAAGACGCGGGGGGTCAGCGTCGGCGAGGTCCGCCGGGTCAGCCTCGCCCCCGGGGGGCGCGGGGCCGAGGTGCTCTGCTCGTTGTCGTCCGCCCCGGGCGCAGCACCGCGCGCCGGAAGCCGCTTTTGGATCGTCCGACCCTGGTTCGGGGGGATCGCCGCAGGGGGCGGCGGACTCGACACGCTGATCAAGGACTCGTACGTCGCGTACGACCAGGGAGACCCCGCCGCGCCGATGCTGACCCCCGGCAGTCGCGTCCCCGGGATGCGCCTCCCCCCCGACAATCCTCGCGCACTGCTCGACCTCCCTTCCGCCCCGGGCGACCTCGAGATCGCCGTCCGGTTCGCGACGAGCGGAGGTTTGGTCGCCGCCGCGCCGGTGCGGCACCGCGGGATCCCGGTCGGGATCGTCAGCTCGGTCGAGCTCCTCCCCGAGGGGGGTGGGGTCGAGGTGCGCGCCCGGATCGAACGAAGCCACCGATCCCTCGTACACGCCGAGAGCATGTTCTGGATCGACGGGGTCGACATCCGCGCCGGGTGGCGAGGGGTGTCGGTAGAAGGACTCGAAGCGATCCTCTCGGGGTCAGCGCTCGCATTCCACACCGAAAATGAACGCTCGCGCACCCCGGCGGCCGACGGCGCCGTCTTCGTCGGCCGAACCGGTCGGCCGGAGATCGATTGGCGCGCCCCGGACCCACCCGCACCATCGCAAGGGACGAGCGCTCGACTCACCGGCGATGATCCCGGACTCGCAGCGCTCGTCTCCGTGCACTACTCGTGTATCGAAGAGGACTGGTTCTCGAAGGATGACCATTACGAGCGGACCTCTCCCGGTGTGCTCCACCGCACCCCGGATGGCCTGCCCGCGGTGCTCGTGCTCGCCCGGGGAGTCGATGGTCGCCTCTGGATCGAGGACTTCGGGGACCCGGAGATCACCGAGGAGTCGATCACGGTGGTGCACCGCGACGGATCGGTGCAGGTGGCGGGGGTCGCATGGCGGGCGGAAGAAGAGATCGACCTCGCCCTATTGCGGCTTCCTGCGGTCCCGCCCGGAGCGGGCCCGGCGCGCGTTCGGGCCCTTCCCCTCACAGAGCGCAGCGGCCCGATCGACCTCTACTCACTCGGCGATGACGGCGAGTGGCGTCGGCTCTCCGGTTCGCTCGGGTCGGATGGCACTCTGGTCGGGATCCCGGCGGAGACCCGGAGCGGGGTGCTCCTGCGCGACGGCACCGCGATCGGACTCTGGCGTGGCCCGGGGTACGACGTTCCCACTCGAGCGGTTCTCTTCGACGCGCTCCCCGCCTCGCTCCGGGAGGTTGCGCCCCCGGGGCCGGCGGTGGGAGCCGCCGGGGGATGACCGCGCTCCTCGAACTGACGGGATACTCGGTCGGTTTTCGGCAGGGGTCCCGTTGGCGCCCGATCCTCGACGAGGTCGACCTGGTCCTCCCCCGCGGAGAGCTGCTTCTCTTCCTCGGACCGAGCGGCAGCGGGAAATCGACCGTCGTCGACGCCCTCCTCGGTCTCGACGACCCGTGGGCGCCGCGTTTCCGCAGCGAGGGGAAAGCGTACCTCCTCGGTGAACGGGTCCGTGCGCCTCTCCCCTCGCGCCTGCGGAACCGGATCGGCATCGCGTTCCAGGACGGCGCGCTCCTCGACGAGGTCTCCCCGCTCGAGAACGTGGCGCTCGCCACCGGCCTTCGCGGCGCCGCGGCGCTGGCACGCGCTCGTGAACTCCTCCACTCCGTCGGACTCCCCGCCCCGCCTCAGACGGTGGCGGCACTCTCCGGTGGACAGAGGCGCCGAGTCGCCCTCGCTCGCGCTCTCGCCCGCGACCCTGATCTGCTCGTCCTCGACGAACCCACCGCGGGGCTCGACCAAGTGTCCGCGATCGAGATCGCCACCACGATCGCAGAAGCGCACCGGGCGCGGCCGGAGCGCAGCACCATCGTCATCACCCACGACCGCGACGCGTTCCTCTCCCGAGGCGATGCGGTGCTCGAGATTGATCCGCGGGCAGCGAGTCTTCGCCGACGCCCGATCGATGAGTCGACCGAGGGGGGAGGAGGAGCGCTCGGCACTGCGATCACCGGGCCAGTGCGACCCGAAGAGCGGATCGCCGGATTCATCGCGTCGGGACTGCGTCGCGTCGGGACCCTCGCCCGCGCCCCCCTCCGACTGGTCCGAGCGCTCTGGCCTCGGCACCTGTCGCTCTTCCCGCGGACCCTGCTCGAACTCCTGCTCGCGCCCGCACTCCCGCTCGCGATCGCGGCGGGGGCGGGAGGGGCTCTCGTCATGGCTTTCACGCTCGAGAACAATCCGCTCGAGGGAGCGCTGCGCTACCCGCTGCTCGCCGGGGCGGGGCAGGTTCTGCTCGGAGTCGCTCTTCCGCTCCTGACCGCAGTGCTCTTCGCGGCGCGAGCGGCGGCGGGGGGCGCGGCGCGGATCGGGGCGATGAGCCGGCAGCGGGTGCTCGACGCGCTCCCTTTCATCGGGGTACTCCCCGCTCGCGATCTTCTCGCCCCGCTCCTGTACGGCTCGATCATCGGGATGGTCCTCCACACCGCGGCGGCGATCGTCGCGGGGAGCTGGGGGGCGCTCTGGATCGCCGAGGGGATCACCGGGATGAGCCGGTACTCGGTCGCGGCGGCGCTCTTCTCGCAGATCGACGAAGAGGACCTCCGCTGGGCGCTCCTCAAGGCGGTTCTGTCGGGGGTCGTGGTCGCCGCCGTCGCCTTCGAAGCGGGGTCCTCTCGCAAGGAATCGGCCCCGGCCGTGGAACGAGGGACGACCACTGCGATCACCGCGGCGACCCTTCTGGTGCTCTTGCTGCACCTCCTCGTGACCCAATTCCAGCTCTCCTCATGAACGATTCACGGGGGGAGCACCAACACTTGGTTGACCCGCCCTCCCCATGTTCTACCATCGCGAGCGTCGGGGCGCGGTGCGCCTCACTTTCTGTGGGTCCATGAATCGAGTCCGCCGAAACGACACTCCCCGAGGCTCCGTCTCGCGTGGGAACACCCCGCGAACCGAGCAGGAAGGATGAGCGATATGAGGAAGAAGACCTGGCTCCTGCTCGGAGTCGGCCTGCTGGTTCCGGGTCTGCTCGGCGCCCAGACGGTCATCAACGAGATCCGCGTCGATGGAAACGGGAGCGTCGACCAGGAATACTTCGAACTTGCGGGATCGCCGGGGAGCTCTCTCACCGGGTGCTACTACCTCGTGATCGGGGACAGCACCGGTGGCCTGAGTGGCGTCGTCGAGCACGTGACCGATCTGAGCGGATTTGCGATCCAGCCCGATGGATTTTTCCTCGCGGTCGATACCGGCTCCGGTTCCTTGTACGCCCTCCCCGGCATTCCCGATCTCGACACGTCACTCAACTTCGAGAACTCGGACAACGTCACCCACATGCTGGTCCTTGGATTCACCGGCGCGGTCGGAGATGACCTCGACACGGACGACGATGGCGTACTCGACTCCACCCCGTGGAGTTCGATCGAGGACTCGGTCGCCATCGTCGAAGACCCGGGTCTCTTGATCGCGGGCAGCGAGCACTACTACTCCTCGACGATCGTCGGTCCGGACGGCGCCTTCATGCCGGGAACCGTGAAGCGCTGCCCCGACATCACCGGCCCCTGGGCGATCGGTGCGTTCGACCCTCCGACCGACGACTCACCCGATGCCCTGAACGTCTGCACCTTCCCCGAAGACTGTGAGGACGGTGTCGACAACGACCTCGACGGCGACCTCGACTGCGCCGATGCCGACTGCGTCGGCGATCTCGCCTGTGCGCCGCCGCCGGTAAACGACCTGTGCGCGAGCGCGAGCGCGATCGGCGAGGGGACGACCCCCTTCACCACCGCGGGAGCTCACACCGACGGGCCGAACACCTGCGGCGGCAACCTCGAGAACGACGTCTGGTTCGAGTACAGCCCCACCTCCTCCGGCACGACGCTCTTCAGCACTTGCGGAACGGCGAGCGCGGGCTTCAACCCACAGATGGCGATCTACGACGCAGCCGCCGGGTGCCCGACCAGCGACACTTGGCTCGAGTGCGACGCGGGGAGCTGCACGGGGAGTGGCGAACCGGAGATCACATTCGATGTGATCGGCGGGGAGAGTTATCTCATCCAGATCGGCGGGTTCAACGGGGACCGCGGAGATGCGGCACTGACGATCTCGGCGGATTGCCATATCTTCGGCAGCCCCGCTTATATCGCGAGTTTCGTCGCCGCGATCGTCGCGGGCGCGACCCCCGGGACCGACATCCTTGCACCCCCGGCCACCCTCGAGTTCCTGAACGTCACCGGGGTCGGGACGATCTCCGACGTCGACCTCCATCTGAACATCACGCATCCGTTCATCGGGGATCTGCGGATCATCCTGGTCTCCCCCGGGGGGACTCAGCTGACGATCCACGAGGGTGGCGGCGGCAGTCAAGATGACATCGACGTGATCTTCGACGACGGCGGAGTGGCCTACGACTCGGTCAATTTCTCCGGCGGAGTCCGGATGCAGATCCAGGATCCGATCTTTACCCTCGCCGATCTCAACGGCGAGAACGCGGACGGCGCCTGGGTCCTCAGCCATCAAGATGACTGCGTCATCTGCAGCCCGACCCCGCCCCCGCGCGGCACCCTCGACAGTTGGGAGCTGCTCTTCCCGATCCTCTTCGCGATCCCGGACAACGACCTCGTCGGTCTCGACACGACGGTCGTCGTCACCGATCCGGATGCGGTGCTCGACCTCGACGTTCAGCTCGATGTCTCGCACGGCGACACCTCGCAACTCACGGTGAGCCTGAGTTCCCCCGGGGGAACTTCGGTGACGCTGCACGACGGCGGCGCCGGAGTCGATCTCACGGGGCACTACGACGATGACGCGGGACTCGGCGGCACGAACGATGGCTACGGCAACACCATCCCGTCCGGCCCGGGGATCCTCGCCGACTTCGACGGGGAGCTGGCCGCGGGCACGTGGACGATGAACTTCGTCGATTCCGCCGCGGGCACCGTCGGCAACGTGAACGGCTGGAATCTGCTCGTCTGCCCGGGAACCCCGCCACCGTCGGGCGGCTTCCGACGTGGCGACTGCAACGGGAGTGGCGGCTTCGACATCGCGGACGCGGTGTTCGGGCTCGGCTACCTCTTCCCGCCGACGGGCGGAACGGGCAGCGTCCTGCCTTGCGATGACTCTTGTGACTCGAACGACGACGGACTGCTGAACATCGCGGACCCGGTGGCGAGCCTCGGATACCTGTTCCCCCCGAGTGGAGTGCCGGTGCCGCTCCCCGCGCCGTTCGGAGCGTGCGGCCCGGACCCGACTGCCGACTCGCTGACGTGCGGCACGTTCACGCCCTGTCCGTAGTCGCTCGAGGCTCGAGACGGGGGCGGAAGGAGCGCTGCTCTTTCCGCCCCCGTTTCTTTTCCTCCGAGCGACCCTCCTGCGATCGGCCGCCGCAACCGCAGCTGCATCCGACCGTCGAGACGGCCCCTCACGCAAAATCCAGAGGGACTGCCCCGCACTGTGCCCCGCTGTCGTACCATCCGCCCCGAGGGGGGATGCGTGGGAGACCGCGAGACCGCAACGGAGAGTGATCTCCCCGCAGAGCGCCCCGGGCTCGCCCGGCGCGCGCGCTCCCTCTCCGCTCTCACGCTCTGCTCTCGGGTGCTCGGGGTCGTTCGGGAGCAGATCTTCGCTCGGCTCTTCGGGGCCGGGCTGCACGCGGACGCACTCGTCGTCGCGTTTCGGATCCCCAACCTCCTCCGCGACCTGTTCGCCGAAGGGGCTCTCTCTTCCGCGTTCGTTCCCGCCCTCAGTCGCGCCCGCGCCGATCGCGGGGAAGAGGACGCCGCCGCGCTCGCCCGCGCGGTGCTCTCCTCGGTCATCCTCGTCGTCGGCGGTCTGACCGCCCTCGGCGTGCTCGCGACCCCCCTCCTCGTCGAAACGATCGCGGGAGGATTTGCCGGAGGGGAAGACGGAGCGCAGAAACTCGCGGAGACGATCCGACTGACCCGCCTCCTCTTTCCGTTCCTGCTCTTGATCTCGATCGCCTCGGTGCTGCGCGGAGTCCTGAACACCTATCGACGGTTCACCGCTCCGGCGCTCGCTCCCCCGCTGGCGAACGCGGTGGCGATCGCGGTCGGGATCGGCGTCTGGATCAGCGGAGGAGAGACCGGGAGCGCCGCGACCGCATGGGCCTTCGCGCTGCTCGGTGGCGGCCTCGCGTCGGTGGCGGTCCAGATCCCTTCACTCCGACGAACCGGGCTCTCCCTCCGTCCGACGCTACAGCTCGCCCACCCAGAGTTGCGGCGGATGCTCCCGCAGCTCGCGGTGGCCGCGTTCGCACTCGCCGCCGTCCAGGTGAACATCTTCATCGGGACCACCCTCGCCTCGCGGCTCGACGAAGGGTCGGTGGCGGCGCTCAGCTATGCCTTTCGGTTGGTGTATCTGCCGATCGGGGTGATCGGGGTGGCGATCGCCACCGTGGCGACGGTCGACATCAGCGCTCGTCTCGCCGCGGGCGACCGAGGGGGGGCAGGGCGCGAGCTCTCCACGGGGCTGCGTCTGACCGCATTTCTCTCCCTCCCGAGCGCGGTCGGGCTGTGGGTGCTCGCAGAGCCGACGGTGCGGTGCATCTACGAGTACGGAGCGTTCGGTCCCGCCGAGACCGCCCTCGCGGCGACGGCCCTCCGCGGCTACGGCATCGGTCTCCTCTTCTACGCGATCACGAAGGTGCAGGTCCCCGCCTGCTACGCACTCGGGGCGGAGCGAGTCCCTCTCATCGGGACCCTCATCGGGATGGCGTGCTTCGTCATCTGGGCGCTCTCGACCTACCGCACCCTCGGGGTGTTCGGCCTCGCGATCGGGACCTCGATCGCCGCCCTCGTGCACTCCCTCGTCCTTGCCCTCGGACTCCACCGACGCCTCCCCACCGGCGGCACCGTGCTCCGGGGGATCGCCGCGAGCGTCGCGCTCTCCGCCGCGATGGGGGTCGCGTGCCGCGCGACCGTCACTCTTCTCGAGCGGGCCTGGGGGACGGAAGGAGTGCTGGCGCGGGCCGGGACGCTCGGGATCGCGATACTCTCTGGCGTGGCGATCGTCCTCGCCCTTGGCCGTCTCCTCCGACTCCCGGAAGCGAGCGAGCTCGCTCGCGCCCTCGGGATCGGGCGGTCCACCCCTCGATGAGGGCGATTCGCTGGCCCGCGGACGGGGCCGTTGATTATGATCCTGTCCCGCTCGTACGGGGCCCGTTCGCGGCCCCCGTGAGGGCGCCTCGGACCCGCAACCGAGCTCTGCCCGGAGCCCTGAGTCCGCGCCACGGAGTCCGCGTCTCAGAGTCCCCGAGCTCCCCACCCCGAGGAGGGGAACCCGATGTCCGACTCACGGCCGAATCTGGAAGCGCTGGTGGCGAAGCAGGCCCCCATCGGGCGCGAGATCATCGACGAGATCGGCAAGGTTCTCGTCGGCCAGGAGATGATGGTCTCGCGCCTTCTGACCGGGCTACTCACCGGCGGGCACGTGCTCCTCGAGGGGGTGCCCGGGCTCGCGAAGACGCTGATGGTCCGCTGTCTCGCCGACGCGATCGACACCGGCTTCTCGCGGATCCAGTTCACCCCCGACATGCTCCCGGCCGACGTGATCGGCACGGAGATCTTCAATCCGCGCGAGGGGACGTACTCGGTCAAGAAGGGTCCGATCTTCTCGAACCTGGTGCTCGCCGACGAGATCAACCGCGCCCCCGCCAAAGTGCAGGCGGCACTCCTCGAGGCGATGCAGGAGTCCCAGGGAACGATCGGGGGGAAGACCTATCCGCTCGAGCAACCGTTCCTGGTTCTCGCCACCCAGAACCCGATCGAGCAGGAAGGGACCTACCCGCTCCCCGAGGCGCAGGTGGACCGTTTCCTGATGAAGGTCCGGGTCGGGTACCCATCGAAGGAGGATGAGCGCAAGATCCTCGACCGGATGGCGAGCGGTCAACCGATCCCGCAGGTGCGCAAGATCGCGACGCCGGCGCAGGTGCTCGAAGCCCGGGGAATCGTCGACCAAGTATTCGTCGACGAGAAGGTGCGCAACTACATCGTCGACCTGGTCCAAGCCACCCGCGACCCGCGCGCGGCGGGGATCCCATCTCTCGAGGGGATGATCGACATCGGGGCGAGCCCGCGCGCGTCGATCAGTTGGATGAAGGCCGCGAAGGCGCACGCCTTCCTGCAGGGCCGCACCTACGTCACCCCTCACGACGTCAAGAGCCTCGCCGGGGACATCCTGCGCCACCGCGTCGCCCTCAGCTTCGAAGCAGAGGCGGAGGGAAAAGACTCGGACATGGTGATCAGGGAGATCCTCGACGCGGTACTCGTTCCTTAGGACCCCAGACCTTCGGACCCCAGAGGAACTCCAAGCATGCTCCCCAGCGAGATCATCCGCCGGGTTCGCGAGATTCAGGTCCGCACCGGGCGACAGGTGGCGGACGTCCTGGCCGGAGAATACGTCTCGGTCTTCCGCGGCTCGGGGATCGAGTTCGACGAAGTCCGGCCGTACCTTCCCGGCGATGACATCCGGACCATAGACTGGAACGTCACCGCCCGGATGGGCGAGCCGTTCGTCAAGCGCTACGTCGAGGAGCGTCAGTTGACGCTGATGTTGATGGCGGACATCTCCGCCTCCCAGGAATTCGGCTCCGGGCGGCGATCGAAGCGCGAAGCCGCCGCGGAGCTGTGCGCCCTCCTCGCCTTCAGTGCGATCCAGAACGATGACAAGGTGGGCCTGACCCTCTTCCACGATGAGATCGAACAGTTCATCCCCCCGCGGAAGGGGCAGCGCCACGCGCTGCGCGTCGTGCGTGAGGTGCTCGCGCACGGACAGGACGACCGACCGAAGCGCCGCACGATCCACCGAGCTGCGACCCGCGGACTCAGGCGCCCCGCGGCCGCACGTCGGGGCGGAAGGCGCGGCACCTCGATCTCGGGTGCGCTCGAATTCTTCCTCTCGGTCACCCCGCGCAAGAGCGTCTGCTTCGTGGTCTCAGACTTCCTCGACGAGGGGTGGGAGCGCGCGATCCGCACCGCGAACCGCAAGCACGATGTGATCGCGGTCCTGATCACCGACTCTCGCGAATCGGAGGTCCCCCCGGTGGGACTCGTCGCGCTCGAAGATGCCGAGACCGGTCGAAGGGGTCTGTACGACACCGGCAGCCGCGCCTTCCGAGATCGACTCGCCGATCTCTCCGGGCGACGGATCGACACGCTCCGCACCCGCTTGACCTCCAGTTCGATCGATTTGATCCACGTCGACGCGGCGGGGTCGGTGGTGGATCCGCTGGTGAAGTTCTTCAAGGCGCGGGAGCGGAGGATGAAGCGATGAGACCGCTGCTCGCAGCCGTGATCGGAGCGGTGCTCCTCGCCCTGCTCCCACACGCCATCGCCCACGCGCAGGCGGCCGAGGCCCCCGATTCCGATTCTCGCTCCCACACCACGGTCCTCGGGCCCGTCCGGGCGATCGTCAGCCTCGAACCCGATGACCCCGCGATCGGGGATCCGTTGTCGCTCTCGATCGAAGTGACCGCCGATCCTGGCGTCGAAGTGCTGATGCCGGCGTTCGGCGAGGCGCTCGGCCGATTCACGATCCTCGACTTCGCCCCGCGCGAGCGTCTCGACGGGTCGGGGCGCACCGTGCACTCGCAGAAATACACGATCGATGTCCCGATGTCGGGGGAGTGGGCGGTCCCGCCGCTCGTCGTCGAGTTCATCGATCGACGTCCTGGGGAGCGCCCCGCCCCCGAGGGGGATGATGCGTACGAGCTCTTCACCGAGCCGATCGAGTTCACGGTCCGCTCCGTGCTCCCTCGCGAGGCGGAGAGCGACCTGGTGCCGCCGCTCGGGGAACTCGCACCCCTCCCCACTCGCCTCGAACGGGCGCGGCCGTGGATCGGCGGCGGATTGATCCTGCTCGTCGTCGGGATCATCGTTCTCATCTTGCTCGCGAGGTTCGGCCACCGCCGGCTCCGTCGGAGCGCCTACGAGATCGCCCTCGCTCGGCTGCGAAAGCTGCAGACTTGCGCGAGGGTCACCCCCGAGGAGATCGACCGCTTCTACGTCGAACTCTCGGCGATCGTGCGCAGATACCTCGAGGATCGGTACGAGATCCGGGCGCCGGAGTGCACCACCGAGGAATTCCTCGAGCGGGCGAGCCGCGCCTCTGCACTGAGCGGCGAACACCGGGACCTGCTCGACGAGTTCCTCCGCCGGGCGGACCTCGTGAAGTTCGCGCGGTCGATTCCCGGCGATCTCGAGATCGCCGATTCGGTGCGTTCGGCGGAACGGTTCCTCGAGGAGACCCGCGAGGACGCGCCGCTCCTCGAGGTCGCGACCGCGGACGGGGGGGGGTGAACCGGTGCCATTTCGACTCGACGACTGGGAACTCCGCGACCCTTGGTTCCTCCTCGCCGTACTGCTCGCACCGATCCTCCTGGTCCTGCTCCGCCGAGGCTCGGGGTTCGTGCTCTTCTCCAGCCTCGCGATCCCCGATCAGGCGCCGAGGAGCCTTCGGGTCCGCCTCGGGGGGCTGCCGACCTTTCTGCTCGTCGTCTCGGTGCTCGCATTGTCGGTCGGTCTCGCGGGGCCGCGGCGCGGCGATGCCACGACCCGGATCAGCCGCGAGGGGATCGCGCTGATGATGGCGCTCGACCGCTCCGGATCGATGGATGCCCGCGACTTCGAGACGGATCGTGAGATCAATCGCCTCCAGACGGTACAGCGGGTGTTCCAGAGCTTCCTCACCGATCCGGACGGCCGCACTCGTCGTCCCGATGACTTGATCGGCGCGATCGCGTTCGGTCGCTACCCCGACAGCGTCTGCCCGCTGACCCTCGATCACGGAAGTCTGAGCACGATCGTCGGCGATCTCGAGGTCCTTCGCGACCGTCAGGAGAGCGCGACGGCGATCGGCGACGCCCTCGCCCTCGCGGTCGAGCGCCTCCGCGAGCATCCCGCGCGGTCCAAGGTGGTGATCCTGCTGACCGACGGCGAGGACAACGCGAGCATCATCGACCCGCGCACCTCGGCGCAACTCGCGGCGGACCACAAGGTGAAGGTCTACACGATCGGCGCGGGGAAGACCGGTGAGGTCGCGTTCCCGGTGTGGGATCCGCTCGGGCAACGGATGGTGCTCGATTCGCGCTTCTTCGAGCTGGATGAGGAGGCGCTCCGCCAGATCGCCGAGACGACCGGAGGGCAGTACTTCCAGGCCGAGGACGCGGCGGCGCTCGAGAGGGTGATCGCCGAGATCGATCTGCTCGAACGGAGCGAGATCTCGGAAGTCCGCTATCGCGACTACACCGAGTTCTTCCCTGCGTTCATCTGGGCCGCCCTCGGATTGGTGGCCGCGTCCGCGATCATCTCCGGGACCGTGCTGCGGAGGCTGCCATGAACGACTTCCGCTTCGCCTCCCCCGAGCGGGTGCACGCGATCTGGGGAGTCCTCGTCCTCGCCGCGATCCTGGTCGCACTCGAGCTGCGCTCGACCGGCTCGCTCGATCGCTTCGTCTCCCGGATCCTCCAAGCGCGGTTGATCTCCCGGGCGAGTCGCCCGCGCCGTCTGCTCCGGACGGGTCTCCTCGCCGCCACCGCGCTCTTCCTGGTGCTCTCGTTGATGCGCCCGCAACTCGGGTTGACCTTCGTCTCGACGCCGCGGGTCGGGGCGCAGTTGATGGTTTGCCTCGATGTCTCGCGGTCGATGCTCGCCGAGGACGTGGTCCCGAACCGGCTCGAGCGCGCGAAGGCGGAGATCCGCGATCTCCTCCCCCTCCTCGATGGGGACCAGGTCGGCATGATCGCCTTCGCCGGGCGGGCTTCGATCCTCTGTCCGCTGACCCCCGACTTCAGTTTTTTCCGACTCGTCCTCGACGGCGTGACCGCGAACTGTGTCGGACGGGGGGGGACGCGGCTCGAAGAACCGATCCGCAAGGCGATCGAGGCGTTCGGCGAATCGGGGGACGCCGCGCGGGCGATCCTCCTGATCTCCGACGGGGAGGATCACGACAGTTTCCCCCTCGAAGCGTGCGATGCGGCGAAAGAGCGCGGGATCCAGGTGATCACGATCGGCTTCGGGGACGAGGGGGGGAGCCCGGTCGTCGTCACCGACCCGGAGACCGGGGCGCGGGAGCCGCTGCGCGATCGAGAAGGAAATCCGGTGCGCAGCCGCCTCGACGGCGAGACCCTCCGCGAGATGGCGCTGCGCACCGACGGACTCTACATCCCTGCGGGGACCGGGGCACTCGACCTGGTGGAGATCCACCGGGACGCCATCGCGCCTCTGATGCGCGGAAAGATCGAAGGGGGAGGACGCACGGAGCGGCAAGAGGCCTACCAGTGGCCCGCGCTGGTCGCTCTCCTCTGTCTGCTCGGGAGCGCGCTCGCGACGGCGCGTCCTCGGTCACCGCTCCCGGTGGCGTTCGCGCTGCTCGTCGGTGCCTCACTGTTCTTCTCCCCGGGAACGCCCCTCGACGCGCAGAGCCCGACCCCCGGGTCCCCCACTCCCGGTGGGGTCGAGAGTGACCCGAGTGGAGGAGTTCCGCTCCCTCCCGGTGGCGAGCCCGATCGCCTCTCACTCGCTCCCGTCTCCGGGGACGAGGTCGCCACGGCGTCGGAGTCGGAGCAGGAAGCGGACCCGGATGCCGGGCTCACCCCGCGACTCCTCCACAACCGCGCGCTGCTCGACCTCGCGACCGGGGATCTCGCGGCGGCGCGACGGCGACTCGAACGCGCGGAGAGCGGCTCGGGCGCCGATGCCGAGCTGCGCTACCGCTGCCGGTACCACCTGGGATGGGTCTCGGTGAAGGAGTCGGACCACCGTCTCGCGGACGATGCCGAGGGGGCCCTCGAGGCGTTGCGGGCCGCGGCGGAGCGTTTCCGCGACGCGGTGCGGGTTCGCCCCGAGAAGGACGAGGCACGGCACAACCTCGAAGTGGTCCTCCGGCGGATGCGCGAACTCGCGGACTCCTTGCGCGAAGAGCAGGACGCCGACCTGTCCGCTCGCCTCGACGCGCTGATCGAACGACAGCGGGCTCT
Source organism: Planctomycetota bacterium (assembly GCA_032128395.1). Taxonomy (GTDB): domain Bacteria; phylum Planctomycetota; class UBA8108; order UBA1146; family UBA1146; genus JAQBGV01. The sequence continues at coordinate 43,237 of JAQBGV010000054.1, read as the reverse complement.
GCTCGCCGAGGCGCGCTCGCTGATCGAACGCGATGTCGCCGATCCCGGCGGGGCCGACGAGGAACCTCGACGTCGGGAGTACCGAGCGGTCGCTGCGACCGAACGCGAGATCCTCGCCGATCTCGAGGCGCTCGCGCACGATGGAGATGAGGAGCGGCGAGGGATCGAAGGGACTCCGGAGGAGGAACTCACGCCGGAACAGCGACTGCGGGCGGCGCAGCTCGCCGCCCTGCTCGGACACCTCACGCGGGCACAGGAGCGCGTCGGCCAGACCCGGCGGACGCTCCGCAGGCAGCAGGGGGACCGCTCCGCCCGACGGGCCTCCCTCGGCCTGAGCGCGCTGAAGCGAGCGCGGGAGCAGCTCCGCGACCCGCTCCAGGTGCTCGACGGGATCCTCCCCGACGCCCAAGGGCTCGCGCGTCAGGGAATCGAGCTCCTCCGGTTCCAGACCCCCGATTTCTCCGGCGCGCAAAGTGGTGCGCCCCCCCCGTGGCTGACTTCGACCGCACTCGGGGAGGAGGCGGACGAGGTCGCCGGGCGAGTCGGCGAGCTGGCGACGCGCTTCGGCGGGGCGGCGGCGGCGGAGGTCGAGGTGGACCCCAGCGATCCCGAGTCGGCGTCGCGGGCGAAACTGATCGAACTCGTCCGCACGGCGCTCCCGCACCTCGAGACCGCGGCGACCGCGTTCGGCGCGTCGTCGCGCGCGTACGCCGAGGAGCGGGTGGGTCCCGGTTTCGAGGAGAGCGGAGCGGGGCTGACCGCGCTCCTGGAGGCGCGGGAGCTCTTCCTCGACGTCAAAGGTTTGATCGAACTCCTGTGGCAGGACGAGACCCGGATCTTCGCGCTCCTGCGCGGGGACGATGGGGTCGACCCGGCGATCCGGGGCGAGCGAGTTCCTGCCCTCGGTGAACTGCACAGGAAGAACCACGCACGTCTCGATCGGCTCGGCGGTCTTCTCGCCGAGGAGGCGGCGGAGCTCTCCCGCACGAGCGAGGCACCCCCGGGCGAGACTCCCCCGAGCGAGACTCCCCCGGAGCAACTCGAGGCGATGCAACAGCGGCTCGAGCTCGCGCGGACTCTGCTCGAGCAAGTGACCACGAACTCGCAGGCGGCGACGGAGTGGTTCGAGGCGAACTCCATCGTCGCGCCGGAGTCGATCCCGCTCGACGCGGGGGTCGTGACGGTCGGTGCGATCCTTCCGCCACTCGAGCAGCTCCGGCGTCTCTACTTCACGATCATCGAACACCTGCGCGAGGCCGCCCGTCGGCAGCAGGAGCTGAACGATCGTTCGGCGGACGCGATCGCGACCGGGGGCTCCAGTGACGCGCCTCGTCTGCTCGCTCCCTTGCGCCCGGACCAGGATCAACTGCGTCAGATCGCCGAGCAGATCCCCCCCGCACTCGTCGCCCAGGGGGAAGCCGCGGAGAGCGCCGCCACGGCCCCCGGCCAAGATCCGAAGGAGCAAGCGCAAGAGTTCGCGCGCGCCGCCGAGCTGGTCGAGTCGGCGGCGGGGGAGATGGCTCGGGCGATCGAGACCTTGTTCGGAGAGACGCCGGCCTTCGAGGAGGGGACCGCGGCCCAGCGCGCCGCACTCGAGCAACTGCTCGAGGCGCTGTCCCTCCTCGAGCCGCCGCCGCCGGAGTCCTCAGGTCAGGACCAACCAGAACAGCAGGACCAGCAGAAGTCCGGGGAGGACCCGCAGCAAGAGCCGCGGCGTGAGCCGGTCGACCCGGCGCAGCTCCTCCAGGCGGTGCGCGATCGCGAGGCGAAGCGCCGGGCCGAGCAGCAGCGCGGGGGCGCGATCGATCCGACCGTGGACAAGGACTGGTGATGCGCGCTCGGCCCACCCAATTCCCGATTCTCCTCGCAGCGGTCGCCCTCGCCGGCGCCTTGCTCGGGGCACCCCCCGTCGAAGCGCAACAGGCGCAGCTGAAGATGTCCGCAGGACCGTACTACTCCGATGTCCCGATCGAGGTGCAGGTCGTCCTCGAGGGGTTCGATGAAGAGCCTCGCCCGCAAGTCGTCCCGGCTGAGAACGTAGACGGTGCGCAATTCGAACTGGTCGGGCTCAATCCTTCGGTGAGTACCTTCGTCCGAATCAGCAATGGCCGAAGAACGCAGAGCCGCACCGTGACCTGGACCGCCCAGTTCCAGTTGCTCGTCGAGCGCCCCGGACCGTTCCGCGTCCCCGCCCTCGAAGTGAGCCAAGGCGCGAAGAAGGCGCGGATCGAAGGCCGCGCCCTCATCGCGACCGCGGTCCCTCAGTCGAGTGACATCGGAATCGCACTCACGCTCCCGGAACGACCGGTGTATCCGGGGCAGCGGGTGCCGATCAAGATCACGATGACCTTGGTCGAGCGGCTGACGAAGGCGCTCGGCGGCTACACGATTCGATCGCCTCTCTTCGACCGCGAAGGAGACTTCGACTTCGTCGACCCGGAATTCCGCCGCGGCGCGCAGCCCTTGAACATTCTCGCCGGCGGCGAGCAGAAGCAACTCCTCGCGGTCGTGGAACGGGTCCAGGTCGAGGGACGACCGATGGTCGCGGTGATCGCGGAGCGGACGCTGGTGCCGCTGCGCCCCGGGACGATCGAGCTCGTCCCCGCCACGATCGTGGTCGAGGAAGTCACGCGGTGGTCCAGCGGCTTCTTCCCCTCCGATCGCCGCGCCGCCGAGACCCGTTTGTTGCTCGCGAAGGACCTCCCCCGGCGCCTCGTCGTGAAGGAGCTCCCCACCACCGGGCGCCCGCCGAGCTTCGCGGGAGCGGTCGGCCGGGGGTTCTCCCTCACGCTCGAAGCCGATCGCACCGTCGTGCAGGTCGGAGACCCGATCACGCTCACCCTGACCCTTTCGGGCGATGGGAATCTGGAGAACGCGGGACTGCCCTATCTGATCGACGCGGGCCTCCCGGAGGGCGCGTTCCAGGTCCCGGAAGCGAGTTCACCGGGGATCCACGAGGACGGGCTGAAGGTGTTCCGGGTCACGGTCCGCGTGCGCGACGAGGGAGTGAACGAGATTCCTCCCCTCGAATACGCGTGGTTCGACCCCGATGCCGAGGCGTTCCGCACCGTCACCACCGCGCCGGTAGCGCTCTCGGTCCGTCGCGGCGAGACGGTCGGGGCCGATGCGGTGATCGGACTCGCCAAGGGAACGGGGACCTCGGGCGGGGGCACGGCGCTCGTCCCGCAGCCGACGATGGGGCGGCCGCGTTTCACGCTGATCGGCGCGGACCTCGCGATCGAGACCGCGCCCGCGCGGCTCGCGATCTCCGAGCGCGACCGCCTCGGCGGAGAACCACTCCGGCTGGCGATCTACGCGCTCTCCGGCCTCCTGGTGTTCGGAGCGATCGGCCTGCGCGTGCGCGATCGGATCCCCCCCGAGGTCCGAGAACGACGGGTGCGACTCGCCGCGGCGGCACGCGCCGTCGAGTCGGCCGCGCGCGATCTCGCTTCGACGGAGGCACTCGCCTCCGTCACCGCGGAGCTCCGCGCGATGCTCCGGGAGGTAAAGCGAGCCGGCGGGAACTCGATCGGCGGACTCGATCTCTTCCTCGCCGAGTGCGAGGACCGGATCTACGCCCGGCGCGCGGGCGACACCGGGACCCAGGAGCTCGCCGAGCGCGCCCGCGGCTACGCACAGAAGCTGTTCGAGATGGGGCGGTGATGAACCGACAGCCGCACAGGTCCCTGCTCTCGATCTTCCTCGCGATGCTCCTCTTCGGAGTGTTTCTCGCCGCGGTCGCGCGCGCCGATGCGCCTGTCGAGGTACCCACCGAGGCGGCACTGACCGCGTACCAGGAATCGCTCGGGATCGAAGAACGTGACCGACGACTCGCGGCGTTCGGCGAGGCAGCGCTCCTCTTCGCCCGCGTGATCTCCGATGGCGCCGCCGAGAACGCCGATCTGTGGACGAATCTCGGAAACGCTGCCCTCCAAGCGGAACGGCTCGGCACCGCGATCCACGCCTACAAGAGCGCCCTCCGTCTCGACCCCGATCATCGCCGCGCGCAGGCGAACCTGATCCACGCGAGGCGGCTGTTGCCGGGGTGGGTGCCCCGACCGGAGGAGGGGGGCGCGCTCGACACCTTTCTCTTCTGGCACCGCCGCCTCTCCCCCGCCGAGCGGAGCACACTCGCCGCGCTCAGCTTCCTCCTCGCCGCTGCGTTCATCGCCGTGGGAATCGCGCGACGGAAGCCGTGGCTCCGCAACCTCGCGATCGTCCCCCTCTTCGGCTGGGGCGCACTCCTTGCGACCAGCCCAGGGATCGACGGTGAGACCGACGAAGCGGTGGTGATCGTCGAAGAGACGGTGGGCCGAGCCGCGGACTCCCCCCGCGCTGCCTCGAAGTTCCCCGACGCGCTGCCGGCGGGAACGGAGGTGCAAATCCTCGAGGAGCGCGAGGAGTGGCGGCGCATCGGCCTCGCCGACGGTCGGGACGCGTGGGTGCCGACCTCGGCGGTCTCGCGCCTCGGGAGCCGTTGAGCGGAGCGAGGCGGGTTGCATGCAGGCGCGGAACCGAAGGATGGAGTGCATGATTCCTGCTCTCGAGATCGCGGCTAGTCTGGCCCTGCTCTCGGTGTCGCTCGCCTGTGCTCCGGACGAGGCGGCTCTCGTCACCCGGAGAGATCCTGCGGGGGCTTCCACGCCGGGTCCCAGCCGTATTGTCTTGAAGGAGCGCACCGTGCTTCCGTTCGGCGCGGCCGATCTACCGCACATTCGCGGCAATCTTCCTGGGATCGGAGAAGTGAATCTGTTGGTCGATACCGGGGCAGCGTTCTCGTGGATCGATGACGAGTTCGCCCGACGGGCGGGGATGACGCGGGAGCCTCTGGGCGTGACTCTGACCGACATCATGGGGAAGGAATCCGAGATTGCAGAGCGAACCTATTTGTCTCGGCTGGAACTCGGCTCGTTGACCGTCCATGACCTCCGCCCGCCGCTCCTTCGCAGCCTCGATCCGGAGGTGCACGGCAGCATCGGCCAGGACATTCTGCGCACGATGACCGTTGTGATCGACGGACCAGGTCGGCGCCTGATTCTCACCCCCGAAACGGATGTCGAAGCGGCACTCGAGGAGTTCTTCAGCAGCGGAGGAACGAACCTCTCCTACGAGGTGGACTGGACCCGGGGCATACCGGTGGTCGATGTGCCGATCGGGGATCTCGAAGGACACTACCCGTTCACCATCGATACCGGCAGCGCGGCCATGACCGTCTCGCGGGCTCTGGCCCTGGCCGCGGACCTAGAACTGGTCGGGACGGTCCCTGCGATCGGATTGAGCTTCGCAGGGGGTGACACCAACGAGTATGCGGTGCGTGATTTGATGCTGCAGAACCTCACCGTGACCGGCGACGCGGTGGAAGCGCCGCATTGTTCCCTGGGCTGGGGAGTACTGCGACACGTCGTACTCTTCTTCCCCAGAAACCAGAGCGAACTGCTGCTGTTCACTGATCCGGTGCGGCGCTGAGAGCCGAGGCGATGGCAACCCCCGGCTTCCAACGGCGGGGTTCGGCCCTGGCGAAGGGATATTCAGCGGGAGCGATCGCAGTTGCTCTGGACCCTTCTGCCGACCAGCCTCGCGCCGCTCTCGCTCCGAGCAGGGGCTCCCGCCTACCGCCGACCAGCGAACGGGCCCTGAACGGACCCCCACGCGATCCGGATGGGCCGTGACTGCGAATCCATGCTCGCCTGCTCGCATCCGTGGCTATCATGACGGAACGATGTGCCGGGTCCCCACCCAGGGCTCGTCCGGGTCGATCGCTCGCCAACCCGTTCCTTCGAAGCCGGAGGTCTGTCGTGCAACAGCCCACCACCGCGCGGCTCGGCGTTCTCTTTCTCACCGTCCTCGGCGGACTCGCGTCCTACGTTTTCGTACCGCTCCCGGGCGACGCCCAGACGATGATCAACGTCAACGTGCTCTTCGACGAGGAGGACGACGACCTCACCGACGGCATGTGCCTCACCGCCTCCGGGGCGTGCACGCTGCGGGCGGCGCTCCAGCACGCGAACTTCACCGGGGGGAATTTCATCATCTCCCTCTCGATCGGGACGTATGCCATCACGATCTCCGGGGGAGGCGAGAACACCTGCGTCGCGGGAGACCTCGACATTTTCAGTGCGAACGTGACGCTCCAGGGGAGTCCATTCGGCCCGACCGTGATCGATGGGAACGGACTCGACCGCTGCCTCGACATCTTCGAGGGGGTGACCGTCCACCTCGAAAACCTGATCTTCAGGGGGGGTGATCCCGGGATCGGCTCTCCCCCCGGCACCACGTCGGCGAACGGCGGTGGCCTTCGCATCGGTGGCCTCGGAGCGAATCCCCCCACCGTCACGATGACCAGCGTCGTCGTCGAAGCGAACCTCGCGGACCTCCCCGGGGGAAGCGTGACTCACGGTGGTGGGATCTACAACGCCGGAAGCCTGACTCTGACCGGATGCTCCGTTCGGCAGAACGATGCGAAGAGCAACGGCGGAGGAGTCCACACCGCAGCGGGCGGGACGACGACGATCATCGGAGGCTCCTACCAGCAGAACACCGCAAATCGGGGCGGTGGGATCTCGAATGGTGGGACGACCTCGCTCGACCAGGTGTTGGTGTGCCTGAACACGTCGATCGCGGCGGGGGGAGGCGTGCGCAACACCGGGGCGATCTCGATCTTCGATTCCACCATAGAGCTGAACAGCGCCGGCACCCCGGCGGCGGCCAGCTTCGGCGGCGGGCTCGAAAACACCGGCGGGGCCGATCTCGTCGACACCACGATACGCGCGAATGCCGTCACGGGCGAAGGCGGGGGGGTCAGCAACAGCACCCTCGCGTCGCTGGACCTCTCCCGTGTGACGATCAGCGGCAACACTTCGAGCACCGATGGAGCGGGGATGCTCGCCCTCGGAACGGTCACCGCGACGAACTGTACGATCTCCGAGAACAGCGCCCAGGGAGTGGGCGGAGGGGTGAAGTCAGACTCTCCGCCGGCGAGCGGGAGCCCCTCGCTGGTGTTCCTCCGCAATGTCACGATCGCGTTCAACAATGCGGCGGGCGCGGGGGGGATCCAGGCCGACGTCTTCCCCCCCGGGATCTTCGAGCTCCGAAACTCGATCCTCTCGGACAACGTACCGTTCAACTACGCCGGCCTTCCCCCGATCACCGCGGCCGGAGTGGTGCTCGACTCCGATGGAACGCTCGGACTCCTCCCCCCTCACGTTTCTGGTGTCTCGGCGATGCTCGGGCCACTCCAGAACAACGGCGGCGCGACCGAGACCCACGAGCTCCTCCCCGGGAGTCCCGCGATCGACGCCGGATCCCCCGCCGACTGTGCCACCACCGCCGGGCCCCTCCTCGAGGACCAGCGCACCGCACCGCGTCCCGAGGATGGCGACGGGAACGGGGTGCCGGTGTGCGATCTCGGTGCGTACGAGGCTCCGGCCGCCCCCGGCTGTGTTGCCGGGAATTGGAACCTGGTCCCGACCCCGATCCACCCGAGCGCCCGCGGAGAGATCGATCTCGCCTTCGATTCCGCCCGCGGAAAAACCGTGCTCTTCGGCGATCCCGGGGGCATGACCGACACTTGGGAATACGACGGCGCGTGGCAACAGGTCGCGTCGAGCGGACCAGGATCCCGGTGGGATCACTCGATGGCTTTCGATTCGGCGCGCGGAGTCACCGTGCTCTTCGGCGGTCGCAACAACTTCGGCTTGTTCCTCAGCGACGTCTGGGAATGGGATGGCACTGCTTGGGTCGCGGTGACCACGGCGACCTCGCCCCCTGCGCGCCACTCCGCCGCGATGACCTACGACTCCGCGCGCGGGGTCGTCGTGCTCTTCGGGGGGAGAGACTTCGCGAATTTCTACGGCGACACCTGGGAGTACGACGGGCTCGACTGGACGCAACGTTTCCCCGCGAACAATCCCTCGGGGCGTGAAACACCGGCGATGGACTTCGACTCGAACCGCGCGGTGACCGTGCTCTACGGCGGCAGCGCCGGAATCGTGCAGCAAGACACCTGGGAGTGGGACGGCAACAACTGGCTCTTGCGCGTCGCCGTGAGCCCCCCGGGGCCGAAGACCGATCACGGCGTCGCGTACGACCCTTCCGGGCTGCGCACGCTCGTTTACGGCGGGGTGTTCTCCGGGGACGAAGTGTGGGGGTGGGATGGTACGGCCTGGACGCTGGCGGGGAGCGGAGGGCCGGGGGGACGCACCAGCACCGGCTTCGTCCACGACTCCGCTCGCCAGGTGACGGTGATGTTCGGGGGCTATCCGAACGCCACCGGGCTCCCCGGGGACGACACCTGGGAGTTCGGCTGCCCGAGCCTCGATCTCTTCATCCGCGGCGACTGCGAAGGGAACCTGCAACCCAACATCGGAGACCCGATCCGGATCCTCGGCTACCTGTTCCCGACCGGACCGCCTCTGACGCTCGACTGCCAGGACGCCTGCGACGGGAACGACGATGGCTCGATCGATATCGGCGATGCGATCTTCATGCTCACCTATTTGTTCCTTCAGGGTAACCCTCCGCCGCCGCCATTCCCCGGCTGCGGGAGCGATCCGACGGCGGCGGATCCGCTCCGGTGTTCCTTGCATCCTTGCTAGGATCAGACGGAGACCCCGCAGCAGGTCGCCTGGATCCCCGCCACGTACTTCGAGTTTCGGCTGAGGCGGAACGGGAAGAGCTCCGAGAGGCGGTGCGCTCCCGAATCTTCGTCCGCGCTGTACTTCAGCTCGACCACGACTGCCTCGGGTTCGAGGAATCGACCGAGCAGAGCGTTCCGACCTTGGCCAAGCCGCCAGAAGGCGAGATTCCAGTCCACGGTCACGCGGTAGCTGCCATCCCTCGACACGAAGTACTTCCGCTCGTACTGGTTGAGGAGCGCGAGTTCGAGCTCCGCGAGGTGTAGTTGGATCTCGGCCGAGAGCGATGATCGGTCGAACGCTTCGCGCAGCGATTCGAGCGAGAAACCCGGTCCAACCTCGAACGGCGCCAGCGGAGAACTCTCCTTGTACCCGACCAGGCTGAGGCGTTTCTTCAGCTCGAGCGTCATCTGCTCGGGAATTCCGATCCTGTCGCCGTACCAGCGAACGCGAGTCTTCTGCCGCCGATCGATCCCTGCGACGTTGTCGTGGAACGCGCGCCGATCGATGGTGTCGAGATAGATGTTGTGAACCGTGCGAGCGGAGTGAATCTCGCGGAAGTGAGCGGGGTGGGTCCGGATGATCGCGAAGACATCGCGGGGGTCGCCCCGGGTGACGAACTTCCGCTCGTAGCGGAGCTCCGGTCTACTGCGTACGCCTTCCATACTTCACTCCGTACAGGTCGTCGGCCACGTTCTCCTCGTTCGGTGCCATCCGCTCGTTCTCGACGAGCAGGAAGGAGCCTCGCTCGAGGAGGAACGTAGGGGCCGCGCTCGCTTGCATCGCGCTGAAATTCGCCTCGACCCGTCCTGGGCCGTACTCCGGTTTCTTGTTGTAGACCGCGAAGTCCAGCCGGGCATCTGCGATGAAGAGATCCGTCAGCCGAATCCTCGAGTCGTCCTTGCTCGCGACCGCGATCTCGACGCGCTCGATCCTCAGGTCAAGAGCGAGCAGATCGCTGCCCTCACCCGCGCTCACCCCCTTGTCCCCCGCGCCTCGAATCACGACGTGCTCGATACGGATGGCCGAACCGGAGGTGTCGATCGCATCGTTCCCCGATCCCACGAAGATCGTGTCAGAGATCTGCCCCTGGCTGAAATCGCAGTCCAGGGAATCGGAAGCGGCTCCCGCGAACCGGCAGCGATCGATGGTGAACTCGCTCCGGATGATGTTCAGCGCATCTTCGCACTGATTCGAGTCGAAACTGCAGTCCGTGAGCTCGACATCGGACTCGTAGAACGTAGCGGCCCCGGTCACCGACCAGAGCCCCGCCCGGGGATACGTGAGACCCTCGAAGTGCACATGGTGGAGACGAGAGCGTGCCTCGGCCAGGATCACGCACAGCCCCTGTCCTCTCCCGTCGCTCGATCGAATCCGGATGGGGCGATCGATCGATCCCGTGGCCGTGATCGCAGAGAAGCTGATGATCTTTGCCCCGGCGAGCAGATCGATCCGGCATCCCTCGGTGATGACCAGCCGCTCGTGCGCGGCGATCACGAGATCACGATCGATCTCGAAGTCCCCCGCCGGGAGCACGAGTTCTTCGACACCGCTCTCGGTTCGTCGCTGGATGAAGGGGAACGACCGCGACGTCGACTCGCGCGGTAGTGTCGCGAAGTTCCCGTAGACCGGGTAGGGGCGAGCTTCGACATCTGCCGTCTCCGTCAGCCCAGTCGGGCCGATGCGAATGGCCGCGACGGAGTCCCCCGAGTCCCACCCCGACGGGAGCGCCATCGTCCTCACGGGAGCTGGTCGGCCGGGGCGGTACGGAGTCAGAATCGCAGGGTCTCGGTACGGGTAGAAGACGCCCGACCCACCGAGGACTCCGGTCACACTCGATGATCGCGGGCGGAGGCTCACGACATCGATCTCTCGGAACTCCGTACCCCGTTCGTGCGCGTAGACGCTCCCATCCGATCCCGGGGAGAGGAATCGTCGAATGAACTCACGATTCTGCTCGAAGACCGTCCCGTCGAATCGAATCTGCGGGTACTGACTCTGAATCGTCATCGAGTGTCGCTCGATCTCCGGTCCCCACTTCTCGAAGAAGCGCGCGAGAAACGAGTCCTCGCAGACTCGCGCCAAGGCTCGGTGATAGTGACCGCAGAACTCCGGGTCCTCGAAGAACGCCCGCAGGAACGAGTACCCTTGAATCCCTTCGAGATTCGCCCTCGACTCCACGGTCGACCCGATCCGTACCCCCGCGATCGCGTCGTACGCGACGGGCTCCAGAAGTCCGCTCACCGGGTTGTAGTAGAACCTCATGTTGTTGTAGCTGAGACCGTGATGCGCGCCGAGGAGATCGCAGATCGCGAGATAGTGCGCCATCTGCTCGAGGTCGAAGGCCGAGCCGATGGGCTGCGTACCCTCGCGGACCCCTTGAAGGTGCGACGCCGCCAGGGCGAAGTGCCCTTCCGTAGCGGGATCTTCGAGGACCGACTTCATCCCGAACGCCGAGATCGATGCGGTGAAGTAGGGGTCTCGCTCGTCGAGGTGCTGCGCTCCCCAGAAGGTTCCCTCCTCGAACCGGAGGATCGGCCCTTCTCTGCGCGCGTTGCTCTCGATGAGCTGTTTTGAGAAGTGCTCCTCGAGAGCGTAGATCCCGAGGTCGTTCCCGTTGAGGGTCAGCGAGACGAAGTCGTATCGGAGACCGATCAGACCCTCGTCCTTCACCATGCGGTGGAGCACCCACTCGTTCAGGTAGTTCCGGGTCGCGGGGGGCTGTAACGAGAATCGTTTCATGCCGTTCAGCGCCTGATCCCCGCCGATCTGCACCCGAAAGGACCAGCGATCGGGGTGGCTCAAGTGATCCATCAAGTCGCCCTTGAGCCGGATCTTCGCCTTCAATACTCGCTCGGTCGTGCCGATCTTCGCCGGCACGTAGTCGTCGGACGACGCGAACAGCAGTCCGCGCTCCAGGGCGGCGTTCCGCTTGTCCACGATCGTCTTCATGTGCTCCGCCTGGACGTCGAGAACGATCCGCTGGGGGTCGGCTTGCCATGACGCATGAGCCTTCGTCCCGAAGTGCCGGACGTCGCTGAGGAGCTGCGAGACCGAATCCTGGGCCTGTCTTAGCCGGTGGTAGAGCGCACGCTGGTCGCTGAAGTCGTGGGAAGCGAACCCGATGATCCCTAGGGCACCGAGAGCGATGCCGCTCGAGAGACCGAGCCAGAACGTGCGCTTGTGGATCCGGAAGGTGAAGTGTCGGCCGCGCTCGTTCTCGTTCTTCGAAGGAATTCGGAGCATCAGATGTAGCTCTGAGGGTCGAGGTACGAGATGCCGATCTCGGGGCTCAGGTCCGAGAGGCCCTTTCTGCACGCCTCGAAGTCGGCGAAGTTCCGGATCGCGACCAGGAAGGTGATCTCGATGTTCTCGGCGTTCTGGTCGAACCGGCGCATATGGAGCTGGGTGCAGTGCTTCTGAACCACACCACTGATCGCCTCCGCGGTGACCCCGAGCGCCGGCTTGGCCGTGACGATCAGATTGAGGTTCTGGTTCTCTCGTTTCACCAGGAAGAGGCTCCGGACCACGATGATGACCGCGATCAACGCAAAGGAGACCGAGGTCGTCTTGGGTTGGTGGGCGCCGAACCCGAGTCCTATCGTGATCGCCAGGAGGAGGAAGGAGAGCTCCTCCGGCTCCTTGATCGCGGTGCGGTACCTCACGATCGAGAGCGCACCGACGAGCCCGAGCGACAGAGCCAGCGAACTCTTCACGATCGTGATGATCACCATCGTCGCGATCGTGACCAGGATGAAGTTCGACGCGAAGGCGCGACGATTGGAGAGCGAGCGCCCAAACTTCACATAGAGCAGCCCGAGGCACCAGGAGAGGAGTGCGGCCAGGATGAGGTGCAGCGCCACGTCGATGAGGTCTCGCTGCTCGCTCTGGGTGAGGCTGTTCCTGATCGCCTCGAGGAGCGACTCCTGGAGGCCGGTGATATCGCCTTCCACATCTGCGAGTAGCGGTGTCACGTGTGCCCCCCTCCCGGACCGAGCCTCTCTCGCTCGACGGATCGGCAGAATGGCCGAACCTGGTCCTCCATCGGAGTTTTCGGCCACCGGGGGCGCGGCTTGAGCTGTTTCGGTGAGAAGGGTGGATCAATCGCCGGTCGAAGGCTCGAGCCCCCACGCTTCGAGGGTCTTCACCGCCTCGGTGCGCACCCCTTCGTCCTCGTCCGACTCGAGGGGGCGGACGAGACCCGCGTCCGCGGCGGATCCCCAGTGACGCAGACCGGAGAGGCCGATCCGACGGGCGCTCGGTTCCGCCGAACCGAGGGCGGCGCGGAAGCGTGCGGCTCCGCCTGCGAGCACCGCGGGGCGGTGGTTCTCCTCGAGCGCCTTCCCCGCTTCGTACGCGATCCCGAGGACGGGGCCGCGGAGGTAGTACGCCTCGAGCTCGAGGAGCGCGCGTTCGTCCCCGGACTTGCACAGCGCGTCGAGGGCTTGCTCGGCGACCCCGTCGTGCTCCCCGTTCATCAGCCCGACGAGGGGTTCGAGCGCGGCCGGACTCCAGATGTCTTCGAAGAACGCTGCGGCCTCCGTCCGGACGAGGGCAGACTCATCCGCGAGCGCTTCGAGCACCTCGCCGCTCGCCTCCGACGCGCCCATGCGACTGAGCCGGCGGATGCCGTTTTGGCGGGTGTCCTCGTGCGGGGCCCAGACGAGTTCGAGCAATTCGGCGATCGCGGCGCTCCGCTTCTCCTCGGCTGCGATCCGAGTGGGCTCACCGACGGCGAATCTCGCGGCTTCCTCCCGGGCTGCGGTGCGGGCCTTGTCGAGGAGGTCGCGTTCGATCTGCGCCGGCAGGCTCGCCCCCCCCTCAGGAGATGCGTGCTTCGCCGCGCCGGCCTGCTCTTCGAGTGCGCTCAGGCGTGCACGAAGATCGTGGTTCTCGCTCGTCAGTCGATCGAGGTCGCCCTCCCTACCGACCGGACCCGCCACCTGCACCTTATCGACGAGGAGCACCGTCCCCGCGCCGACGAGCCCACCGATCACCGCCACGAAGATCACGGATCCGAGTTTCACGGGTCCTCCTTTTCGTCGGGCACCGTTTCGACCGAAGCGAACCGCCTGTCGGTCTACACCACGACCCCGCGCTTCTCGAGCAGCCCCGGGCCCAACTCGACAGACGCCAGCACCTCCGCGATGCGTTCTCCGGCGTGGCCATCTCCGTAGGGATTCTCGACCCCGGCGAGGCTTTCACGAAATCTCGGTTCGAGTGCGCGCTCGAGCGCTGCGAGGATGCGGTCCACCTCCGCGGGGGTGTCGATCACGCTGCGCGCGCGTTCGCGTCCCTGCTGGCGGCGACCGACGTTCACCGTCGGCAGCGGAACCGATGGCGCTTCCATGATTCCGCTCGAAGAGTTTCCGATGATCGCCGCGGCTTGTTCGAGGAGCCCCCAATAGACGAGATGGGGGAGGTGCACGAAGAGGTGGGCGTTGTCGCGCTTCGCGCAGAGCTCCCGCGCGCGCTCCTGGACCTGGTAGCTGCCCGCATCCGCGTTCGGGAAGCAGAACACCAGCGGTCGGTCGATGCGCTCGATGGCCCGGAAGAAGGGATCCACTTCCGCGGCAGGATCGCGGTCGAGGGTCACCGGGTGGAACGCGACGACCACGGTGTCGGCCGATACCTGGATCCCGAGGTGCTGCTCGATCTCACCCCGGCCGGGGATCTCGCTGCGCCGGAGGTGATCGAGGGAGGGTGCGCCGACCCGGTGCACCCGCCACTCCTCTTCCCCCATCTGGATCACGCGGCGGCGCGCGGTCTCGGTCGGGACGAGGTGGACGTGGCTCATCATCGTGATCGCGTTTCGCACCGCCTGGTCGATCGCTCCCTCGGAGAGTTCTCCCCCTCGATGTGCGCGATCGGGATCCGGAGCGCGAGCGCCGTCGCCGCCGGCGCAAGCATCTCGTAGCGATCCGCGATCAGCAGGAGGAGATCGGGGCGCGAGCTTCCGAGATGATCCGCGAGCGAAAGGATGGCGAGCCCGATCGTCTTCGCGGCCCCGACGTCGGTGTCGCTCGCGAGGAGGCACTCGATCCGCGCCCCGATGTCGAAGCCGTCCCGCTCGATCTCGCGCACCGTCTCGCCGAAGGTCGGGGAGAGGTGCGAGCCGAGCGCGATCAGTTCGAGATCGACGTCGGGGCGCTGGCGCAGTTCGCGGAGCGGCCAGAAGAGGTGCCCGTAGTCGGCGCGCGAAGTGGTGACGACGGCGATGCGGCGCACGCTCACTCCTTGGCCTCCAGGTCGAGGTAGTAGACCGTCTTCTCGGGATCGAAGACCGACTCGGTGCGGTGCACACGGATCCACTCGGTCCGGCTCTTCCCTACCGCATGGCCGTCCTCGACCTCGATCCCCCGCTCGAGGATGTAGTGGGCGATGTTGTACGCCCACGACGCGACCTCGTCCTGGTCCTTCGGCGATCCGTGAATTTCGAGTTCGTGGCGACCGAACGGCTCCATCCCGTTCGTGCGCAGACTGTGGGTCCCATCGTCGTCGTTCCGCCACACCTGGAAGTCGACCCAGAGCCTTAGCGGCAGGCGATCCATCGCCATCTCATCCGCGGAATCGCGGAACGGCTCCGCGTCGTGGACCGAGGGAGCCCCCGCCCAGAGGACGCCGATCCCATCGAGCGCGTGGAGGATGAGCGCGGTGAGCCGCGTCAGCATCAGGGCCCGCATCACCGGGTCCCCGCCGAGGGGGCCCTTCACCACCGCGATGAGATGGCCGCGATGCCGACCGAGCCGCTCCGTCGCTTCCGGCCAGTACCACGCACCGCGGCAGGGACCCGCGAGCACCGACTCGGGGATCGCTTCCGGCACCCCGACGATGCGAACCCCTTCGTCGCCCACCTTGCCGGCAATACCGTCGGTGATCCGGGGGTCGCGTTCGAAGGTTTCCCCCCAGATCGGCAGAATCGCGCCCTCCACGCGATCGAGCCACTCCTCGGGGAGCTCCTCGAGAGCGATCAGGGTGAGAAAGGAGCGAGCAGGGTCCATGGTGGTCGAGTTCCTCCGCAGGGTTCCGACCAAGGTAACCGGTCTCCGCGTCCGAAACTATCGGCCCTCGACGTTCGAGCTTCTCCCTCCCGTCCTCTCCTGCGAGACTCTACGAAGCTGTTCGGATCGCGCGGAGGAGACACAGTGCAGAACGATGAACGCACTCGATCGAGACGTCGCGCGTGGTTGCGTCGCATCGGGATCTATTCGCTGATCTACCTGCTGCTCTGCGGCGTACTGTTCGTCTTCCAACGCAGATTGCTCTACCCGGCAGATCGGCGCGACGTGCCCTTCACCCCCCGCGTCGCGGCCGCAGGGGTCCGAGAGGTCGCACTGACGACCGCCGACGGGCTCCAGATCTACGCCTGGTACGCGGCCGGCCGCCGCCCGGGGACGATCGTTCTGTTCCACGGCAACGGCGGACACCGGGGTCATCGTCTCGACTGGCTGGAGCTCCTTTCCGCGCAGGGAGCGGGGGTCTTTCTCATCGACTACCGCGGGTACGGTGGGAGCGAAGGCTCCCCCAGCGAAGACGGGCTCTATCTCGACGGCGAGGCGGCGATCGCATGGGTCCACGAGCACGCCCCGGGGCCGCTGGTCCTGATGGGCGAGTCGCTCGGAAATGGAGTCGCGGTCGAGATGGCACGACGTCACGAGCCCGCGGGTCTGATCCTCCACGCGTCCTATACTTCCATGGTCGATGTGGCGCGGAGCCAGTTCTTCTTCGTGCCGGTCGGGTGGCTCCTGCTCGACCGCTTCGAGAACGCCGAGAAGATCGGCGAGGTGCGCTGCCCGAAGCTCTTCTTCCACGGAACCGAGGACGGGATCATCCCCTACCGGCACGGTCAGGGTCTGTTCGTCCGGGCGGCGGAACCGAAGCGGTGGGTCGAAGTGCCGGGAGCGGGGCACAACGACCTGTACTTCCACGACGTGACCCGCTACTTCGGGGCGGTGCGGGAGTTTCTCGACGAGGTGCTCCCCGTCGACGAGTGACTCACCAGGAGCCGGCGTAGCGGCTCGTGAACGGCTTCGAGGTCATCTCGATCCACGCGTGCTGCAGACCGATGATCTGCCGCAGGTGCAGGAGGTCGTGGTTCACCCACGAGGCGAGCAGGTCGCCGGCGCGGAGCGTGCCGGCGATCGGATGCTCGCGGGCGATCGAGAAATCCGGCGATTCCAGCCCTTTCAGCCAGGTGATCGAACGCTCCCGCTCGCTGCGGAAGTCATCGAGCGCCTCCTGGGGATCCCGCCGGGCGTACTTGCGCTCCTTCACCCACCCTTCGGGGTCGATCGGCGGCCACTCCTCGTCGGGGTTGTGCAGAGTGAGATCGAGCCGGCGGCGGAAGTCCTCGCGCTCCTCATCGGCGAGATGGCAGAGCACTTCCACGGTCGACCACTTCTCCGGAGTCGGCTTCCAATGCGGTTCGAGACCCGGATCAGCGCAGAGCGCCTGGATCGCGGATGCGCTCCGCACGAGCTGCTGGACGAAGCGGTGGATCTCCATACTCATCCCGTTCCACCGACCGCCTTCTCGAGCCGGTCGATCGCCTCTGCCGCCTCGTGAGCGACGAGGATCAGGTCCCGATGGTCCTCGTGGATCATCCGTTCCTTTCGCATCCGCTCGATCTGGGCGAGATAGCCCTCCCAGAAGCCGAGAAGGTCTACCAACACCAGCGGCTTGTGATGGAATCCGAGCTGCCTCAGCGTCAGGAACTCGGCGAGCTCCTCCATGGTGCCGAAGCCGCCGGGCATCGCCACCGCACAGTCGGAGCGATCGATCATGATCCGTCGCCGCTCCTGCAGATCCTCGGTCAGGACGACCTCGTCGCTCGCAGCGAAGGTCAGGTTGTCTTCGTGGAAGAATCGAGGGATCACGCTGGTGATCGACGCCCCAGTCTCGTGGGCTCCCTCGGCGAGTGCACCCATGGTGCCAGTGCTCCCGCCGCCGTAGACGAGCGAGTGGCCGCCGCTGCCGATCCGCATCCCGAGCTGACGCGCGGTCTCGTGGAAGTGAGCCGGCGCATCGCGACTCGCCGAGAGATACACGCAGATCCGCACCGAGGGCCTCCTCGTCCGGGGATAGGATAACCTAACCGGCAGGAAAGACCTGCACCTGCGGGCGGGCGCCGCGATAGACCAGTGGGGCTGCGAACGTCCAGGCGATCACCAGGAGAGCGGCGAGCTTCGGGTCGTGGATTCCCTGGTCCGCGAAAACATCGCCGATCGAGTAGATCCATACCAAGAACGAGAGGGCGGAGATCACCACCGCCATCTTCTGCGGTTTTTCCCCGAGCGCCCGGTCCCCCGTGCCCCACCACCGGATCGCGACCACCGCCACGAGCCCGATCGCCGTCCACACGAGGAGCGCAGTCTGCGGGGTGGCCCCAGCGATCGGGTCTGCGTCCGCCCGGATCACCCCCCGGCCCGCGAGATAGAGCGCGATCACCTCGGCGGGCACCAGCTTGAGCAGGCGTGCCCCGTACGAGTCCGGGGACGGCGTCGAGGGCAACGCATTGCGCTGCGCGGCGGAGAGGGGGCGGAAGATGCGGAAGGGCGCGCTCATGAATCCTCCGTCGGCTGGTCGGCTGAAGTGCGAAAGGAGGATAGCGGAGCCCGGCAAACTCTGCACGAGCAAGCCCGCGCGCGGCGTTTTCCCCCCAACGAGGCGCGCTCTGCGCGCTTGTTCTGAGGGCTGTGCAGCGAGCCCTACGGGCAAGCCGTAGAAGCGCACCCCAGCCCATCCGCCGTCGGATCCACCCCGCACGCCGCCGGATCCGGAATCGGCCCGCCACTCCCGAACAGCGCATCGAGCAACGCGATCGGATCGGCGATGTCGAGCCCGCCGTCGTCGTTCACATCCGCTGCGCTGTGACAACCGAGCGATGCCGACAGGAACAGGTACGCGAGCCCCGCCACCGCGTCCGCGATGTCCACGCCGCCGTCGAGGTTGGCGTCCCCGCGGCGGAATTCCGTCGACAGGGCGCAAGCCGGAAGCTGCGGAAACGCCGCCCCGGAGGTCCAGGCCGCCTCGAGCGCCATCGCGTCATCGCAGTCGAGGTCGCCGTCGTCATCGAAATCACCGAAGAACCCCGAGGCGTTCGCAAACTCGACGTCGACTCCGTTGCCCGGTCCGGTGAAGAGGTCGACGAAGCAGCTGTGATCGTCGAGATCGATGTCGCCGTCGACGTCGAAGTCCCCGAGCGATGGGTAGATCTCGATCGGAGTGCCTGGAGTCAGGGCCTGCCCGACGAGCCCCGGGTGATCCGGAGCGATCCGGGTAGGTCGGAACGTCTGGCTGTTCGGAGGAGGGCTCCCCTGCAGCAACGGGGTCACTCCGGAGATCGGCACGATGTACTCCCAGACCACGTCGCCCACGGTATCGACCTCGAAGAGGTGCCCCGTGGGACCATCGATGATCACCGTGTTGCCGTTCGGCAATCTGCGGGTGCCACTGATGAACGCCGCGTAGAAGTCGAACGGATTCGGCGCGGAATAGGTCCAGGTCAGGGTGCTCGGACCGAAGGGTGACCCCTGTGTGGGCCACGTGTACGTCCCCCCCGGCTCGAGGGGAGGGGTGATCTCGTCGACCGACGAGTAGTTCCCCCCCGGTCGTCCCGCCCCGTTGTTGAAGATCGTGATGTTCCCTGCGCCGGGGAACCCGCCTGGGATCCACTCGACGCAGTGCTGTCCCCAGAGCATCTCATCCGCCACTGTGCCCGCGCCGTACGTCACTGGATTCCCCCACCGATACAAGAGATCCCCGCCGCGCCCCGCGTTCCCCCCGCTGTGCGAGGCAGATTCGGCCGGCGTCGTCGAGTGGTCGATGATCCAGATCTCGTCGAGACGGTTCGCGCTGATCACGATCTGGTCGAGGGTTGCGTGGTAGTCGATCGAGTTCGAGTGGATCCAGTCCGCTGAACCGTTGGGCGCCGCGTTCAAGTCGATCAGCTCGGGATGGTCCGCGACGACGCCGAAGTTGGCTTGCGCGGCATCGAAGTCCTGCACCAGGTGATCCCAGAGGTGCCACTCCCATACGATCGCGCCGGTGGTCGGGCCGGTCTGGCTCACCTCGACCAAGTGCTCCGGCCACAGTTCGCCCTGAGAGATCAGTGCGGGGTCGCGCCCCGCCGCGATCGCCTCGGCGCCGGTCTTCAGCTCCCAAGCGAGGATGAGCACGTTTCCGTTCGGCAGCCTCTCGATGTCGTGGTGCTGCTGGACGGTGGGACTGGAGTAGGTGTATCGCCAGAGCAGCGTGCCATCCCAGGCGATGAGTTCGACCACCCCACCCACTCCGCCGGAGCTGATCGGAGGATTGGGACCGAGGACCCGACCCGAACGCAAGAGATCCCCGTTGTCCTGTAGGTACACCGTCAGTCCGGGGCGATGCACGCTCGGCCACGTGTGCACCACGCGTCCCGCGCCGTCGAGGAGATAGGTCGTCGTCGAGGTCATCGGCGCGAGGATGGTGTACCCCTCGAACGTCGCGGGGGTGCTCCCCAGCCAGCCGATGGTCGGGTCGGCGGCGTCGGCGATCGAAGGGGCCACGAGTGCGAGCAGCGCGCAAAGAGTCGAGGTGCGGAACATCCGGCCTCCAGGATCAGGGTGTGTCTACGAACGCGAGCGGGCGACCCGCAGCTGGTCGACGGCCACCGCGATGATGATGATATGGCCTACGATGATCTCCTGCACGTAGCTGGGCAACCCCATCGCGGTGCAGCGATTTCGGAGGAATGCCATCAGGAGGGCCCCTCCAAACGCTCCGAGGACCGATCCCTGCCCTCCGGAGAGGCTCGCCCCGCCGATGACGACCGCGGCGATCACGTCGAGTTCGAGCCCGAATGCACTGGTCGGGTCCCCTTCGGTGAGCCGCGCGAACATCATCAGCCCGGCGAGGCCGGCGAGGAGCCCGGCGAGAGCGTAGATCAGCAGCTTCGTCCGACCGATCCGGATCCCGCAGAGGCGAGCGGTCGCCTCGTTCGAGCCGATCGCCAGGGTGTACCGACCGAGGAGCGAGTAACGGAGCATCGCCGCCATCACGATCGTGACGCCGACCAGGATCCAGACCCCGACCGAGAAACCGAGGAAGGACGGAGCGTTCAACTCCACTGGGGATGGGAGCATCCACTCGTCGATCCCCTTTAGATTCTCGCGCTCCGGACGAACCGCCGAGCTCCCGGAGAACCACTTCGCAAGCCCTCGGTAAAAACCCATCGTCCCGAGCGTCGCGATGAAGGGGGGGAGTCGGAACAGGTTGATCAACACACCGTTGTAGAGACCGCAGCAGAGGCCGGTGAGAACGGATGCGAGCAGCGCGAGGGTGATCCCGTGTCCATCGTGGAGGACGAGGGCGCCGGAGACGCTCGAGAGCGCGATGATCGAGCCGACCGAAAGATCGATCCCCCCCGAGATGATCACGTAGCTCATCCCACAGGCGGCGAGCCCCACCGCCACGGTGTGCGTCAAGACATACCTCGGGGTGTCCCAAGTCAGTCCTTTCGGCGAGAGGATCGTGAAGATCACCGCGACCAGCAACATTCCGAGGAACGGCGCCAGACTGGTCACCCCGAGCCGCCACAGCGGCCGGGAAACCATGTCCGCTTCGAGCGGTAGCGGTGCTTCGGTCACACCCGCGCTCCTTCGCCCCCGACCGCAGAGACGGTCAAGGCATGTTCGTCCCACTCGTCGACCGGGCGGAACGGTCCGAGCCGCCCGCGGCGCATCACCGCGATCCGGTCGCACACCCCGATGAGTTCGGTCATCGAACTCGACACGACGAGAATCGCTTTTTCCGCCGTGGCGAGTTCACCGATCAGCCGATAGATCTGCGCCTTCGAGCCGACGTCGATCCCGCGTGTCGGTTCATCGAGGAGGAACACCTCGACTCCGTGGTGGAGGAGCCGAGCGAGGGCAACTTTCTGCTGGTTCCCCCCGGAGAGGGAGCGGACCGGCGCTCCGGGATCGCGGGCTTTGATCGATAGTCGCTTCATCCAATTCCAGACCGTACGCCGCTCCGCTCCGAGCCGGATGAAGCCGAGGCGATGCAGGCCGCCGAGGCGGGACAGCGTCGTGTTCTCGGCGATCGAACGATCGACGGCGAGTCCCTCCTCCTTGCGATCTTCGCTCGCAAGCCCCATCCCCCCCAGGAGAGAGCGGTGGGGATCGAGCTTCCTGCCGGCAAAAGTCGCGAGACGGACACTCCCCTGACGAATCGGATCGAGCCCGAAGAGCACCCGGAGGAGCTCGGTGCGCCCGGAGCCGACGAGGCCGGCGATCCCGACGATCTCTCCGCGGTGGAGGGTGAGGCTCGCGTCGACGGGGAGGCGTTCCCCGCCGAGCTCCCCGAGCTCGAGGATCGCTTCCCCGCGCTCGTGCGGCACCTTCGGGAACATCTCCTCGAGCCGCCGTCCGATCATCCGCGTCACCAGCTCGTCGAGGGTCACATCGGCGGTGCGCCCTTCCCCCGTCACCCGGCCGTCGCGAAGCACCGTGAACGTGTCGGCGACGCGGCGAACCTCCTCCAGGAAGTGCGAGATGTAGATGATCCCGATCCCCTCGGCGCTCAATCCGTCGATCACGGTGAAGAGATGATCGATGTCCGCAGCGCCGAGGCTGCTCGTCGGCTCGTCCATCACCAGGACCCGCGCCTCCTGCACGAGGGCGCGGGCGATCTCGACCAGCTGCCGCGCGGCGGGGCGCAGCGTGCTCGCGCTCGCCTCCGGGCGGATGTCGGGGCGTTGGAGCCGAGCGAGCGCGCCGCGCACCCGTTCCATCTGCCCACCGGTGCGCAGCCAGCCGGCGGTGTGTCGTTCCCCGCCGAGGAGGATGTTCTCTGCTACCGTGAGGTGCGGCGCGATGTTGAGCTCTTGGTAGATCATCGCGATCCCGGCTCGGCGCGCACCGAGAGGTCCGCTCGGACGAAAGGGGACCCCCCCCAGCGACATCTCTCCCGCGTCGGGGCGGATCGCGCCGGCGAGGATCTTCACGAGCGTCGACTTCCCGGCGCCGTTCTCGCCGATCAAAGCGCGCACTTCCCCGCGTTGGAGGGAGAGCGCCACGTCGTCGAGGGCGACGGTCGGTCCGAACGCCTTTCCCACTCCTCGCATCGTGAGGAGCGGCGACTCACCCGTTCCCCCGATGGGCTGCGGGCCTGCGGCGGGCCGCGGAGCCGGGTCGGTCATCCGCCGAGATACTCGGAGAGCGGAGGGGAGAGGAGTTCGGCGATCGCGGGATCGTGGCGATTTTCTGGGGTCACGAGCACGACGCCGGTGTCGACCTCGATCTCGTAGTCCTCGCCGCGGAACGCCGCGACCGCGACCTTGGTGCCGATGTACCCCATCTTCACCGGGTCCTGCACGATCAGCCCGTGCACTTCGCCCCGCTCGAGCGCGTCGATCAAGCCGGGGCTCGCATCGAATCCCATGAACTTGACCTTGCCGGCGAGGTTGCGCGCGCGCAGAGCGAGCAGCATCCCGAAGGTGGCCGACTCGTTCGAGCAGAACACCCCGTCATAGGTCGAGTCCGCTTCGAGGAGATTCTCGCTCGCCTGCTGCGCGAGTTCCCGAGTCGCACCCGCGTAACGCTTCGGGTCGATGAGAGTGATGCCGGGGAGCTTCCCGATCGCTTCGATGAATCCCCGCTCGCGGAGGTCGGTGCTCGCAGATCCCTCCTGGTAACGCAGGAGCAGAACCCTTCCCTTTCCACCGAGCAGCTGGCCGAGGTGTTCCCCTGCCAGCGCGCCTCCCCGATGGTTGTCGGTGGCGACGTATGCGGCGAAATCGGTTCCGACCTTCCCCTCGAGCCCGGAGTCGATCACCACGACCGGGATCCCTTGGGCCATGGCGAGGCGCACCGGAGCGGCGAGCGCCCGATCGTCGAGAGGGGCGAGCACGATCGCGTCGATGCCGGTCGAGACGAAGTTCTCGACGAGCCCCATCTGCTGAGCGCGGTCATCCTCGCGCTGGGGGCCGCGCCAGACGATTTCGACCCCTTCGAGCTCGCGCTCGGCCTTCACCGCCCCGGCGTGGATCGACTTCCAGAACTCGTGGGTCGTCCCCTTCGGGATCACGGCGACCTTGACCGTCTTGCGCGCCGCCCCACCGCCGGTCGGGGGGGCCTCGCTGGTGCAGGAGAAGAGGGTCACGGCGAGACAGGAAGCGAGGAGGAACCGCATGGGAGCAATCCTCTCGACGGGAGCTCTGGAGTTCACCACGGGGAAACGGGTACCTTAGTTCTCCTCGTCCTCGACGGTCAAGCTCGTCCTCACTGCCGTGCCGAAGGAGCCCCCTTGCCCGACATCCTCCGCCTCGACGACCGAGTCGCAGCGATCACCGGTGCGGGGTCGGGGATCGGTCGGGCGATCGCGACCCTGTTCGCGGCCCGAGGGGCCCGGGTCGGCGTGCTCGACATCGACACGACCGCGGCCGAGGAGACCGCAGCGGCGATTCGAGAGACCGGCGGGACCGCGATCGCGATCTCCTGCGACGTGAGCCAGGAGGAGAGCGTCCGCACGGCGGTCGATCGACTCGAGGGCTGTAGCGGCCCGATTCGGATCCTCGTCAACAACGCGGGGGTCGCCGCGATCGGCGGGGTCCTCGACGCCACCGAGGAGGACCTCGACCGGGTCTATGCGGTGAACGTGAAGGGGACCTTCCTCGGCACGCGCGAGGCGGTACGCCGGATGAAAGAGCGCGGCGACGGTGGCGTGATCCTGAACCTCGCGTCCATCGCGAGTCTCGTCGGAGTGGCGGACCGGTTCGCCTACTCGATTAGCAAGGGCGCGGTGTTGACGATGACCTACTCGACCGCGATCGATCACGTGAAGGATGGGATCCGCTGCAACTGCATTTGTCCCGCGCGAATTCACACCCCGTTCGTCGACGGCTACCTCGCCGCCCACTATCCCGGCAAGGAAGCCGAGATGTTCCAGAAACTGTCGGAGTACCAACCGATCGGCCGGATGGGCACCCCCGAAGAAGTCGCGACGATGGCGCTCTACCTCTGTTCCGATGAGGCGAGCTTCATCACCGGGGGTGCGTTCCCGCTCGACGGCGGGGTGTTGGTGCAATGACGAGTACTCCCACGACCACTTCGAGGAGAACACGATGAGACTCTTCCGATTCGGCCCCCCCGGCGCAGAGCGTCCGGGAGCGTTCCGCACGGACGGCGCGCGGGTGGACGTCAGCGCCTTCGACGAGGACTACGACGAGGGATTCCTCGGTGGCGGCGGTCTGCGGCGGCTCGCCGCGTGGCTCGCGGAACATGGCGACGAGTGCGCGGTGGTTCCCGACAGCGCGCGGATCGGCGCGCCGATCGTGCGGGCGGGGAAGATCATCTGCATCGGCCTCAACTACGTCGACCACGCGAAGGAGACCGGCGCCGAACTACCGGCGGAGCCCGTGCTCTTCTTCAAGGCCCCGAGTGCCCTGTGCGGCCCAAACGATGGGGTCGAGATCCCGCGCGGTTCGAAGAAGACCGACTGGGAGGTCGAGCTCGCGGTGGTCATCGGAACCCGCGGGAAGCACATCGGAAGGAGCGACGCGCTCGATCACGTCGCCGGATTCGCGCTGCACAACGACTACTCCGAACGCGCGTTTCAGCTCGAACGCAGCGGCCAGTGGGTCAAGGGGAAGAGCTGCGACACCTTCGCACCGCTCGGACCGTGGCTCGCGACACCGGACGAGTTCCCGACCTTCCAGAGCACTGATCTCTGGTTGAAGGTGAACGGCGAAGAGGTGCAGAGGTCGAACACGGCGCAGATGCACGTCGGGATCGCCGACCTGGTCTCGTACGTCAGCCAGTTCATGAGCCTCTGCCCCGGGGACATGATCTCGACCGGTACCCCGGCGGGGGTCGGCCTCGGCATGAACCCGCCGCGCTATCTGAAGCCGGGAGATGTGGTCGAGCTGGGGATCGACGGTCTCGGGACTCAGCGGCAGGTCGCTCGGGCGGAGTCGTAGGAGTGGTGCGTCGGTTCGGGCAAGTGATCGGTCTCGATCCCGCTCCCCTCGATCGGTATCGCCGCCGCCACGCAGCGATCGGTCTCTCCCCACCATCAATCATCCGGGGCGGCGAGATACGCTGCGCTCATCTCCTCCAGTCCAGTGGCGATCTCGGGCTTTCCATCCTTGCGGGCCTGCGTCGACATCCGGGAGGTCATCATGCTGATATACTTGTCATCGTCGAAGCTCGCACCGCGGCGACGCCCGCCGAGGGCGTACGTCTTCTCGAACACGTCGGAATGAAATCGCTCGAAGAGGGCATCGCAGTAGGTGGGGTCGGAATCGTATCCAGCAGCGCCGACGACCCACTCCTTCATGGTGCTCTTGATGGCCGCCTCGTCGTTCCCCTTGTTGTAGAACTTCCAGCCGACGATCGCTCCGACCATCAGTACGAACACACCGATTCTCCCAAATCTCTTCATCTGCTCTCCCTCCTTCCACAGCCGGCATGCGCACCCTTCATCGAGCCCGGATCGTAGCTCGGATCCCCCCGATCGACCACTCAGGGCCGATGCGACCCACTGTCCCTCGTACTCGCCAACTCGGGTATCCTGCTCGAACCGGGACAGTGGGGATCCGCCCCATCGCCCGCGGAACAGGAAGGTGGGACCATGGTCGCCGTCGCAGAGCTCTGGCTGCCGATTCTCCTCTCGGGGGTGTTCGTGTTCATCGCCAGTTCGATCCTCCACATGGTGCTTCCGATCCATCGGAGTGACTACGGCAAGATGCCCGGCGAGGGCGAGGTCCGCGCCGCGATGCGGGCGGGCGGGCTGCAGCAGGGCTCCTACATGTTCCCTTGCCCTGGCTCGATGAAGGAGTGCTCGACCCCCGAGCACATCGCAAAGATGGAGGAGGGACCGGTCGGATTCATGACCATCCTCCCGAACGGTCCGATGTCGATGGGGAAGAGCCTCGGCACGTGGTTCGTCTACTGCCTGGTGATCGGCCTCTTCACCGCCTACCTGACTGGACTCTCGGCGGCCGCTGGCACGGAGTACATGGACATCTTCCGCCGCGCCGGGACGGTGGCGATCCTCGGCTACGCGATGTCGGCGGTCCCCGACTCGATCTGGAAGGGCGTCAGCTGGAAGATCACCGGCAAGTTCATCTTCGACGGAGTGATCTACGGCCTGGTGACGGCGGGGACGTTCGCCTGGTTGTGGCCGGACGCAGTCTAGAGGGCGGTCGAACTCGGGCCCGAGCCGGACGTGGACCCACTCCTCGACTGGCTCGGCGAAGCACCGCGGAAGACAGTCGCCCAGTGAGTGCTCAGTCCTGACCGCAGAGCAGATCCGCTCGGCCGAACCGCCGCGGCGCCGGAAGGCCGCGCGTGATCTGCTCGAGGTCGAACCTCCGAGTGGGGAGAAGATCCTTCGGGAGCGCCTCGATCGGCCCCCCCGCCCCTTCCGCGACTCCCTCGAGGAGGATCCGGAGCTGCGCTCGGGCAATGAGCGGGGTGTGCATCGTCTTCTCGCAGAGAAGTGCGAGTCCGAGGTGGCAGAAGACCGGCAGCGGCATGAACCACGGCCGCTTCCCCGTGGCCGCCGCGACCCGGCGCACCGCAGCCTCAAGGGTCAACGTCTCCGGCCCGACGACGGAGAATGTATGGCCCGCAAGACCAGGATCGTGGGCTGCCCCAACGATCACCCGGGCGAGATCCTCGCCGGCCAAGGGACGCACCAGGCGTGCGCGGAACCCCACCAACCCGAAGACTGGAAAGGTATGGAACGCGTGGCTGAGGTGATCGAGGAGGTGGTCACCGCGGCCGTAGGTCACGCCCGGCTTGAGCACGATCGTCTCGAGGTCAGTGGCTCTTCGCACGAATTCTTCCGCCTGCCACTTCGACTCGTGGTAGGGGGATCCGGTTCCGGGGCGCGCCCTGAGGAAGCTCACCATGATCACTCGTCGAACCCCGGCGGCACGTGCCGCGGCGAGGACATTCTCGGTGCCGCGCACGTGGACCGCATCGTAGGTCTGCTCTCCTCGCTCGCGGTTGATCCCCGCCGCGTGCACGACCGTCTCGCAGCCTGCGAACGCAGATTCCAGAGCGCCGAGATCGGTGACCGGCACGCCGGTCCGACGAGAGAGGAGGACCGCCTCGTCCCCGCGACTCCGGAACAGCTCGGCCGAGTAGGTGCCGACGAATCCAGTCCCCCCCGTGATCGCCACGCGCATCGCTCTACTCCTTCTTCTTCCGCCTACGGCGGGCGAGGACCTGGGTCGGACAGACCGCGCTCAGAAAATCGCCGAGCTGGTGCGCGATCGTCTCTGGTTCGAGTTTGTAGATGATCCGATTCGCCTCGCGTCGTTGTCGGACCAGCTCGGCCGCCAGCAACACCGAGAGGTGCCGCGAGATCGACGGTGCGCTGATGTCGAATCGCGAGCAGATCTCACCGGCGGTGAGCTCTCCTCCCCTCAGATCCTGGAGGATCTGCCTACGGGTGGGGTCGGCGAGCGCCCGGAAGATCGCGGTGGGATCGGCCATGCCCGAGAGTACCAGGTAATTAGCCATTTCGCTAATGAGCGAGGGAGCGAAATACAGATCTCCCTCGCCGCCGCCGCCACCGACGCCTTGTCGGCCGCCCGAAGATCCCGCAAGATCGGGGGATACAGTTCCAACGCCGGGAGGTCGCGTGTCCCCAGCCAGTCCATCGGACACGCCGCCACTCGCCCAGGCGATCCCCCGACCCACCGCGCCGAAGCCGGTCGTCGCCCTCGGCGCCGGGAACATCGTGCGCGAGGCTCACATCCCCGCCTATCGCGCGGTCGGGATCCACTACGCCGGGTTCTTCGACCTCGACCTGGAGCAGGCGGGAGAGACGCGCGACCTCGCCGGCGAAGGCGAGGTGTACGAGGATCTCGCGGCCGCGACCGCGCTCGGCGACCGGGCGGTCTACGACATCGCGGTCCCCGCCGAACGGGTTCTCGAGCTGGTTCGGGTGCTTCCCGAGAAGAGCGCGGCCCTGATCCAGAAGCCGCTCGGGCGCGACCTGGCGGAAGCGCGGGCGATCGTCTCCGCCTGCCGGGAGCGGCAACTCACCGCCGCAGTGAACTTTCAGCTCCGCTTCGCACCGTCGATGCTCGCGCTCAGGGATGCGATCACGCGCGGACGGATCGGCACTCCGACCGAGCTCGAGGTGCGCATCGACCTCCACACCCCCTGGGGGAACTGGGCGTTCCTCGAAGGGATCCCCCGCATGGAGGTCCTCTACCACTCGATCCACTACCTCGACTTGGTGCGCCACCTCGTAGGAGAACCGACTGCGGTCCGCGGCGTCTCGCGGAGTGACGCACGGCTCCCAGGGCACGCCGACACCGGGACGACGCTGCTCCTCGACATCGCTCCCGGCCTGCGCACGATCGTCCACACCAACCACGCGCACGACTTCGGAAGACCGCACGCGACGAGCGAACTGAAGCTCGAGGGGAGCGCGGGGGCTGGGTTCGCCCTCCTCGGTGTGAATCTGGACTATCCTCGGGGGGAACCGGATCGACTCGAGCTCGCCCCCAGGAGTGGCGACTGGACCGAAGTTCCGCTCCGCGGGAGCTGGTTCCCGGAGGCGTTCGAGGGTCCGATGGCGCAGCTCCAGAGTTTCGCCGCCGGAGAGACCGAAGTCCTCTGGACCCGCGTCGACGATGCGCTGCGCACGATGGCACTCGTCGAAGCGGCCTACACCGCGTTCACCGCACCGGGCACCCCGGTCTGCGATCCCGAGGAGGATCTTCGATGAGCCTGAAAGTCACCGCGGTCGAGACCACTCTCGTCTGCGTCCCGCTCGGCCAGCGCACGATCACCGACAGCCAGAGCACCGTCACTCACGTCGAGTTCCTGCAGGTGACCCTCCCGACCGACGGCGGGATCACCGGGTACGGGATGAACTGGTCGTACACCCCCGGGCTCCGGGCCGCGCAGGTGATGGTCGACGAGAACTACGCACCCGTGGTGACCGGTGCCGACCCGTTCCTCCGCAAGGAACTCGTGCGGCAGATGTTCTACACGAATCATTTCGTCGGTCGGGTCGGCGCGGCACGGGTGGGGCTCGCCGCGGTCGAATTCGCGCTATGGGACATCGCGTGCAAGTCGGCGGGGCAGCCGCTCTGGCGCTACCTCGGCGCTTGTCGGGACCAGGTGAAGGCGTACAGCACCGACGGCGGTTGGCTCTCCTGGTCCGAGGACGACCTCGTGCGCGATGCTTCATCGCTCGTCGAACGCGGTTTCGACGCGGTGAAGATCAAGCTCGGCCGCCCCGACCCCCGGGAGGATCTCGCCCGCGTCGCCGCGGTGCGCGCGGCGGTCGGGCCCGAGGTCCGGATCATGACCGACGTGAACTGCGCCTGGAATCTCCCCACCGCGCGCTTCTGGGGGGAGCGACTCGCGGAGCACGATGTCTTCTGGCTCGAAGAACCGATGCAGCCCGAGGACATCGCTTCCCACGCCGAACTCGCCCGCTCGATCTCGGTGCCGATCGCGGTCGGCGAGACGATCTACACCAAGGAGACCTTCCGGGACTACATCGAATCCGGGGCGGCCCGGATCGTCCAGGCGGATGCGACGAAGCTCGCCGGCATCGACGAGTGGCTCCAAGTCGCGGCGCTCGCGGCCGCGTACCACCGACCGATGGTCCCGCACACGAACGTGCAGCAGAAGCTCCACGTGCAGCTCGCCGCGGCGACGCCGGGGGTGATCATGGTCGAGAACTGCTACGAGTCGCTGCTCGACATCTGGGAGGAGCCGATCCGAGTGAAGGACGGTCACTACCCACTGCCGCAGGAGCCGGGGGTGGGGTTGAAGTTGACGAAGGAGACGGTGGAGAAGTTTCGGGTGGGATGAGTCGATTCGAGAGTCAGGGACAGGAGCGTCTCGTCGCCCGATGCCAGTCCCCTACGCGCTGGTGCGGATCTTGCCTAACACCCGTCGAACGCCTGGCACTCGATCGGGTCCGGCGTCGGATCCTGTCCGCAGACTCCGTGCGGCGGAGGTGGGTTCGGGCCTTGGCTGAACAGAGTCGTGAGGATGTACACCCCGTCCGCGATGTTCAGCTGGCCGTCGTCGTTCGCGTCGCACGCATCGAGACAGGTCGCTGGATCTCCGTTGAAGACCACCCCCAAGGCGTGGATCGGGTCGGCGACGTCGAACCCGCCATCGGAGTTGCAGTCCCCACGGTCAAAACCAGCGAGCACCGGGTGGAGGGTGATCGTGCCGTCATCCGTGAGCGCTCCGAAGGTCACCCCGGAGACGATGATCACGTTCGAGACGGGGGGAGTGCCGATTCCCGCGGTCCAGACCAAGTCCGTGTTGACATCGGTCGCACTTCCGGCGAGCGCGGTCGGAACCGTTTCGTAGTCGATGGCGATCACGGGGGTCACGCTGGCGAACGCGATCGTTTCGACGACGGAGAGGTCGTACACCACCGAGAGCGCGGTCCCCCCGGGGAATTGCTGGTCGTCGTAGAACTCGGGGCCCGCTCCTCCTCCGAGCGCCGCGACCGCACCGATCGGCGCGCTCGCGATCGCCGTGAGGAGCGACGGGTCGTGCGCGATCCCGAAGGAAAATCCCTGTGTGTCGTTGGGGTACCCGATCGCGGTCGGACTCTCCGCGATCGCCAGTTCGACCGCGAAGCTCGCCTCACCGGTGAATCCGTCGAAGTCGATCGTCTCGTTCGGCGCGATCAGGGTGAACGTGACCGGGACCACGACCGCCACCGTGCACGAGATCTCGACGATCGAGGTCGGACAGACCCCGGTCACCCGATACACGTGCGAGCCAGGGGCGACACTCGGATCGAGGAACGACTCCGCGTCTCCGGCGAGGGTCGCGAGCACCTGGGTATCTCTTCGGATCACGATCGAGTCGTAGATCTCTCCCCCGGTCCAGCCGAGGGGGACGGAGTAGGCGAAGCCCTGTGCGCAAGTGAGAGCAGAGAGCGGTTCGCAGACGCAGAAGGGATCGTTCGCGCAGTCGGAATCGTCGCAGTCGGTGAAACCGTCGAAGTCGTCGTCGATCAGGTTGGCGCACACCTCCGGGGGGAGGAAGAGCGAGATGCTCATCGTCCCGGTCCCGGCGTCGGCCGAAGTGCGCCCTCCGACCCGGATCGTCAGAGCGATTCCGGCGGCGACCGGGAGGTCGATGATCGAGGTGCTGACCGCACACCCCTGCGTGTCCCCGTTGCAGGCGATCTGGGTGAGCGCTCCGCAGCTCCCCGTGTAGATCGCCAGATCGGTGTCGAACCCGGCGCCGTCACAGGTGCTCACGGTCAGGATCCCCGGCCCGTTCGGGGTGAATTCGTACCAGACGTCCTTCGCCATCGCCCCGAGTTCGGTGCCCGCACACCCCGCGGGGAGGATCGGCTCGGGGCTGTCGGTCGCGCCGGTGGTGTCGATGGCGTTCGCGCCGAGGAACGCGGCGGCCGCGCTGGCACACTCGTCCGCCGGCCACGGCTGACAGACCAGGGCGGCGGAGCAGTCGGGATCATCGCAGTCGACCAAGGAATCCGCATCATCGTCGAGGCCGTTGTCGCAGACTTCGAAGAACGGGGTGTAATCGATGAGCAATTCGCCGGGCCAGCCGACGAGCGCCTCCCACGAACCGATCCTGACGCGGTAGGTCACCCCACCCGTCACCGGGAAGTCGAGGACTCGAGAGGTGTCGGTGGCACACCCCGGGGTGTCGCCATCGCAAGCGACCGGATTCAGGTTCCCGCAGGGGCCGGTGTACACCACCAGGTCGCTGTCGAACGTCGCGAGGCCACAGGTCGAGAAATCGACTTCACCATCGACCGGCGGGGTGAGCGAGAACCAGACGTCGTTCGCGATCACCCCGAGCGAAGTGCCGGAGCAGACCCCCACGGGGTACGGTGCACTGCTATCGGTCGCGCTCGTCGAGTCGAAGGGGTGCGACCCCGGGCCGACCACGGTCGCGCCGGAGCAGTCGTCGTTCGGCGGCGGGGGGCCGACCCCGCAGAGTCCGGGGGCGCTGAAGTGCACCGCGTCGAGGGCGAACCCGACCTGGTCGGTATCGCTGACGGAGATCGCACTTCCCGAAGGAACTCCGGTGCGCGGATCGTTCGGGTCGAACCCGATCAGATCGCTCGCCGCCTGCAGAAGGAGCGGCTCGGCGTCGGCGAAGAACGAGGCCGGCGTGAGGTAAAGGGTCAAGGTGCGGAAGTAGATCGCCCCCGCCTTGATCGCCCCGATCCCGGTCACTGTCACTCCGTCGTAGCTCTTCCCATCGACCAGCATCGCGAACGCGTGGTTCTGGACCCCACTGCCCCGATGCACGCCCCCGTTGTCGCTGTTGGGATTGCACGTGGTCTGCTGGTAGAGAGGGTCCACGGTGCTCGGTGGGTGCCCGTTGCAGTCCGGTTGCCACATGTCACGGATCACGCCGAGACTCGACCCCTCCGCCACTTTCCAACGGAGCGAGGCTTCTCCGCACCCGATGCGCGCATCGTTCGGAACGTCCGCTCCCCCGCCGGTCGGATTCGATGGCCAGCTCGGAGTGCCGCCAGGGGGTCCGGGCAGGATCGCATCGCCGTTCCACAAGTCGACCAGCTCCCCGAAGATGTCGGAGAAGGATTCGTTCAGCTGACCCGGCTGATTCTGATAGATCAGGTTCGCGGTGCGATTCGTCA
Source organism: Planctomycetota bacterium (assembly GCA_032128395.1). Taxonomy (GTDB): domain Bacteria; phylum Planctomycetota; class UBA8108; order UBA1146; family UBA1146; genus JAQBGV01. Next base: position 9,974 of record JAQBGV010000054.1, on the reverse strand, counting down.
GGCCGTGAGTGAACTCGTGCGCGACGACGTCGTCGTGCGCCAGGCCGTCGCAGAAGAGGGTGCGCGCCCCGTTCCACACCGCATTCGGACAGATCGCGTGGTCCCAGTGGACGGTCGAGCGCAGGGACTCTCCCGACCCGTCGATGCTGTCACGGCCGTATCCATCGAAGAAGAGGCGATAGACGTCCCCAGCCCAGTCGTAGACCGCGTCGACGTCGGTGTCACCGGTCGCCGCGTCACCCTCGGAGCGCACGAGCGTCCCGGGGATCCCGCCGCCGGTTCCGTCGTAGAGAAGCCGGTCGATCGCGGAATGCATCGCCGGCCAGTGGTCGAGCAGCATCCCGCCGATCGCATCGACGAGCACGTGCTCGGCGCGACCGGGCGCCGTGATCACCAGGTGCCAGGCGAGGTGGATCCCGGCGGGCGGGTCTCCGTACCAGCGCGGGTCGACGAACACGAGCTCGGCTTGCGTCGCGCCCCCCATCGCCCAGCCGAGTTCCCGGACGGCGAGGAACTCCGCGTCCTCCCCGGCCAGCGATGACTCGATCGGCGCATCCTCCGGGATCGGATAGAAGTCGCCGTTGAGCGCGGTGAAAGTTCCGTCGGGGTGCTGATGGACGATCAACTCTCCGGTGAAGACCGGAATCCCGCGGTGTACCTGCTGGTACCGATGGTGCAGATCCCCGAGGAGGCAGACCGAACTGTCGAGGAGGATGAGCTCGCGGGCGGGATCGGTCACCCCGAACAGCGAGCCGTGGCTCCGCACGATCGCGAGGGGGTCTACCGGGCTCCGCGGCAGCGGAATAGGCCCTCGATCGGGTCCGCCGAGGAACGACAACAGCCCGGTGATCGGCGAGCGGGCGACGATCCACCCCTCGGGGGGGGGATCCGCGGCTCGGGCCTCGACGAGAGTGAGAGAGACCAGGAGTACGAGCGCACTGGCGCTCCGAAGGATCGATCGGGACAAGGGAGGCTCCTCCGCAGCGTGCTCGAGATATCGAATGATCCCCGATGGTAGGGCGAGCGAGGCGGGGGGACAAGCCCGTGCTCGAGTCAGTATGATCCGCCCCTCCGAGGGAAGGAGCGGCCCGTGCGCATCGACGCTCATCAACACTTCTGGCGATACTCCCCGCAGACCCACCCCCTGGATCACGGATGCCATGGATGTGCTCCGGCGCGACTACGGCCCGGATGATCTCCACCCGCTCCTCGCCGCGGCCGGCCGGGGGGGGTCGATCGCGGTCCAGGCGGTCCAGACGGAGGAGGAGAACGCGGCACTCCTCGAACTCGCCGATCGATCTCGGACAATCCTCGGGGTGGTCGGCTGGGTCGATCTGAGATCCCCGGAGGTCGACCACGCCCTCGCCCGCTTCGCGGCTCACCCGAGAGCGGTCGGGGTTCGGCACCTGGTCCAGGACGAGCCGGATGATCGGTTCCTCCTCGGCGAGGAATTCCTGCGAGGGGTCGGCCGGTGCGCCGCCCACGACCTCGCCTACGACCTGTTGATCCATGAGCGGCAGCTCCCGGTCGCGATCGAGTTCGTCCGGCGGTTGCCGGAGGCACGACTGGTCCTCGACCACCTGGCCAAGCCGAAGATCGCCTCGGGGGAACTCGAACCTTGGCGGATGAACATCGCGGAGATCGCTCGGGCGGAGCATCTCACTGCGAAGGTCTCCGGGCTCGTCACCGAAGCGGACTGGACGCGGTGGACCCCGGCGGACCTCCGGCCGTACCTCGATGTCGCGCTCGAGGCGTTCGGGCCAGAGCGACTGATGCTCGGGAGCGATTGGCCGGTGTGCCGGCTCGCCAGCGAGTACGACCTGGTTTTCGAAGCGATGGAGCCGTGGCTGGCGGACCTCTCGCCGGCGGAACGCGCGGCGATCGAAGGGGGGACGGCGGCTCGGGTCTACGGCGTCTGATCCTCGCGTTCCAGGACCCAGGTCGTCATCGCTCGCAAGTTCTGAACGTTGGTGGTCTTCAAGGGGTCGAGGAGCCGACCGCCGAGGCGACGCGACCAGTCGAGGAGCTGCTCCTCGTCGACGAGGAACCGGACGGACCCGTCGCCGAGTCGGAAGCAGCCGTCCCCGAGTGGGGTGATCCGCCCCTCGATCCCGATCGAGGTCGCGAGGCGGCAGAAGAAGATCCCCCCGGGGCGCAGGAACCGCCAGACGCCGCGCAGCAGCGTCTCGAAGCGTTCCGGGTTCTCCGCGAAATGGAGCACGGCGATGGAGATGACCGCATCGAAGCTCGCTTCCGGGAGATCACACTCCTCGATCGCCGTCTCGATGAAATTCGTCGCGGGGATGTCGGGTCGTAGTTCCGCCGCGAGCTGGCGGAGCGAAGCGACCGCCGAACGATCTCGATCGACCGCGAACACTTCGTATCCCGATCGAAGGAGATGAACGACATTTCGCCCGCCACCGCACCCGACATCGAGGATCCGACTCCGGTCGACGAACCGCCCCCGGAGGAACTGGTCGAGCAGGTAGATGTCGACGTTCCCCAACTCCGCCGCCAGGGCTTGGTGGGGGTGCACGGGTTCGTTCGTTCCGCTCCGGGACATCGTCCTCCCTCCGGCGAGCCTGCCGATCTTGGAGGGGTCCCCCGACGGTGACAAGAGTCCCTTGCCGCCCGTCCTGACGTCGGTACCCTGATCGAAGCGCCGCGTCGGCTCGCGGCGACCCGCAACTGATCGAGGGAGGTCATCCGTGTCCGGTCCCCGGATTCCGCTGTCTGAATACGCCGAACGTCGATCTCGCCTGCTCGGGTCTCTCGAGGACTCGGTCGGGATCGTCCTCGCCGGCAAGGGCTCCGGGAGCTTGCACGACTCGTTCCGTCCCCACGCCCACTTCGAGTACCTCACCGGGATCGTCGATGAGCCGGCCGCGGTGCTCCTGCTCGACCCGGGGCACCCGGAAGCGGATCGTCGGGCGATCCTCTTCCTCGAGCCCCGCGATCCGGAGATGGAGCGGTGGGACGGATACCGCGACTCGATCGGTGCGCCCCTCAAGGCGCGGGTGGGGATCGAGTCGGTGTTTCGCACGCCGTTCCTCCCCCGGTTCTTGCAAGCCGCGGCGCGCCGGCAACGCTCCCTCGCGTGCCTCCATCCGCTCTCGACGCATACGCAACCGATCTCACCCGACTACGAAATCCTGCGCAAAGTTTCCGATCGCATCCCCGGGGTGGTGATCCAAGATCGCTCCGAACTTCTGGCGCGGATGCGCGCCGTGAAGTCGAAGAACGAGATCGCCTGCCTCGCCCATGCGGTCGAGATCACCGCGAAGGGCTACGAGGACGCCCTCGCGATGCTGCGCCCGGGGGTCACCGAATTCGAGGTGGAGGAAGCGCTCCACCACGGGTACCGCAGCAACGGCTCGCGCGGCCCCGCCTACGGGACCATCGTCGGGTCGGGGAAGAACGGCACGGTGCTGCACTACCGGGCGAACTCGGCGCCGATCGAGGCGGGCGATCTGGTCGTGATCGATTCGGCCGCGATCTACGGCGAGGGAGAGGGAGGCTACGGGGCCGACATCACCCGCACCTTCCCGGCGAGTGGTCGTTTCACCGACCGGCAGCGCGAGATCTACGAGATCGTGCTCGCCGCGCAAGAGGCGTCGATCGCCGCCTCGAAACCGGGGGTGACTTTCGACGAGATCGATCGCGCCGCGCGTTCGATCATCGCCGATGCGGGCTTCGGCGACGCCTACTACCACGGAATCGGTCACCATCTCGGCCTCGAGACCCACGACGTCACACCGATGGGGCCCGTGGAAGAGAACGCCGTGCTGACCATCGAACCGGGGATCTACCTCCCCGACGAGGGTTTCGGGGTGCGGATCGAGGACGACGTGCGCGTGACCGCGCGCGGTGGCGAGGTGCTCGGCCCGCGGATCCCGAAGACGGTCGAGGAGATCGAGGGGATCCTGCGCCGATAGGTCGGATCTCGATGGCGGAACGAGAGGAGTTGCGATGCGAACAGCGACCTCGCCCTCGACATCGCAGACATGATCTACTCGGTGAGTTACCTCTTCGCCGGCGGTCCGCTCCCCGCCGCCCCGTTCCCGGCCTGCGGCCCGGAGCCGATCCCTACCTTGGAGTGCGTGACCCCACCCCCCCGTCCTTGAAGAGCCCTGTCCGGAGAAAGGTCACCGCATGGCGATCACGATCGAGGAGGCCCGCGCAGTTCTCGACTCGATGATGGAGAGCCCGGCGCTCCGCGCGCACGTGCACAGCGTCGAATTGGTGATGCGAGCGCTCGCCGAGCACCACGGCGAAGACCCCGAACGATGGGCGGTCACCGGGCTCCTCCACGACGCGGACTACGAGAGGTGGCCAAAGGAACACCCGAAGCGAATCACGGCCCTCCTCGAAGAGCGCGGCGAATCCGAGATCGCGCACGCGATCCGCTGCCACTTCACGCAGTGGGGTTTCACCTGTGAGAGCCTCCTCGACAAAGCGCTCCTCGCCACCGATGAATTGACCGGCCTGGTGATCGCCGTCGCCCGCCTCCGCCCGAACCGCCTGCAGGACCTCACGCCGAAGTCGGTGAAGAAGAAGCTCAAGGACAAGGCGTTCGCGCGCGGAGTGGACCGCGAAGAGGTCCGGATCGGCCTCGAACTGCTCGGGGTGACGCCGGATGAGCACATCGCGTTCATCATCGAGGCGCTCAGGCCGCACGAAGATGCGCTGATCGTGTAGGGACGATGACATCAAGAACGCAGAACCCGCTTTGACGGGGCGCGCCTCCTAGAAGGCACCCCCGTGGTGAGCCGGTCCTCACCACGCAGAGGCCCCCCGAGCCCGCTCCCCCCTACGACCACGGACCCCCTCCCTGTATCCTCTGGCCATGTCCCGGACTCCACTGCGCCCCGACCCTCGACTGTCGAGGTTCGTACTCGTCGCTCTCGCCCTGATCGTCCCCGCGATCGGAGCCTCGCTCGCGGTGCAGACCGAGGTCCCCGATCCGTTCGAAGCCGCGGCGCGCGTGCTCGAGTCCCGCTGCCTCCAGTGCCACGGCCCGGTGAAGCGGAAGGGCGGCCTGCTTCTCGCGACCCGGGAGGGCATCCTCACCGGCGGCGATTCCGGTCCCGCTGCGGTGCCGGGGGACACGGCACGGAGCGAGTTCCTCGCCGCGGTCTCCTACCAGGATCCCGACTTCGAGATGCCTCCGACCGGGCGGATTTCCAACGCCGAGATCGCTGCGCTCGAGGCGTGGGTCACCGCAGGACTGCCGTGGCCCGAGGGTCGCACTCTGGAAGCTCCCCCCGAGGAGGAGTCCGCGGCGGCGAAGATCCCAACCGATCGCTGGTGTTACGAGCCGCTCACCCGCCCCGAGGTCCCTGACGTGCGAGGGGTCGACTGGGTGACCAGCCCGATCGACGCCTTCATCCTCGCGCGACTCGAGCAGGAAGGTCTCGCCCCCGCCCCGCTCGCGGACCGCGCGACGCTTTGCCGTCGCCTCACCTACGACCTCACCGGCCTCCCCCCTACTCCTGAGGAGGTATCGTCGTTCATCGCCGACGACCGACCCGACTCCTACTCGCGCCTGGTCGACCGGCTCCTCGAAAGCCCGCAGTACGGAGTGCAGTGGGGGCGCCACTGGCTCGACCTGGTGCGCTTCGCCGAGACCGACAGCTACGAACGCGACAATCTGAAGACGGGTGCTTGGCGCTACCGCGATTGGGTCATCGGTGCGTTCAACGCCGATCTCGCCTACGACCGATTCCTGACGGAACAGCTCGCCGGGGACGAACTCGAAGATGCGCGACTCCCGCAGATCATCGCGACCGGGTACCACCGCCTCGGGATCTGGGACGACGAACCCACGGACACGCTGCAGGCGGTCTACGACGATCTGGACGGGATCCTCGACACGACGTGCCGCGTGACGATGGCGGCGTCGATGGGGTGCGCGCGCTGCCACGATCACAAGGGGGACCCGATCCCCACCGTCGACTACTATCGTATGCTCGCGTTCTTCGAGGGTCTGAAGCCGTACAAGGTCGGCGGCGGGAACGCGCTGACCCCGCAGAACTTCCTCCGCGATGTCCCGGCCGATCTCGGGAGCGACGACTTCGAGAACGAGGTGCGCGCCTACCGGATCGAGCGGCAGGAGCTGATCGAGACGATGCGCAATCTCGTGTCGGAGCTGCTCGAACGCTGGGGGATCGAAGCCCACGTGAATGCTCGCGCGCCGCTCCTGCGTGGCCTCGTCCGGCACCTCTCCTTCGACCGTCCAGAAGATCCGGGGCTCGAGACGGAGGGGACGGAGCTCGTCGGCGGCTCTCGGTACAGCATCGCGCTCCGAATTCACGGGGGCGAGAGCGGCGGCATCATCGACCGACCGGTCGCGGATGATTTCACCATCAGCCTCTGGTTCCGCACCGAGCACGAGGGCGCCGGAGGGAACCGCGACCTGCGATGGTTCCGCGGGACCGGCCTGGTCGACGGCGAGGTCCCCGGAATCGTCGCGGACTTCGGGCTCTCCCTGGTCGGGAGCCACCTCTGCGCCGGGGTCGGTGAGCCGGAGACCTTCATCCACGGCCCTCCGGGGGTCACCGACGGCGAGTGGCATCACGCCGCGTTCACTCGGCACAAGGAGAGCGGCAAGATCGAACTCTTCCTCGACGGCGCGCGGGTCGCGGAGGGAACCGGGGGCAGACAGAGTCTCACCGCGGCGGGGAAACTTCGGATCGGCCGCATGCTGCCGGGTCGCGATTCGCTCGATGGCGATGTCGACGACCTCCGATTTCACGACCGGGTACTCGAGCCGAGAGAGATTCTGGAGCTCGCGCTCGACGGCGGGGCGCTTCCCACGTACACCGCGGGGATCCGAGAGCGGATCGGGGCTCCTGAAGCCGCGCGGCACGAACAGGCCGTCGCCCGCCTTTCCACACTCGCCCCCCCCACTCGCACGATGATCGAAGTCCTGAGTGCGCAGGAGTCCGGCGTCGAGATCGAACCGAGCTTCGTCCGCGTCCGCGGCAACGCCGGGACGAAGGGTGCAGAGGTCCGCGCAGGATTCCCCGGTTTTCTCGGGGGTGGGGACGCGGAGATCGCCCCCGCGACCCACGCGGGAACCTCAGGTCGGCGACTCGCGCTCGCGCGGTGGCTCACCGATCCCGAGCATCCTCTCACCGCCCGGGTGATGGCGAACCGAATTTGGCAGTACCACTTCGGACGTGGGATCGTCCGCACGTCGAACGACTTCGGTCGCTTCGGAGAGCTGCCGACCCACCGCGAGCTCCTCGACTGGCTCGCGAGCGAGTTCATCGCCGGTGGCTTCAGTATCAAGCAGATGCACCGGGTCATCGTCCACTCGAGCGCGTATCGGATGTCCTCCGCCGCCACCGAGCAGGGGCTCGCCCGGGATCCGGTGAACGATCTCTTCTGGCGCTTCGACCCGCGACGTCTCTCCGCCGAGGAGTTGCGCGACTCGGTCCTCGCGGTGAACGGAACGCTGAATCTCGAACTCGGGGGGCCCGGCGTCTACCCGCCGATGCCGGAGGAGGTCCTCGCCACCTCCTCGCGACCCGACGAGGCGTGGGGCGAGTCGAGCCCCGAGGATGCGGCCCGCAGGAGCGCATTCATCCACGTGAAACGCTCACTCCTGCATCCGCTCCTCGTCTCGTTCGATCTGGCCGACACCGACTCGAGCTGCCCCGTGCGTTTCGTCACCACTCAGCCGACCCAGGCGCTGACGCTGCTGAACAGCGACTTCTCACAGTCGGAGGCGGCGCGATTCGCCGATCGACTCGAGCGCGAACGCCCGGGGGACCGGCGAGCCCAGGTCGCCAGGGCCCTCGAGCTGGTGCGACAACGTGACCCGAGCCCGCCGATGATCGAGCGCCAGCTTCGGTTCATCCGCGAACTCGAAGAACAGGAGGGGCTCACGCCTCGGAAGGCACTCGAGACCTTCTGTCTGGTCGCGATCAACCTGAACGAATTCATCCACCTCGACTGAAGGAGGGGGCCGTGGTCCCGGAGAACCTGCCGCCAGAAGACCTGCCGCCGCATGATCGCCGCGGATTCTGCGGGCGGACGCGCCGCGAGTTCCTGTGGGATGCCGGGGCAGGATTCGCGTCGGTCACGCTCGGCGGCCTGCTCGGGAACTCCTTCTTCTCCGAGCAGGCCCTCGCCGCGGATGGGGTCACCCAATTCCGCAACCCGCTCGCCGCGAAGCCGCCGATGTTCGCGCCGCGCGCGAAGTCGGTGATCTTCCTCTTCATGTACGGCGGGCCGAGCCAGGTGGACACTTTCGACTACAAACCGAAGCTCTACGCGCTCGATGGCAAGACCATCGACGTGAAGACGTTCGGGCGCGGCGGGCACCGCAACAAGGGGCGCGTGGTCGGCCCGAAGTGGAAGTTCCAGCAGTACGGCCAGTGCGGAAAGTGGGTCAGCGACCTCTTCCCGAACCTCGCCACCCAGGTCGACGAAATAGCGTTCATCCACTCGATGACCGCCGACTCGCCGCTCCACGGCTCGGCGATGCTGATGATGAACTCGGGGCGGATCCTCTCCGGTCACCCCTGTCTCGGTTCCTGGGTGAACTACGGGCTCGGCAGCGTGAACGAGAACCTCCCCGGCTTCGTGGTGATGCTCGATCCGACCGGCGGGCCGATCTCGGGCGCGAAGAACTGGTCGTCGGGCTACATGCCTGCGAGCTACCAGGGGGTCGTGCTCCGTGGTGAGGGTCCCCCGATCCTCGACCTGGCGCGCCCGGAGGGGATGACCGAGACCACGCAGCGCCGGCTCCTCGACCACCTCCGCTCCGAGAACGAGGCACACGCTGGGCTGCGCGGCGGCAATCCGGACCTGCTGTCGCGGATCGCCAGCTACGAACTCGCGTACCAGATGCAGGTGTACGCCCCCGAGGCGGTCGATTGGGAGTCCGAGTCGGAGGAAACCCAGAGCCTCTATGGCCTCGACGTAGACCGCACCCGCGATTTCGGTCGCAAGTGCCTGCTCGCCCGCCGACTCGTCGAGCGCGGGGGTGCGCTTCATCCAGCTCTACTCCGGTGGCAACCACAACGACCACAACTGGGACGCCCACGGTGACCTGGTCCTGAACCACGAGAAGCACGCCGGCGACACCGACCTGCCGATCACGGGGCTCCTCCGCGACCTGAAGCGCCGCGGGCTGCTCGATGAAACCTTGGTGGTCTGGGGAGGAGAGTTCGGACGCCAGCCGACCGCTGAGTACGAGAAGGGGACCGGCCGCGACCACAACAGCTACGGCTTCACGATGTGGATGGCGGGGGGCGGTGTGAAGGGCGGGGTCTCGGTCGGCGAGACCGATGAACTCGGCGCCGAGGCGGTCACCCACCGCCTCCACGTCCGCAATCTGCACGCGACGATCCTGCAGCGGATGGGGCTCGACCCCAACCACATGACCTATTTCTTCAACGGCCTCGATCAGAAGCTGGTCGGCGTCGAAGGCGCGGAACCGATCTGGCAGGTGATGGCCTGAAGGGTGCTTGGTCCGAGCGACTTCAGTCCCGATCGACGTTCGGCGGTGCAGAAGACATCGCCTCGAGCAGCGCCACCAGGAATCCCACCTCCTTCTCGGTGAGGTCGAGAGGGGCGAGTTCCGGAGCGAGGCCAGGGGCGGCGAGATTCCCCCCGCGCGAGTAGTAGAGCACCACATCGCGCAGGGTCGCCAGGCTGCCGTCGTGCATGTACGGGGGAGTGCGCGCGACACCGCGGAGCGATGGCGTCTTGAACTTGTTCCGATCGGCGCGGTCCTGCGTCACGCCGGAGCGTCCCTGATCGGGTTCTGCCTGAAGGTGCGCGATCCCGGTGTTGTGGAACTTCTCGTCGGTCAGATTCGGTCCCGAATGGCAGCGCCAGCACTTTCCGCGGCTCTCGAAGATCCACAGACCCTGCCGCGCTTCGTCCGAGAGCGCGTCGTAGTTCTCGGCCGCCTGGAATCGATCGAGCGGGCTCTCCCCCCCGCGCAAGGTTCGAACGAA
>JAQBGV010000053.1:0-3607 GCA_032128395.1 Planctomycetota bacterium | reverse complement strand
ATCACCTGCGGCGAGCCAGTCCCCTGCGAGGCTCGACCAGGGGCGCCAACCGTCCGGGAGTCGGGCACGATATCCCCACCCCCGAACGGAGGCTCCCCATGTCCCGGATCCTATGGCTCAGCTTGCTCCTCTCCCCGCTCCTCATCGATTCCACATCGAGCACCGATCACCCTTCGAACGCTGCCGATTCCGGTCCCGTCGTCGCGGTCGGCGGAGGGAAGGTCCCCGCTGCGGCGCGCACCCGGATCCTCGAGCTCGCCGGAGGGATCGACGCGTCTGTCTTGGTCATCCCGTCCGCGAGCCAGCGCGAACAGGCCGGACCAGAGGGGGAGGCGGCGTGGCGTGAGGCGGGGGCGACAGCGGTGTCGTTGCTCGACAACGATCCCAGGATCGCTCGCGCGCAGATCGCGGCGGCGAAGGTGCTCTGGTTCGGGGGGGGGGATCAGAACCGACTGATGGCGACGCTCCGCGAGCAGGAACTCCTCGAGCCGATCCGCGCGAGAAACCGCGCGGGGGCTGTGCTCGCGGGGTCGAGCGCCGGAGCCGCGGTGATGTCCGCGCACATGCTGACCGGAAAGGCCGAACTCGAAGCGGTCCACCCCGGCGCGACCGAGCTCGCCGAGGGCCTCGGGGTCGCCCCCGGGGTGATCATCGACCAACACTTCTTCGCGCGTCAGCGCTCGAATCGGCTCTTCGCTGCGGTGCTGGACCACCCCACCGAGGTCGGGGTCGGGATCGACGAGGGGACCGCAATCCTCTTCTGGAAGGGGACGATCGAGGTGATCGGCAGCCGCCAGGTGATGGTGATCGACGCGCGCCGCGCGAGCTCGGAAGTATTGGAGCCGGGTCGTCCCCACGCCGCCCGCGGCCTCATCGTGCACCTCCTCAGGGAGGGGATGACTCCGTGGCCGATCGCGCCTGCCCCCGAGAAATCGCAACTCTGACCCCGCTCGAGATCCTCCGGCGATTGCGGTCATCCCTCCCTCCTCGCCGGGGAGGTCTGTAGAATCGCCACCCTTCCTCACTCCCGAGAGTCCCCGCAGTGGGGAAACCGCCGCCAGGAGCCGCCCGATGCCGTACGAGCCGCGGACGATCGAACCGAAGTGGCAACGGGTCTGGGCCGACCAGAAGCTCTTCGATGCCGGGGAGCGCTCCGACCGGCCGAAGTTCTACGTCCTCGATATGTTCCCGTACCCGTCCGGGTCAGGGCTGCACGTCGGACACACCGAGGGGTACACCGCCTCCGACATCATGTCCCGATACCAGCGGATGAAGGGCTACGACGTCCTGCATCCGATGGGATGGGATGCTTTCGGGCTGCCCGCGGAGCAGTACGCGATCGAACTCGGTGTTCACCCCGGGACCTCGACCCGGGGCAACATCGAGAATTTCCGCTCGCAGCTGAAGTCGATGGGCTACTCCTACGATTGGCGCCGCGAGTTTGCGACCTGCGACCCCGAGTACTACCACTGGACGCAGTGGATCTTCCTGCGCCTCTTCGAACAGGGTCTCGCGTACCAGGAGGAGGCGCTCGTCAACTGGTGTCCCGCCCTCGGCACCGTGCTCGCCAATGACGAAGTGATCGACGGCAAGAGCGAGCGCGGCGGACACGACGTGGTCCGCAAGCCGATGCAGCAATGGATGCTGAGGATCACCGAATTCGCCGACCGACTGCTCGAGGGTCTCGACCGCGTCGACTTCCCCGAGTCGATCAAGGCGATGCAACGCGATCGGATCGGCCGTTCGGAGGGGGCGGACGCGACGTTCCCGATCGACGGCCACGATGCCAGGTTGGAGATCTTCACCACGCGCCCCGACACGATGTTCGGCGCAACTTTCTGTGTGCTAGCTCCGGAGCACCCGCTCGTCGGCGAGATCACCACCCCCGATCAGCGGGCCGCGGTCACCGCGTACTGCGAGGACGCGGCTCGAAAGTCCGAGATCGATCGATCGGGGACCGATGCGGGGAAGACCGGGGTCTTCACCGGCGCGCACGCGATCAATCCCGCGACCGGGGCGCGGGTCCCGATCTGGGTCGCCGACTACGTGCTGATGGGCTACGGGACCGGCGCGATCATGTGCGTCCCCGGCCACGACCAGCGCGACTGGGACTTCGCCACGCAGTTCGATCTGCCGATCGTCGAGGTCATCTCCGGCGGGGACGTTTCCACGTCCGCCTTCGTGGGCGAGGGGACGATGGTGAACTCCGGTTTCCTCGACGGGAAGCCGAGCCTGGAAGCGATCCGCGCGATGATCGATTGGCTCGAGGAGAGAGCGATCGGCCGGGGGATCGTGCGCTACAAGCTGCGCGACTGGATCTTCGCGAGACAGCGGTACTGGGGCGAACCGGTCCCCGTGGTCATCGACGACGAAGGGACGGTGCATGCCCTCCCCGACAGCGCTCTGCCGGTCGAGTTGCCGATGCTCGATGACTTCGAGCCGACCGGGACCGGCAGGTCTCCCCTCGAGCGCGCGACCGAATGGGTCCACACGACCGTCCCCGGCAGCGATCGACCGGCCGTGCGAGAGATGGATACGATGCCGGGCTCGGCGGGATCGAGCGCGTACTTCCTGCGGTTCATCGATCCGAAGAACTCCACCGCAATCTGCGATCCGGAGCTCGCCCAGCGGTGGATGCCGGTCGACCTCTACATCGGCGGGGCCGAACACGCGGTCGGGCATCTGCTCTATTCACGCTTCTGGACCAAGTTCCTGTTCGACATCGGGGTCTGCCCCGTCGACGAGCCGTACCGAAAACTCGTCAACCAGGGGATGATCCTCGGCGAAGACAACCGCAAGATGGGGAAGCGCTACGGCAACGTGATCAATCCGACCGATGTGGTCGCGAGTCACGGAGCGGACTCGCTGCGCGTCTACGAGATGGCGATGGGGCCGATCGAGGCGGACAAGCCGTGGTCGACCGGCGGTCTGCTGGGAGCGTGGCGTCTCCTGAACCGCATCTGGCGCCTCTTCTTCGCCGAGGAGGACGGGGACCGGCTTGCGGTCGACGATTCCGACCCGAGCGAGGATCAGATCCGTCTCCTCCACAAGACGATCGCCGCAGTCGACGCGGACACCGGCAATTTGCGATTCAACACCGCGATCGCGCGGATGACGGAGTTCGTCAACGAGATGACTCCCGCTGGCACGAAGTCCCGCGCGGTGATGGAGCCGTTCGTGCTGCTGCTCGCCCCGTATGCGCCCCATCTCGCGGAGGAGATCTGGCAGCGGCTCGGCCACGAAGAGTCGCTCGCGTGGCACGCGTTCCCCGTGGCGGACCCGGCGATGCTCGTCGAGGAGATGGTCGAAGTGCCGGTCCAGGTCAATGGGAAGGTGCGGGGGCGTCTGTTCGTACCGGTCGACATCGACGAGGCGAAGATCCGCGAGTTGGCCCTGAGCGACGAGAAGGTGAAGGGTCACGTCGACGGCAAGCAGGTGGTGAAGTTCATCTACGTGCCGAAGCGGATGGTGACGGTGGTGGTGAAGGGCTGATGGCGCTGAGATGATGGGACTGGCTCGCCGCAGGTGATGCCTGTCCCGGACGTTCCCCTTCTCCTCTGCTCTCGCGACCGTTTCCGCAGCGGTCGTTGCTGGTCGGAGTACCGGC
>JAQBGV010000052.1:0-11319 GCA_032128395.1 Planctomycetota bacterium | reverse complement strand
GCCGAGGGAACTTCCGCCGGTTCCCTTCGGCTCGAGGACGGTCGCTCTCACCCTGGATGAGAAGCTCGGCCGGGAGGCGCCGAAGAATTCCGGCGTGGCGTTCCACGTGGACAAACTGCTCCGGTCCCTGGATGAGCCACTGCGGGTCAGTCCCGGGCTCGATCCGGCGAAGGCTCCCTTCGAGATCCGCGTGAAGGTGCGGTGCTTCTTCGTGCGCACGCAGACCTTCTACAATGCTCCGATCTACCACGTGTACCAGGGAGAGGCGGAGGCGGACATCTTCGAGCGCGCCGAGGATGGAACGACGCGGCGCGTCGGTCATGTCAGCGCGAAGAAGCCCTTCTCGTCGAGTGTGAAGGTTCCGAAGGAGAAGGCTCTCCAGTACACCTACTACGCGACCTGCGAGGAGCTGGCAGTGCAACTCGCGCGCAGCACCTTCCTGAGGAGTCGTGGCGTCAAGGCCCCGGCCGAGACGCCGAGGCGATAGATCCACCAGCCTCCTAGCCCGGCGCGACGGCTCTACCACCCTGGAGTATCCTCTACGGACGGGAGATCGATGTCGGGACGTCGACCCGCTCCCGGGCCAGATCCGAGTCTCGCGGCGTGGGGGACCGTCTTCCTAGCGCTCGTACGGGTGATGTTCGAATTGGCGGAGCAAGGGATTCGCCTGATCGGGTTCATCTTCACGAGGCGGCGCTGGCGCAGAGAAGTCGAAGCGCGGGTGAGGCGAAACGCACTCGCCGCACACTCGGATGATACGAGTTCTGGCGGATTCTCCCCGGGAAGGGAGCTCACCCCGTGAGACGGCAGTCGATTTTCGCCCTCGCGCTCTTGATCCTCGGAAGCGCACCGCTCACCGGCTGCGCGTACCACGGTCACGGCACGACCAGCTCTTGGGAGTTGTTCAAGTCCGAAAAGCGCTCCTCGTGGCAGCGACTCCGTGATTCCGCAGCCCTCCTCGAGGGCCACAATGACTTCTCCGATCTCGCAGTTACCGGTCGACAGATCACGAAAGGACCCTCGGGGAGCTTCCACGTGATCGCCCGAGACCTGCGCGAGACCTTCGCGCCCCCCTTCAACTTCCAGGAGCTTCGCGATACCTTGCGAATCCTTGAGTGACCGCGGACGAGGGGTCGTCGCGTAGGAGGTCCTGGTGCGGTATCTCACCGATCTGACCGCCCGAGCCCGATCGGGCGCGCGGATCTTGGTCCGCGCCGACCTCAACGTTCCTCTGCGCGACGGTGCAGTCAGTGACGACACCCGCATCCGCGCCACCCTCCCGACCATCACAACACTCCTCGGCTCCGGTTTTCGGGTCGTCCTCTGCTCCCATCTCGGTCGTCCCGCCGGGATCGACTCCGCCCTCTCCCTCGCACCCGTCGCGCGCGCCTTGAGCGAGCTCCTCGGCCAGAAGGCGTGCTTCTGCGGCGGAATGCCCGGGGATCCGGCAACGGCCTCACTGATCGAAGGACTCGCCCCGGGCGAACTCGGACTCCTCGAGAATCTGCGGTTCCATCCGGGGGAGAAGAACAACGACGCGGAATTCGCGCAGGCGCTCGTCGCGCAGATGGACCACTTCGTCAACGATGCGTTCGGCACCTGCCATCGGGCGCACGCTTCGGTGGTCGGCACCGCGGAGCGCCGCCCCGCCTACGCCGGGCTCCTGGTCGAACGGGAGCTCGCCGCGCTCGGTGAACTCCGGGATCGGCCGGAGCGCCCGTTCTGGCTGGTGCTCGGGGGCTCGAAGGTGTCGGACAAGATCGGGGTGGTCGCGAATCTCCGATCGAGGGTCGATGGATTCGTCGTCGGTGGAGGGATGGCGAATACGCTGCTCTCCGCACGAGGAATTCCCGTCGGGGGGTCCAGGGTCGAGGAGGACTGGATTCCCGCGGCACGGGAGGCTCTCGAGGCGACCGGGACCCGCTGGGAGCTCCCGAGCGACGCGATCGTCGGTGCGGACCTCGCGGCGGAGCACGGCGAACCTTGGGCGATCGGCCCGGACCCTGGGCCCGATCGGATGTTCCTCGACATCGGCCCAGCCACGGTCGATCGCTTCCGAACGGCCCTCGCTCCGGCGCGAACCGTGTTCTGGAACGGACCACTCGGGGTCTTCGAGTCCCCCGCGTTCGCCGGCGGGACCCGCGCGATCGCCGAGTTGCTCGCCGGCCATCCGGCGCGAGTCGTCCTCGGAGGGGGGGACACCGCCGCCGCGGCTCGCCTCTTCGGGATCTCCGATCGGGTCCACCATGTCTGCACCGGTGGGGGGGCCGCCCTCGAATTCCTCGAAGGGAGGGTCCTTCCTGGCCTGCTCGCACTAGAGCAGTCTGCGGCCAGGGACACCGATGGACTCCTCGGTCGTGTTCCCCCCCATGTTTGATGTGGGGTTGTGCCAATTCGCTGTAGAATCCTTGGTTCTCGGGGCCCCGCGGCCCGGGAACGCACCCAGTGCCGTCCAGGCGAGGGGCCGTCGGGTGGGGAGCCGCAAGTGCGGGGAAGGTCGGAGAGTGGCGGAGGACCTCGTACGGGTCGATATCCAGAAGGTGATCGGGCCCAGTCCGGCCGGAGCGGCCGTGCTGCTCGGGAACGACGAGAAGTCGTTCGTGGTGTTCATCGGGATGAACGAGGCACTCGCGCTGCGGCGGGAACTGAAGAATGAGCAGTCCCAACGACCACTGACGCACGACCTCCTCCAGTCGGTCCTGTTGGGGTTCGACCTCGGGATCCGGCAGATCGTGATCACTCGGATCATCGAGAACGCGTTTTGCGCGACTCTGATCCTCGAACAGAAGGTGGCGGAGAAGAACGGCGACTGGGCCGGGAGACGCAACGAGGTCCGCATCGATGCGCGACCGAGCGACTGCCTGATCTTGGCACTGAAGAATCGTTCGGAGATCCAAGTGACCCGTGAGGTCTTCGACCAGGTCCAGGATGTTTCACACATGGCGATGGGGGATCTCGCGCTCGACCTCCCCGCGGGGGTCGACCCGGACCTCCTCTCCCTGGAGCCGGACCCGGATGACTCGGAAAGGGAAGATGACAACGATGACGAATAGTGATGCGAGCCAGACCGGCTCACGGCGGAGGCTCGGTCGAGGGGTGATTCTCGTCTGCATCGGGGCCGTGATCGCCGCGGTGGTGATGGGCGCGTTGCGTGACCCTGCTCCGGTGTTCCCGGCGGCGCTCTTCGCGCAGGACCAGTCGCAGAAAATCGGCGGCGACATGGAAGGGGACTACCTCTTCTTCACCTTTCGTCGGAATCTCTGGGCCGTGCACAAGCCGACCGGTCGAGTCCAATTCCTGATGTTCCCCGACGGACAAGAGCAACAGCTCGTTCGCTCGCGGGTTCACCAGGTCGACCAAGAGAGGTTCCCCGCCGACCAGGCGCGGTACCAGTTGAGCGAACGGAACCTGACGAACTTCCTTTGGGTGTTGAACCCCCACTCCGGTCATGCCCAGTACATCCGCGCGGGTCGGGATGGGGTTTTCGAGTTCTCGGAGATCGAGAACGTGGTCAGGCGCGAATGATCCGCTTCCCGCTCGCTGGGGTCAGCATCGCTGCGGTCATCATCGTCAGCCTCGCGGGGTGTTGCACCTCCCCGCCGCTAGCGGAGAAGTATTTCGACCGCGGGCGGTCTCCCGAGGAAGCGGTGCGGATGTTCAGATATGCGGTGGAGGCCAAGCAGTACGGCGCCGCATACCGCTGTCTGACCACTCGATTCCGCGAGGATCATTCGGAGAGCGAGCTCGCCCTCGCGATCCGATTCGGGAGTTGGGATGGAAAGGGAATCCGCGCCCTCATCGTCGACGCCCAGCAGGACACGACCCCCCCCTCCGAGGTGGTCCAGGGCTTCCGAGTGGACGAAGCAGCTTGGGTGACTCTCGTCTCCATCGATGATCCGGATGATCTGGCGAGTTCCTTCCAAGAACTGAGCTTGTTCGTATGGTTCGAGGATGGAGAGTGGCGGGTCGATCCCGACCGGAGCGATCGCCCCGGGCTCGAAAGCTTCTTCGGAGAATTCTCTAGCGCCCCCTGATGATGCGCCCTCGAATGACCGTTCCCCCCGGATCACGTCAGCAGGGCACGGGAGTCCGATGACCGCGAGTCGCACCGTCTACCTCGACCACAACGCCACGACGCCGCTGCATCCGCAGGTCGCGGCGGCGATGCGCGCGCATCTCGACGGAGGGGAGGGAGGCAACCCGTCGTCCCTCCACGCGCCGGGACGGCGAGCGCGCGCGGTTCTCGAAGGCGCGCGCGAAAGCGTCGCAGCGGTGCTCCGGGTCGATCCTGCCGAACTGACGTTCACCTCCGGTGGCACGGAGAGCAACAATCTGATGCTGCTCGGGGTCGCGGACCCGGGTCAGGCGCTCTGGATCAGCGCGGTGGAGCATCCGTCGGTGCGCGAGGCTGCGCGCAGACGCTGGGCGCAGGGTGCCCCGGGAGGGGAACTGCCCGTCACCGCGTCCGGCCAACTCGATCGCGAGCTGAGGGAGCGAGGGATCGACTTCGGCGGGTCCCTGGTCTCGATTCAGTGGGTGAACAACGAGACCGGCACGATTCAAGAACTCCGCGAATGGACCCGGTGGTTCCGCGAGCAGGGGGCGATCGTCCACACCGACGGTGCTCAGGGGTTCTTTCGACTCCCGGACGGCCCCGCCGAGCTCGGCGTCGATGCGGCGACGATCACTGCACACAAGAGCCTCGGGCCGACCGGGGTCGGTGCACTCTGGGTCCGCAGGGGGGTCATCCTCGACCCCGTCCTCCGCGGCGGTCCTCAGGAAAAAAAGGTTCGCCCGGGGACCGAGAACCTGCTCGCAATCGTAGGCTTCGGGGCGCTCGCGGAATTGGCGCAGCGTGCGCCGATCTGGGACCTCGTGGCCCTCGCCGTGCGGGCGGATCGATTCCGCGCGCGAATTCGGGAGGTATCGGGGCTCGCGATCGTCTCTCCCGAAACCGGCGCTTTTCCGGGGTGCATCTCGGTGACGATCGAGGACCTGATCGCCGAGACCGTCCTGGTCCGTCTGGACTTGGAAGGGATCGCCGCCTCGAGCGGTTCCGCATGCTCCTCCGGAGCGAGAGAACCATCCCACGTTCTGAAGGCGATGGGTGTACCGGACCGGGCGATCCGCGGGGCGCTGCGCTTCTCGCTCGGACCCGAGACCACCGATGAGCAGCTCGCCTACGCAGCGGACCGCCTCACGGCGATCGTCTCCGATCTGCGGCGACGGAGAGGGTAGCGGCGGTGGGGAATCCGAACGCGCTCTCCGCGGCCGAGACCAGGGGGCGGGTTCCCCTCCCCGATCGATTGGCGGCAGCGCGTCTGCCCACGCCGATCGAGCGACTCTCCCGCACCAGCGCTCGCCTCGGCGTCGATCTCTGGATCAAGCGGGATGACCTCACCGGATTCGTGCTCGGGGGGAACAAGGTCCGCAAGCTCGAGTTCTCGTTCGCCCGAGCGATTGCCGAGGGGTGCGACGCGATTCTCACCTGCGGCGGTTTCGATTCGAACCACTGCCGCGCGACCGCATTCCTCGCCCGCCGCTTGGGGCTGAGGCCCTATCTGCTGCTGAGGACACCGGACGGTCTTCCCGTCGCGCAGTGGACCGGGAACACTCTCCTCAGCGCGATCGCCGGCGCTGAAATCTCGTGGGTCTCACCGGAGGAGTACGCGACCGGGGCGGAGATGCTCGCTTCGCACCGAGCGAGAGTCGAGGGGGGTGGTGAGCGAGTCTTCCCGATCCCCGAAGGGGCCTCCGATCCGCTCGGATCGCTGGGGTTCGTCGCGGCAGCGGAGGAACTCGCAGCCCAAGAGTCTCATCTCGACCGCCCCTTCGACGCGATCGTCCACGCCGTCGGATCCGGGGGGACCTCAGCCGGGCTTGCGGCGGGTAGAGATGCTCTCGACCGCCCCTGGCGCCTGATCGGAGTTCCGGTCTGCGATGACGGCGCGACATTCCGCGCGAGGGTCGCAGAAATCCGGGAGGGGCTCGTCCGAGACCACGGGCTCCCGGGGTCGGGAGCGAGCAGTGCCGAGGATCTCTTTCTCGATGGGTGCGTCGGACGTGGGTATGGACTCGCGACCCGTGAAGAACTCCGAGCGTACGCTTCACTCGCGCAATCGGAGGGCGTGCTGGTCGACCCGTGTTACACCGGGAAGGCATTCCTCGGGGTGGAGCAGGCCGTGTCGAGTGGAGTGCTCCCTCGGGGCGCACGCGTTCTCTTCTGGCATACGGGGGGGGCGTTCGCGCACTTCACCCACGCGGTGGATTGGGAAGACACGCTCCGCCATTTCGAAGAGCAATAGTCGAACGGGGCCAGGGTTCAGCCTGGCCCCGTTCGGGCTCGGAATGGGATGGGCAGGGTTTGGTGAAGTCGAATCGGGATCAAAGGTCGCGGAGCTTCTCCCAGTAGCGGACGGGCATCTCCTGAGCCAGCTTCAACGCGCCGTTCGCACCGGAGAACGCGGGTTCCTCGACCAGGAAGACGTTTCCGCCGCCGATCTTCTTCATGCCGTTCTTGATCGCATCGCGCAGGCCATAGATCTGCGACCCGCCTCCCGAGACGTACACGCGGCTGCGGATTCGGTCCTGGAATTCGGGGTCGAAAGTCGAGACGAGTTTACGGATCCCCTCGACCAGTTCGGGGATGATCAGGGAGACCGCCTGGTGAACCTCGTCGGTGATGTCGAGTTCGGTCGGCACTCCGTCGACGGGAAAAGTCACCAAGGCGCGCTCCGACTGGTCGACGACGGCGGAGAAGCGCTCCTTCGCGGTCTTGATCATGTTGATCGAGAACTGCGCGTCCGGGAATTTCTTTCGGACCCGCTTCGCGATCTCTTCGTCGATGAAATTCCCGGCCTTGAAGACGGTGACCTGGTCCTCGGGGGTCGGCAGGGTTCCGGACATTCGGCAGAGGTCGATCGTCCCTGCGCCGATGTCGATCACGATCGCATCCTCCAGGGCGTCGACCGCATATGCGACCGCGAACGGCTCGGAGACGACCATGACCGAGTCTATCCCCGCGTCGCGGGCGATCTCGATAATGGACTGTTTGTTCTCCTTGGTCGCTTCGGCGGGAGCGCCGATGACCGCGTAGATCGCCTGACCGATGGTCGGACGGCCCATCTTGCGCAATTGAATCAGGAGCTCGAGGGCGGCGCTGCGAGCGCGCTCCCGATCCTCACCGGAGAGGTCGGAGTAGATCAGGTTGCCGTCCGCGAGCGGCCAGACCACATCGAGCGCGAGGCGATTCTTGAGCACGGCCTCGCCGAGAACGACTCTCTGGCCAAGGACTTTCGCCGCGATGTTGTCCTTCGGCCAACCGACTACGCTGGCGATCATGTCTCGGGTGCCGTTGTTGGCTGCGACCGCCGAACGCGAAGTCCCAAGGTCGATCCCTAGGTAAAGGGTGTCCGTTCCGACCACCTCAGGCGCGGGGCGGTTCTCATCGACGTTCGCCGAGGATCTCGGGGCCTTCAGCGCTGCGGCATTGACGTCAGGCTGGGCATCCGCCTTCTTGCCGTCCGGTTTCACCATCGGATTCATCCTCGCTCTCCTTTTCTACTCCCGACCCATCCCGCGTCGGCCATGGTTGAAGTACGCAGGGGGCGACTCAGCGTCGCTCCGGTTCCGGTCCGTCGCCGTTCGAGAGTTCCTCGCCGGCTTCTAGCTCGCGCAGGGCCAGGTTCGCCTGGAACAGTTGCTCGAGTAGTTCATTCTTGATGCCACTGAGTGGTCCGGTCGACGGAGGAATGTTGCTGCCGATCGGAGCAGCGATGCCTCCGGCGGGCACCCGGTCCATGAGGCGTTCGACTTGATCGAGCGCACGCATCAGCGAATCGATCCGCCGCTCGAGTCCTGTGATCTGGGTACTGTGGGTGTCCCGCGTGGTTTCCAATTCAGCGCGCCAATTCTGTGCGACGAGCCGTCCGATCTCGTCGACGAGCCGTCGCTCCATGGCGACGAAATCGAAAGACGGATCCGCACTCGCCAATGTGGCCGGAGCAGCCACTTCCGCGGGAAGGGGCCGCTCGACCGGATCACCGGAAAGGCGAGCGAGCGCCCGCTCCTCGAGGATCTGCCGGCGCTCGCGAGGAAGGTCGAGATCGCCGAGGTAGGCGAGAACTTCTCTTGCGACCGCATCTCGGACCGCGGTCTCGAACTGACTCTGACTGAGGAGGCGCACCTGCCGGATGCCCCGAGATCCGAGGTCTGCGACCGGTCGGAGCTCCCCCGCCTCCGCCATGAGGGCGGAAGCGCGAGCCTCGTTCGAGCCAGCAGGCGTTGGGGTTCCGGCGATCATCAAGCTCCTCCCAGGGGCTCTGGGGCCCATTCGGACGGACTATGGCAAGGACCGGGCCCGGCGGGGGCCCCCCGCCGAGGGGAGGCACTGGCCGAATTCCGTCCCGGTCGTCCGATCCTGAACGATGCGTCGGGATCCTGGACAGAGCCGTTCCGAGCGGATGGCCCCGATCCTGTGATATGATGGAGCCCTGCAGGCGGGATTCCAACCTGATCCGGCGTCGGAGATGGTCTCTGCGGCGAGCAGCCCGTCGATACGTCCCCGATTTTGCCCGACAATGCTGACGTGGGACGGTCTGACCGGCCATGGGCCCGGACCGGGAAAGAGGAGCCGATGAAACGCATCTGGGGGGTTCTCGTCCTGCTCACCTTGTGCGGGACCGCTGACGCGCAAAACCCCAACTACATCCTGAGCCTCACCACCGGAGCGTCGCAGCCGAGCGGGTCCACCGTCACGTTGACGTGCTTCTTCGACGTCCTTCCCGGTGCGGCCGACGTGCAGGGGTGGTCCTACGGGGTTTGCCACGACTTCACCCAGGTGATGCCCGTGGCGCTCCAGACCGGAGACACGACGCTGACTTCGAACGATGGGAATCCTCCTGGGTTCCTCTCGCAAGTGTTCTATCCCGGTGACTCGTCGAATTCGGGTGGCGTGACGCAAGCGGTCGTAATCAGTCTCTTCAACATGTTTGTCCTGCCACCCGGCACCGGCTACGAACTCCTGCACATCGACTACGACCTCGTCGGGCCGAACGGGACCCTCGCCACGGTCCAGCACTGTGACGGCCTCTTTCTCCCTGGTGCCGCGCCGATGGGTGTGGATCTGGTCATCGTGGTCGGTGGTGCCTCGGTCGAACCCACCACGATTCCAACCGAGATCGAAATCGAGATCATCCCCTCCATCCTCGAGATCGCGTCGATCGGGACGATCGCGCAGGGCGATCCAGCCACGATCCCGATCACTCTGACGAACTCCGTCGACATCTACGGGTTCAGCTTCGGAGTGGAGCACGATCCAGCTGCGCTCTCCTTGACTTCCGTCACGCAGGGCGCGGATCTGCTCGCGATCCAGATGGGCGGGGCCGATTTCTTCCAGGCGAGCCTCTCCCCGACCGGGGGCAGTGGATTCACCATCGGAACGGTGTTCTCGCTCTCCTCGAACTTGCCGCTCTCGGCCGGGACCGATCTCGAAGTCGTCGCCACCGAGTACACGGTGCTCCCGAACGCCCCGGTTGGGGAGACCCAGCTGAGCTTCAGCGCTGGGCTCAGCCCCCCCGGCGCCCCCGCCGTGGCGATTGCGGTCAGCGTCGGAGAGTCCTCCGTGACCCCGGTCGTGATCGACGGCACCCTCACGGTCGAGGAATTCCAGACCGGCATCCAGTTCATCCGCGGCGACTCCAACAGCAATGGCGCGATCGACATCTCCGACGGGGTGAGTCTCCTCGACTACCTCTTCGGCGGCGGCCCGACCCCTCCCTGCCTCGACGCGGCCGATGCGGGCGACGACGGGCAGGTCAACGTGGCGGACCCGATCTCGCTCCTGAACTACCTGTTCGCATCGGGACCCAATCCGGCCTCGCCCTTCCCGGGCTGCGGACTCGATCCGAGCGGGGACGCCGACTCGGTCACTTGCTTGGCTTCGAACTTCTGCCCCTGATCGAACTTGCTCGCCTCGTGCCGTCCGAGTGGTCCCGGCTCCCCTTCGGGGGGGGCGGGACCACTCGCGTCTCGACCTCCGATGCGAAGGCGTGCCCCAAGGGAGTCCCCCGGGGATGGTATCCTCTTGCGTCCTCCAGGCATGCCGGCTGGCAGCGACCCCGCAGCGGGTCGGAATCGACAGGGAGAGCGCGTTGCAAGACAGACTACAGTTGATTCGGGAGCAGCTCATGGAGCAGCTCCGCCTCCTCCAGCAGGACGTCGAGCAGAGCCTCGATGAGTTGAGCGCTCAGGAGGACCGTCACCACATCGCAGATCTCGAAGATCTCGCCGGCGACTCCACCAGCGACGCGGTCGTGTACGAACAGTTCCGCACGAGTGGGGCGACCCTCGAGCAGATCCAGCGGGCGATCGAGCGGATCGACGAGGGGATCTACGGCTTCTGCGAAGAGTGCGAGGAAGCGATCGGCGAGGCTCGCCTTGCCGCCCTTCCCTTCGCGAATCACTGCATCGATTGCAAGAGGAAGCTCGAGGCTGCCTCCGGCTGAGCGCGAGCCGGTCCAGCGTTGGGAGAAGGAGAGTGGGGGATGGAGCGAGACGAGGACCTGTTCCTTCGGGCACCGAAAACGACCCCAGGGCGGCGCGCGATGCTCCTCGAATGGCACGTCGAAGAAGGAGAGGCCCTACGCGAGGGTCAGCCCTTCGCTCAGCTCCTCGACAGTTCCGGGTGCACCGCCCTTATCGCTCCTTGCAATGGCCGCTTGGTGGAGCACTGGGTGGACGAGGGAGCTCCTGTCTCCCAGGGTCAGCGTCTCGCCAGACTCGAGAGACACCCGAAGCGGCCAGAGAGTGACCTGAGCACTCCCTCTGGCGGCTAATTTCTAGGCGAGTACATAACTCCTTTGCCACGTTGGCTCTATCGCAACGGATCCGGCATCCGGTCAGATTGTATTCGCTCCAATATTCTCGGGCCGGTGCTCAGGAAATCTTAAGTTCCCCGTTCATCACAAGTTCCGTGCACCGAGTGGATTGGTACCGATCCTGCTCTAGTGTGGTGGGCTCTTAGGGATAGGAGAGGGGAAGGTGTGTGGAAGCCATCCGGTATTGGATGGCAACACGGCCTCCTCTCGGCCTCCTCCGGATAGGGGGGGGTAAAGGGAGACGGCGGAGGTCAGGGGTGAACCCGGCCTTCTCCGACTGCACAGGGAGGGACTCTGCGGAGTCCGCTCTACTTGCTTCATTTCTTTCCGAGGGGGCGCTATTTCCCCGATAGCGCCCCTTTTTTTTCATCACGTACGCGGGACGATGAGCAGTCGTCTGCTGCGTTGCGAGGGGTCGCCCGATCCTCGACGTGGCGCAGGC
>JAQBGV010000051.1:0-24715 GCA_032128395.1 Planctomycetota bacterium | reverse complement strand
CCGGGCAGATGCGGGCGATGGCGGTCCATTGAAAGCTGTCGCGCTCCGTGAGTTGGTCCCCACCTGCTTGCATTAGAGGAGTTTCCCTTGGCTGATCGTGAAAGTCGGTGAGGCAATGCGGACACTTCACGATGACGATCTCCTCTTGGCGCGGGGGGCGCGGGGGGCGCGGGGGGCGCTCGCCGCGCGCGGCCTCGGATGAGCACGATCCCGTTTCGCGAGGCGCTCCACGTCTGGATCCGCGTCGGCCTGCAGAGTTTCGGCGGCCCGGCGGGACAGATCGCGGTGATGCACCGCATCCTCGTCGAGGAGAAGCGGTGGGTGAGCGAGCACCGGTTCCTCCACGCCCTCAACTACTGCATGCTCCTCCCCGGCCCGGAGGCGCAGCAACTCGCCACCTACATCGGCTGGCTGCTCCACGGCACCCGCGGCGGGTTGGTCGCGGGGGGGCTGTTCGTGCTCCCCGGCTTCCTGTCGATCCTGGCGATCAGCTACCTGTACGCGGCGTTCCAGGGGGTGGGGGTGGTCGCGGCGCTGTTCTTCGGCCTGAAGGCGGCGGTGCTCGCCGTGGTGGTCGAGGCGGTGCTGAAGATCGGCCGGCGGGTCGTCCGCAACGCCGCGATGCTCGCGATCGCCGCGCTCGCGTTCGTCGGCATCTTCTTCTTCGCGGTGCCGTTCCCGTGGATCGTCGGCGGCGCCGCGATCATCGGTCTCGTCGGGGGGGCGATCCGACCGCGGACGTTCATCGTGATCCGGCCGCACGCCCTCGCCGAGGGGGCGGCGGGGGTGGTGGACTCGCTCCTCGATGAACAGCGCCCCGAGCACACTCGTCCTCGCACCGGCCGGGCGCTGCGCGTGCTCGTGGTGTGCGCGCTCCTCTGGCTCGTTCCCGTCGCCACCCTCGCGGCGGTGCTCGGGGCGACGCACGTGTTCGTGCTCGAAGGGGTGTTCTTCAGCAAGGCCGCGGTGGTCACCTTCGGCGGCGCCTACGCCGTGCTCGCGTACATCGCGCAGCAGGCGGTCGAGCGCTTCGGCTGGCTCCAGGGGGGGGAGATGCTCGACGGGCTCGGCATGGCGGAGACCACTCCCGGGCCACTGATCATGGTCGTCCAGTTCGTCGGCTTCATGGGCGCGTACCGGAACCCGGGCTCGCTCGACCCGTTCGTCGCGGGCACCATCGGCGCGGCGATCACCACCTGGGTGACCTTCGTCCCCTGCTTCCTGTGGATCTTCCTCGGCGCCCCCTACATCGAGTGGTTGCGGGGAAACCAGCGCCTGTCGGCGGCGCTCTCGGCGATCACCGCCGCGGTCGTCGGGGTGATCCTCAACCTCGCCGCGTGGTTCGCGCTGCAGCTCCTGTTCGGCGAGATCCGCACGCTCGAGGGGCCGCTCGGGATGCGGCTCCTCGTCCCGACGATGGCGACGATCGACGGCGCGGCGCTCGCGATCGCGGTCGGCGCCGCCGTCGCCCTGCTCCGCTTCAAGATATCGATGCTCCTCGTGCTCGGCGCGAGCGCTGTGGTCGGGATCGTCGTCCGCTCGCTGCTCGGGTGGTGAGGAACGATCTACCGGTCGTCCCGCCGCGGAAAGCCTTGTTCGACGGCGGTGGATTTGCAGGCGAAGGTCCGGGACAGGCATCACCTTCGGCGAGCAAGTCCCATCATCCTGATTGTCCCGAACAGATCGTCGGGGCCCTCATCGAGGGCCGGGGCCGTGATTCTATTCTCTTTGCCATACCGGTAGTCTTCCGGACGTCCAGGTCACCCCCGCCGCATCGAGTCCCGCGAAGAGTTCTTCCAGCTCCTGTTCGATGACGGTGCGGAGCTCGGCGAGCACCTCCTCGAAGCCCGCTGCCGCGAACTCGTATGCATCTCGCTGCGTCTGGGTCGGCGGAGCGGTCATCCCCCAGCTCGCCGTCGAAATGCCGATCCGTTCACGGATGCCGGGGAGGCTCGGGTCCTCGTGGCGGGCGGGGAGCGGATCCCCATTGAGTTTCTCGTCCAGATCCTTCAATCGGATCGTCAGGTCGTGCGCACGCTGTGCGAGCTGCGGGTCGGCGGATGGGGAGTCGAAGACCGCCCGCTCGGCGCCGGACAATTTTGCCATCGCATCGGTGAGCGCTCGGTTCGCCGCCTGGGCCGCGATGGAGAGAGTCGCCACCTGTTGGTGGAATCGACGAATCTCATCTCGATCCTCCGGCAGGAACGTGCCGAGGTCGAGCGGGACGACGCGGAACGCGACCGGTCCGGCGAGCTCGGTGATCTCCCCGCCGACATCCTTCGAAACATCGACCGTGTATTCCCCTGGGAGTACGTAGGGTCCTTGGCCGCCGGTCCCTCCGTAGCGGAGATCCCAGCTCGTGCGGTGGACCCCTTTGGCTGTGCTTCCCTCGAGGCGACGGATCACCTGCCCGCCGGCATCGCGGATCGTCAGGACGACGAGCGGGGAGCGGACGCGCTCCTTCTCGCGGAGTTTCTCGTAGTCGGGCTTGGTGGCGTCGTCCTCGATCTTCGGACCGCTCTCGACCTTTTTCTTCAGGTGGTAGGTGAAGATCGCCCCGAACGGGGGATTGGAGGTAGTCCAGTACGACGCACCCTGAGAGCCGCGCCCCTTCCCGCTCGGGATGTAGAAGAGGGCGTCTTTGATCGGAAAGATGTGAGCCGGTCGCGCGAAGTCCTCGCCGGTGACAGTTTGGAGCGGGGAGTAGTCGTCGAGAATGTAGAACCCTCGGCCGAACGTGGCGAACGCCAGGTCGTTCTCGCGCCGTTGGATGTCGATGTCACGCACTGCGATCGTCGGGAGGCCCGAGATCTTGAGCCACTCCTTCCCGCCCGTGAGGGTGTAGAACGCCCCGAACTCCGTACCGACGAAGAGCAGTTCCGGGCGTACATGGTCCTCGACGAGGGAGTAGACGATCTCGGTGTCGCCGAGATTTCCGCCGATCGCGTTCCATGACGCGCCCCGGTCCTTGCTCACGAGGAGGTACGGGGCGAAGTCTCCGTTCTTGTGGTTGTCGAAGGCGGCGTACACGGTGTCCGCATCGTGGAGCGAGGTGGTCAGGCAACTGACATACGTCTTGTGCGGGATCCCCGGGAACGCGTCGACCTTCCGCCAGTTCTCCCCGCCGTCCTCGGTGATGTGGACGAGACCGTCGTCCGTGCCGACGTAGATCAGATCCTCGACCAGGGGAGACTCGCTGATCGCGACGGTGTTGCCGTAGATCGAGGTCGAGCGGTGCTTCGCGATCGCATGGACCGGCTGGACCTTCCCCATCACCTCGAGGTCGTTCCGATCGATGCCGCGGGAGAGATCCCCGGAGATCGCTCTCCAGCTGTTTCCCCGGTCCTCGGAGCGATAGAGGCGGCGCCCTCCGAAGTAGAGCCGAGTGTGGGAGTGGGGGCTGATCAGGAGCGGCGCGTCCCAGTTGAACACGTGCGGAGGATCGCCGGGGGCGGGGCGAGGCTTGATGTCTACGTTCTCGCCGTTCCGACGGTCGTGCCGCACCAGACCGCCGTACTGCCACTGGCTGTAGACGATGTTCGGATCGAGCGGATCGACCTGGGTCTCGAATCCGTCCCCTCCGACGGTGACGAACCAGTCCTCGTTCGAGATCGAGCGACTCGTGGTGCGCGAGGGCCCGCCGAGGGTCGCGTTGTCCTGCGTGCCACCGTAGACGAGATAGAACGGCTCCGACTGGTCGACGGAGACGCGGTAGAACTGCGTGACCGGGAGGTTCGGCTTGAACTGCCAGCTCTCGGATCGGTCCCAGCTCTCGTACAAGCCGCCGTCGCAACCGACGATCAGGTGCGCGGTATCGTCGGGATCGATCCAGAGGGCGTGGTTGTCGACGTGTCGATTCCTCCCTTGGGCGCTCCCGAAGGTCTTCCCGCCGTCCTCGGTCACCTGGAGGATGGTATCCATGACGTAGACGCGGTCCACTTCGTGCGGATCACAGGCGAGCTCGTGGTAGTACATCGGGGCGGACGAATCGAGGCCGCTCTGCTTCTGCCAGCTCTCGCCGCGATCCTCGGACCGGAAGAACCCCGTCTTGCCATCCGTCGCCTCGACCAGGGCGTACAGCACGTCGGGGTCGGCGGGAGAGATGTCGAGACCGATCTTCCCCTTGTCCCCCCCCGGCAGCCCGCGCTCGATCTTTCGCCAGGTCTTCCCTCCATCCGTCGACTTGTGCAGTCCGGACTCGGGGCCGCCGTTGATCATGGTCCAGACCCTCCGGCGGCGCTGGTAGGTCGAGACGTAGATCACATCCGGATCCCTCGGATCGAGATGCACCTCGTTCGCCCCGGTGTCGGGACTGATGGAGAGGATCCGATCCCAAGTACCGCCGCCATCGGTGGTGCGGTACAGGCCTCGATCGCCCCCCGCGCGCCAGAGTGGCCCCTGCGCCGCGACGTAGACGATGTCGGAATCGCCGGGGTGCACCGCGATCATGCCGATGTGCTCCGACTCATCGAGGCCCATCTTCTTCCAGCGCCCTCCGCCGTCGACGGATTTGTACACTCCGTCGCCGAACGAGACACTCCGCTGGCTGTTGTTCTCGCCGGTCCCGACCCAGACGATCTTCGGATTGCTGGGATCGATCGTGACGCAGCCGATCGAGTACGATCCCTCGCCGTCGAAGATCGGGGAAAAGGTAGTGCCGTTGTTGATGGTCTTCCACACGCCCCCCGACGCCACCGCGACGTAGTACTCGCTGTGATTCCGGGGGTTGACGGCGATGTCACTGATGCGTCCGGAAGCGAGGGCAGGGCCGATCAGGCGGGCCCCGAGCGCAGAGAAGGTCGAGTCCTTCACTTCCAGCTCGGCGGGCTCGTCCTTTTCCTTCTCGTCCGCTTCCTTCTCGTCCACGTCCTTCTCGTCCACGTCCTTCTCGTCCACGTCCTTCTCGTCCGCTTCCTCAACGTCATCGGGGTCCGCGTTCTCGGCGCCCTCGGCGGACTGGTCGTCGGGGAGAGCCGAATTCGCGACCGAGTCCTGGGCGAGGACGAGCGGAAGGACCAGGGCGAACAATGCGGGGATGAGCAGGGCGAGTCTCATGTATCCTCCATGGGTTCAGTTCTCGAGGGGTGTTCGAAGTCGCCACCCGCGGCGCAGTGACACTCCTCGGGAAGAACGATGTCAGGGGACGATCGGCGGAGGTCTCCGAGCGGCGCCACTCGATATCGGCGCACCCCGCTCCATCCGTGCCCCTCGACGTCGCTCCCAGAGTAGCGGTGTCGAACGCTCTTCGAAAGGTGGCAGGGGGTCCAGCCGATGAAGGTTCGAGACACCTTGGCCTTCGGCGCGTTCTGGAGCGACCGCAAGTTCCTCCTCTCCCGGGCGAAGTTCCT
This sequence comes from Planctomycetota bacterium, assembly GCA_032128395.1. Classification (GTDB taxonomy): domain Bacteria; phylum Planctomycetota; class UBA8108; order UBA1146; family UBA1146; genus JAQBGV01. Next base: position 19,367 of record JAQBGV010000051.1, on the reverse strand, counting down.
CGTCATCGCGGACGAGATCGCAACGTTCGCCCGCGAGCTCGGCCGCGCGCCCCGGGTGCTCGACGCCGGACTCGGGAGGTGTCGACTCCAGCGGATCTTCCCGATGCGCCACCCCGAGACCGAGGTCGAGTGGCACGGTCTCGACCTCCTCGCATTCCGCCTACAGCTGCGGGACGATGTCCCGGGGATCCGACGGGTCCAAGGTGCGGTGAATGCGCTTCCGTACCGAGACGGCGCCTTCGACGTGGTGGTCTGCTGTTGGGTCTTGCAGCATCTCGAGGACCCCGAGGGGGCGGTGCGCGAACTGGTTCGCGTGCTCCGGCCGGGCGGGAAGCTGCTCCTCGCGGTGCCGAACGGCCCACAGCCGTTCAAGGCGATCCGCGAGCTGTTTCACCCGGGGAGGGTCGCCCGCGAGAAGAGACGCGGGCAGCGCTTCTCCTATCTCCCGCAGATCCAGTTCTACAACCTCCCGCGGGTGCGACGACTCGCACGGAGCGCGGGAGCGGAGCCGGTACGCTTCCAGGGGATCGGGTTCGTGACGGGGGGGCCGCTCTCCTTCCTCGAGAACCACGAATGGTACTACCGTTGGAACATGTGGTTGGGGGCGAGGACGCCCCGTTTCACGAAGCACTTGGTTTGCGTGGCGAACGCCGAAGATCGGAGAGTAGATTGATCCGAACCTCGATCGCGCTGGTCGCTCTTCTGGCGCTCTCCATGGACGCGCATCCGGACGATCCACCCGCCACAGCTCCGGTGCTCTGCCAGGGCAACCATCAGACCGAGGAAGCGGCGCGCGCGCAGCTCGCGAGGTTCGGGGCGAGCTACTCGAGCCTCGATGAGTGGCAGGACCGCGCGAGACGGATCCGCGAAGGGATCCGAGCCGGCGCTGGGCTCGACCCTTGGCCCGCGCGGACGCCGCTCAGCCCGATCATCCGCGACCGCCGGGAGTACGACGGCTACTCGGTCGAGTCGATCGCGTTCGAGAGCGTCCCGGGGTTCCTCGTCACGGGGACTCTCTATCGATCGCTCGAACGGAAGGGACCTCACGCCGGAATTCTCTCTCCCCACGGACACGGACACGATCCGAACGGTGGGGGACGCTATCGCCCCGACAACCAGATCCGCTGCGCGGCGTTCGCACGGATGGGGGCCGTGGTGCTCTCCTACGACACGATCGGATTCGGGGACTCGAAGGGGGCGGGGTGGGCTCACTCGCATCCGCAGGCCCTGCCGCTCCAGACGTGGAGCAGTATCCGTGCTCTCGACCTGCTGCTCACACTCGAAGGGGTCGATCCCGAGCGGATCGGCGTGACCGGGGCATCCGGAGGAGGCACGCAGACGTTTCTCCTCACCGCACTCGACCCGCGGGTGAGGGTCGCGGCGCCGGTGGTGATGGTGTCCGCCCACTTCTTCGGGGGGTGCGACTGCGAGAGCGGATCCCCGATCCACGTCGGCGCACACCACGAGACGAACAACGCCGAGATCGCCGCCCTCGCGGCGCCGCGACCGCTCCTCCTGGTGTCCGTCGGGGGAGACTGGACGAAGAACACGCCCGAAGTCGAATACCCCTACGCCCGGCGCATCTACCAGCTGCACGGCGCCGCGGAGCGGATCGAGAACGCCCACTTCGCAAGTGAGGGGCACGACTACGGAGTCTCGAAACGGCAGGCGGTCTACCGTTTCTTCGAGAAGCACCTCGGTCTCGAGAGGAAGCCGCTCCTCGCTGAGGACGACCAGGTCGATGAGACGTTCGTCACGATCGAGCCGCAGAACCGGATGTTGGTTTTCCCCGATCCCGCGGAACGTCCGGGGCTCCCCGCGAACGCCGTCGTTCCGTGGCCCCCAGAGCACTCCCCCCGCGAGGAGTGATCAGGAACTTCCGCCGAGGGTGAACGGGGCGCGGTACTCCCGAGTGAGCCGCGAATCGGCCTCGGGGGCACCGACGAACCGCTCGGTCTCCCGATCGATTTCGAGAACCGGTCCGAGGGCGATCTCGGTGCTCGAAACGTCGGTGCCGTTGCGCACCAGGTGGGCGCGCATCCGTTCCAGATCTGCGCCGGCGGAAGCGGGCCACGCGGCCCGATCGCAGGCGGCGTCGAACGGCATCCGCTCCGCCATCTGATACGAGATGTTCCCGAGGTGGCAGTACGCGCTCGAGAGGTGCCCCTCCTCGATGTCGGCGGTCAGGTCCTCCCGGCGGCGTGAACGCACCGAGTCGATGAAGTTCTGGAAGTGGTTCATTCCGCCGCTCCACTCCCGGATCCTCTCCCCCCCTCGGTCGAGCGCGTACGCGCTCGAGTAGTTCGGGACGACGAGGCTCCCCCCTTCGCAGTGGATGATCGTCCCGATCGACACACCGAGGTGACGGTCCATCCCCTTGCCCCAGTCGGTCCCCTGAGCGGCCCGATCACGGGGGAGTCCGCGGACCTCGAAGATGATCGGCGCGGGTTCGGTCTCGAGGTGGATCACCTGAGTGTTCGGGGTGTTCGCGTCGTCGTCGTACCCGAAGCGGCCCCCGAAGGAGACGACCCGTTTCGGGAACCCCTCTGCACCGATCGCGAAGCGTGCGATGTCCATCTGATGCACGCCCTGGTTCCCCAGGTCACCGTTGCCGGTCGCGAACAGCCAGTGCCAGTCGTAGTGGAGGTTCTTCCGAGCGAGGGGAACTTGCGGCGCGGGTCCGCACCAGAGGTCGTAGTCGATCGCGTCCGGAACCGGCGGTGCCCCGGCGACATTGCCGATCGACGGCCGAGGCTTGTAGCAGAGCCCCCGCGCGAGCTCGATCTTCCCGAGGTTGCCCCCCCTCAGCCAAGCGATGGCATCTCGGATCGCGGGGCTCGATCGCGATTGCATGCCGGCTTGCACGATACGGCCGGTGGCGCGGGCGACTTCCACCATCCGTCGCCCTTCGAGGACGTTGTGAGAGACCGGCTTCTCGACGTAGACATCTTTTCCCGCTTCGCACGCCCAGATCGTCGCGAGGGCGTGCCAGTGGTTCGGCGTGGCGATCGAGACCGCATCGATGTCACCCCGCTCGAGCAGTCGCCGCACGTCGACGACGGTGTCGACCTTCCGTCCGAACTTCTGTTCGAACGCCGCGGCTCTCGCGGCGAGGACCTGGCGGTCGACATCGCAGAGCGCGACGACCCGCACCCCCTCGAGCTCTTCGAATCCTTGGTAGTGGTCGCGTCCGCGTCCATTCACCCCGACGACCGCGATGCGGACTTCGTCGAGAGTCCCGCCACGCAAGAAGGCCGGGGCTCCGAACGGTGCGATGGCTGCGATCCCGGCGAACGCGCTGGTACCGAGAAAAACTCTCCGGTCGATCTTCGTCACGGTGGACTCCTCTCTCGCGTGGACTCCGAAGATGCCAGAGCGCGGGCAACAACACCAGCGCGGCGGCTCCGACGACCCCGTAGCCGACGAGCCGGGCCGCCACCGCACTCCTCGCCACCGGGACGTGAGAAGGCGCATCAGATCGCGTCGAGGTCTTCATCCCCGTCCAAGTCACCCCCGGTGAAGATCGCTTCGGGGCGACCCGCGAGCTTGAAAGCGGTCGAGACCCCGAGCGCCGCGAAGATCAGATCGATCAGTCCGAGGCTCTCCTGGATGAAGTCGATCCGGCTGGATTGCGAATAGACCAGCTCCTTGCGGCGGTCGATCTGCTGGGCTCTCCAGGTCTCGAAGTCCGGGTTCTCCGCTCGCAACTTCTCGAGCTCGGGGGCCCAGATCACGAGGAATGAATCGATCTCCTCCTCGGTACCCTTCTCGGAGAATTCGTGTTCGATGATGAACGATCGCAGCCTTTCGCGATCTTCGATCCCGGGAAATGCCTCAGCATCGGATAGCTGCTCACGGTACTCGCCCAGCGTGAGCTTCTCACTCACCGCACGGCCGATGATCGCATCGACGGCGAGCATCTTCCCGCCGAGGATCGAGGCGAGAACCAACGCCGCCGCGATCCCGCCGGAGGCGGGTCCGCGTCCTCCCAGGCCGTACGCCGCCCCGCCGACCATCCCGCCGATCCCCCAGGCGAGCCACCCCAGCTCGAGGTCCATGAAGTAGGAGACCGCCGCCCAGCTCCCCGCTCCCGCCGCCGCCGCCGCGATCGCCGCCACCAGAGCTGCCGGCTTCATCGTGTCCCCATCTCCTTCTCGATGTCGGCATGAACGCCGTCCGAACCGGCGCGGAGCACCAGCTCGGGTGCGATGATTCTAAAATTGGCTCGGCTTGGCAAGGGGCAGCCCCGCCCGGCTCGAGCCGCGCGATGCCCGGGGAGTCCGCCGTTGACGGCGCCGTCCCTCCGGTCGAGAATCGGCGCTCGCTCGAAGATGACCTGCAATTCCGCGGTACAGAAGAGGGGTTGGGATGAGTTTCAGGAACCTCGCTCTCGCGTCGATCTTGTCGATCGCGGCTGCGCCGTCCGCTTTCTCGGTCGAGGTGAAGGACGCCGAGGTCGAAGCGGCTATCCAGATCGCGTGCGAACTCCTCATCTCCAATCAGGAGAACTACACCCCCGATCCCGCCGTCGGCGGTTTGCCTGAAGATGAACTGTCGAACTGGCAAGCGAAGGAGAGGGAACGGCTCGCCGGGATTCGCAAGGAGGCGAACGGCGAAGGTTCGGAGTGGCCCTACGAAGGGGTCTACCGGGTTTCTCCCGACAATCGCATTCCCCCCGGCTACCGCGTCGGAGGTTCGGCGATCGTGTGCGAGGCGCTCCTCGAAGCGCCCGGACTGAACGGTACTCGCCGGAACGCGATCCTGCGGAGCGTCGAATTCATGCTCGATCGCATCCACAACGACACCCAGATGGCTGCGAACAAGCAGACGACGTACGACGTGCGCGGATGGGGTCAGGCGTATGCGCTCAAGTTCTTCCTGCGCGCGCTCGAGATCGGCTTCTTCAAGGACGCGAAGCTGAAGAAGCGGGTCGTGGAGACAGTCCCGCATCTCATCGCTTGCCTGAAGGAAGGCCAGGTCCCCGGCGGAGGCTGGAACTACGCGGGTCACGGGGTGAGCCCGTTCATGACCGCGTCGACCCTGCTGGCGCTCTTCCATGCGAAAGAGGCGGGATATTCGGTCGATACGAAAATGGTGGAGGACGCGCTCGATGCACTCGAGTCCGGGCGCGATGAGAAAGTCTCCTACGCGTACAGCGGAAAGCTGCGCGGTCCGGATGAACCGATGCAGGGAGCGTGCGCCCGATCCGCCGCCGCGGAGCTCGTGCTCTTCCAGGCCGGACGGAGCTCGGTCGAGAATCTGCGCACCGCGGTCGATGGATTCTTCACCGAGGAGAACTGGAAGGAGCTGCTCAAGCGGAAGAGCCAGCATGGGACGCACAAACCCCCCTTCTCGGTCGCGCCATACTATTTCTTCTACGGTCACGCCTACGCTGCGCTGGCGGTGGAGTACTTGCCCGAGAAGGAGCGCGCACAGTACCGGGTGAAGATGCGGGATCTGCTCTGGCGCACGATCGAGAGAGGCGGAGCGTGGAACGATCGCATCTTCCCGCGCACCGAGTCCTACTCGACCGCGATGTCGATCCTCTCACTGATCGCGGATGACCTCCCCCCGGTGAAGGCGTGGAGAGCGAGCACCGCCCTCTGAATCGAGTGCCGACGATCGCCCCGCCGAATCGCACGGTCCGATGGCGAGAGGTGCGCAGACCTTGAAGAGTAGATTCCCGCAGCTCCGTTGTCCACGATTTGAACTTCGACCCGCAGCGCGAGGTAGCGACCTTGTCCCATCCGTCGCCGATCGACGATCCCGATCACACGATCGATGCCGATGAGGCCGTCAAGCCAGGCGCCGTCGAGCTCCGCGGCGTGGTCGAAAGATTGCAGCAGTTGATCGATGATCGCGTGCTGCTCGCAAATTTGCCCGATGATCTGCGCCTCGAGTTGATCACGGCATGCGGTCGTCTTTCCAAGCCGAACTTGGTGGAGCGCAGAACCTACAATCGAGAACGCCGAAGGCAGCAGCGTGACGCACGCCATCAGCACGATCGTGCCCTGCTCGAACGCACCCGAGCTCGCTCCCAGCGGATCGAATTGGTCTACCCGACTCCCGATCCTCATGAAGACCCACGCGACGCGGAGATCACGGTCGGTACGCTTCCAGGTTCCCGGCTGATCGACGCCCGCGCCTGCTACATCTGCAAGGCCGAGTTCCGGGAGGTGCACTCGTTCTACGATGCGCTGTGCCCGGAGTGCGCAAAGTTCAATTTTTCGAAGCGCAGTCAGACCGCGGATCTCTCCGGTCGGGTGGCTCTCTTGACCGGCGGACGCGTGAAGATCGGCTATCAAGCGGGGATCAAGCTGCTCCGGGCCGGAGCCCGACTGATCGTGACCACTCGCTTTCCGAGGGATGCGGCGGTGCGCTATTCGGCGGAGCAGGACTTCGTCGAGTGGCAAGATCGTCTCGATATCTACGGACTCGACCTCAGGCACACCCCGAGCGTCGAGGCGCTGCTGCATCACATTCAGGAGAACTACGATCGTCTCGACTTCATCCTGAACAACGCCTGCCAAACCGTTCGCCGCCCACCTGGGTTCTATGCGCACCTGATCCAGGCCGAGGGACTCCCGTACGACCAGCTCGAAGAGAGTACGCGGCGGCTCATCGCCGGATACGAGGATCTGCGGAGACACGCCGTGCTCACCTCGGGACCGAACGGGGAGCAGGCGAGGCTACCCGAGAGCGCCGCGAGCGAGGTCCCGACCCCGGTGGCACCGGATCAGCTGGCCGGGATCCACCTGTCCGCCACTCTCTCGCAGGTTCCCCTCTTGGCCGGTGACCTCGAGATTGGGGAGCACCTGTTCCCCGATGGAAGGCTCGATGCCGATCTGCAGCAAGTCGATCTGCGCGAGATCAACAGCTGGCGGCTGCCGCTCGCGCAGGTCTCGACGGTCGAATTGCTCGAGGTGCACCTGGTCAATGCGGTCGCACCGTTCGTGTTCAACGCTCGGCTGAAGGATCTGATGTTGCGTCACCCGGGACGCGACAAGCACATCGTCAACGTCTCGGCGATGGAGGGGCAGTTCTATCGCGCCTTCAAGACCGATAAGCACCCGCACACCAACATGGCCAAAGCATCACTCAATATGATGACGCGAACCTCCGCCCCGGATTATCAGAAGGACGGCATACACATGAACAGCGTCGATACGGGGTGGATCACGGACGAGGACCCCGTGCACTTGGCGCTGGCGAAGCAGGAAGAGCACGACTTCCATCCGCCACTCGACCACGTCGACGCGGCGGCCCGAATCTGCGCGCCGATCTTCGACGGATTCCTGACCGGAAAACACACGTGGGGCCAGTTCCTGAAGGACTACAGGCCGACGCGGTGGTAATCGTTCCTAGTCCGGCGCGCTCTCGGGATCGGGTTCCCGCTTCTCTTCACCGAGCGACTCCGCCCGGTAGCCGCCGGCGGCTCGGTCGCGGATGTACAGCACTCCGAAGGCGATGATGATGAGGATGGAGAACGGCGCGATGTAGCGGAACGCGCGGCGCCCGCCGTAGTTGTCCGCCGGGCCGAGTACCGCACGGAGCTCGTCTGCGATCGCCTCTCCCTCCTCGCCAGAAGGAGCGTTCTTGATCGCTTCGCGCAGTGTCTTCGCAGTTTCGCTCGGGAGGATTCCCGGTTCCGCGCTCTTGACCGACTCCCGCACCTTCTCCACCGCTGCGAGGATCTCTCCGCGGATCGTCTCTGGTTTGCCATCGGCGAGCGCGGGGTACTGGTCGATCACCTTCTGGAGGACGGCGGTGGTCGCGGCGGGGTCGAGGGTGAGGAACTCGGTGAGGTGGCGATCCGCGATGCGCCCCATCTGCGGTGTCGTCACCAACCCGACGACCAGCATGCCGGTTCCGCCGAGCAGGGCGAGGCCGAGCGCACCGCTCCGCGGGACTCGCTCCGAGGCCACCCCGAGCATCGTCGGCCAGAAGTAGCAGACTCCCAGGGCGAAGACGGTCGCGGACCCGAACGCCATCGGCGTGGTCTCAGCGAAACTGAACCAGTACAGCCCCACCCCCGAGAGGACTGCGGAGGCGACGAGGACCCCGGTGGGGGAGAGACGGTGGACCACTGGCCCGGCGTAGAAGCGAAGCACCGCCATCAATCCGTTGATGTATGCGAACACCAGTATCCCGGCGATTCCTCCCGCTTCGAGAACGGCGGTGATCCAGCGGCCGGGGCCGAGTTCAAGTGAAGCGGTGATCGCCATGCACGCGAGTAGGACCAGGAACAGGGGGCGCTGGAGTGCGCCGCGGATCATCCCCGAGAAGGGGATGCCCGACTGCACGCGCTCGGTTGCGGGGAAAGACTGACCGATGAACAGGAGCCCGTACACCACGGTAGGGATGGCGATCAGGCCGACTTTGAGTTGCCACGAGTGGATGCCCCCCTGGTCGAGGAGGTACGCGGCGACCGCGCCGAGAACGATCCCGCCGGGGAACCAGACGTGGAACCGATTCAACTTCTTGGTCTTCTCTTCGGGATACAGGGTGGCGATGAGCGGGTTGCACGCGGCTTCGACCGTGCCGTTCCCGAGTGAGAGGATCAGCGCCCCGGTGAAGAGAGTCCAAAAGCCTGTCGCGAAGATCATCACCGCCGCTCCTGCGAGGTGGCAGAGCAGAGCGAACCGCACCAGGTTCCGCATCCCGAGGACATCGCAGAGCGGTCCGAGCACGAAGATCGAGATGGTGAAGCCCCAGATCCCAGCCCCGGCGATGTACCCGACCTCCAAGTTGCTCAGGATGAACTGCTCTTTCAGCGCGCCCAAGATCACGCCGATCACCGCGAAGCAGACCGAGGTCGAGATCAGGGCGAAGCAGCTCCCGAGGAAGAGTCGGTCCTTGTTCATCGAGAGTTCCCTCTCCTGGTTCTCCGGGTCGGGTCTCGCTCAGAACGGGAGCGAAAACCCGATGAACCCGCCGAGCATGTTCGAGGCGGGGTTTTTCGCGCGGCCCACGACGAAGCCGTTCGAAACGTGCTGAAATCGACCCCCGATCTCGAGCTCCCACCCCTTGGTGAGCTCGATCGTAGTTCCGATTCCGCCGTGGTAGGTGAAGTTGAAGTTCGTGCCCTCATCGGGGTAGGGCACCGAAGTGATCAGGGCACCACCGTGGAGTTCGCCGAAGAGAGAGAGGCGCCAGTACCTGAGCGCGTGGGCCCGAACTCCGAGATTCACGCCAATCCCCGCCCCAGAAGGGTTGTCGTGGGCCCAGTAGATCGGAAGTTCGGCGCGGATCTGGAGCCACTCGGTCGAGTACCAACCGAGCGTCGGGGTCAGACCGGTGAGCGCCTCGTACTTCCCGGATTTCTCACTGGCGTACGTCACTCGAAAGCCTGCTTGGGACGTACCGGTTCGGGTGCCGGGGGCGGCATCGGAGATCGGAACGGGGTTCTGATCTTCGGCCCCTGGGGCAGACTCGGAGTGCCCGGCGAGGATGAGGGCACTAAAGAGCAGTAGAGTCGTGACCACGGGCTCTCCCATCGATCGGTAGATTCTGGGCGAATTCTCGGTCGCGTCGAGCCAATCCAGCAGGGGCGAGGGCGCTCGGGATCTGAGACTCGGGCTTGGAATCCAGGACTGGATCGCACTCTTGCTCTTCTCCGGGCTGCCTCGATCGTGGACACCCCGACCTACTGTGGGGCTCCGAGACCCGGGGCGGTCCCCGTCTTGCCCTCTCAGTCGGGCCCGCGGGATGCTGATGGACTCCTGTACGGGTCTCCGACGATCGCTCGGAGGAGGGGCCGCACGCACGTGGGTGAACAGCGGTTGGATGGTGCTCTCGGACCGTGCTCGGGTCGGCAGCTCTCCGCGTTCCCGATATGAGCGAACCGGACGATACGCGAGTCTTCGAGAGGAGTTCTGAAGGTGTCACTCCGAACCGAGATCGAAGGTGCCACGTCCCGCGACTTGGTGCGGATGGTGTGCAACATGCGCCTCACATGCACGCTGACCGTCTCCAACAAGCAGCGCACCGGGCGGCTGGAGTTCGTGTGGGGGCGCTTGGTGAAGGCGAGAGCCACGGGCCAGGTCGCACTCGGGAAGTACCTGACCGACACCGGCGCCCTCGGCGAGCAAGATCTCGGCGTTGCGTTGCGAGCGATGGAGAGCCAGAAGAAGTCGCGAGCGATCGGGTCCGTCCTCGTCGCGCTCGGGTTGGTCGAGTCCGGACGGGTACGCAAGGCGCTTCAGCGCCAGATGGAGGATGCGTTCTTCCTCGTTCTCGGCTGGAAGGATGGGCTCGCCAAGATCAAGATCTGCACCCAGAACCAACCGACCCAACTGCTTCGCATGAGTTTGAGTACCGATGATCTGCTCCACACTTTCCTCGGCGAAGAGAAGAGCGAAGAGACCCCGGAGTTCGCTCCCCCTATCGTCGAGAACGACGACTGGCTCGTCGGTCATCCTCTGATCGGGAACTGAGTCGAGGCCGCGTCGACCCCCGCTCCTGCCTGACCTGACTCATCGTACAACCCCATATATTGTTCTTGCGCCAGGGTATGGCCCCCACGCAAGGTAGCGTCCCGAAGTGGGTTATGTCCAGCGTCCAGGTCTATCCGGCAGGGGTCCCCTATGTCATCGACCAGGTCATCGTCTCGTCGCAGTTGGTTGAAGAACGTGTTGGCTGCGGGTGCCCTCGGTGCTGCTGGCCTTCCGATCATCCGTTCGGTCAGGTCGGATGATGAGGAGAACAGGGCGCCGAACTTCGTGCGGCCGCTCTTCATCCCCGGGGTGATGGCGCCCACCGTCCTCAACCCCACTCCGGGGAGTGCCGCCGCGGGCCTAGGTTCCGAGGCGGTCTTCCACGGGATCGCTCCCGAGTACGATCCCGCGCACCCCAGTCACGCCGCGGACTGGCGCGATGATCACGAGAAACACTTCGGCCTCGCGGCGGTCGAAGCGGAGTGGGACTTCCGCCCGAACATCTTCACGCCAGTCTTCGCATACTCGGGGGTCGGGTACCCCTTCGTGAGCGGCGAGCTCGCGCCCCAGCCGATGCCACTGACCAGCTTCCCCGGCCCGACCTTCATCGCGAAGGTCGGCCCCGTGATCGGTGAGCCGCACGTCGTCCGGCACACCAACTTCACGTCGGTGGAACTCTCGCTGCACCAGCACGGCGGACACATCCCCGCCCACGGCGACGGCTATCCCGACTTCTATACTCTCCAGGGGATGGCGCGGGACCACTACTACCCGAACATCGGGCCGAGGCGCGATGCGAGCCCGGGATTCCCCGCCCAGGACGGGCCGCAGGATCACCTGCCGACGATGATGTGGTACCACGACCACGGGATGGACATCACCGGCTTCACGGTGAACCGTGGTCTCGCCGGGTTCTACTGGGGGGTCGACCACGAGGAGCAGGAGCGCTTCGACACCGGGGTCCTCCCCGCGCTGTTCCACCCCGATGGCTCCCTCAATCACACCACCGGCTACGGCGTCTTCGACATCCCCCTCGTGCTCAAGGACTTTCGCTTCAACGGGGACGGCACGCTCTTCTACGACATGCTCGACCACAACGGGCACATCGGACCGGTCTTCACCGTGAACGGCTTCGAGAGCCCGTTCCTGGAAGTCCATCGCCGCAAGTACCGCTTCCGCATCCTGAACGCCAACAACGCCCGGTACTGGCACCTGCGATTGAACAGCGGGACCGGGGAGAGCCAGCAGGATGGCCTTCCGTTCCTGGTGATCGGCAAGGACACGTGGCAGTTCCCCCAGGCGGAGTCGACCGGCGAATTCACCCTCTGCCCGGCCGAGCGGTTCGATGTGATCATCGACTTCGCCGACCTCCCCGAGGACGTCGACACCCTCTACCTGCAGAACACCATGCTGCAGACGAACGGGCGCAAGCCGGACGGGATTCGCCCCGACAAGGAGCACACTCCGCTCATCGAGTTCCGGATCCTGCCGACCGACGGTGGCGCTGGGGACATCACGATCGCGGAGGGGGACACGATCCGTCCGTTCCAGGAGATCACCGAGGACGAGATCATCAACACCCGCCGGTTCGAGGTAGAGCGCAAGAACGGCGCGTGGGTGATCAACGATCGCTTCTTCAGCCCGCGTCGCAACGATGCGGTCCCCTTCCTCGACGGGGCGGAGCGTTGGATCCTGAAGAACGGCGGGGGGGGCTGGTTCCACCCGATGCACATCCACCTCGAGGGATTCCAGATCCAGCGGATCGACGACACCCCGCGGGCTGACCTCCCGCTGAAGTATCGCTTCCACAACGACATGGTAAACCTGGAGGGGGGGCAGGAGGCGGAGATCTTCCTCAAGTCCCGCACCTTCCGCGGCCCGTTCGTCTCGCACTGCCACATCATCGAACACGAGGACCTGCGGATGATGCTCAGTTACGATCCGCGGCCGCTCGGCGAGGAGGGGATGCACGACGGTGTGCGCCCCCACAACTTCGATGCGGCGAACGCCGCGCAATCGGGGATGCCGATCGGGTGTATCGATCCCGAGACCCTGCTCTTCGATCACGAGCAGATCCTCACGAGCGGGGAGGCGGTCGGGCCGGGAGATGTCGAGACTCTCGAGGATCGCGGGGTCGGTTTCCCCGGTGATTTCGATGAGGCTGCGATGATGTGTATCCCCGGGGCGGGGGATTGGGACCCGGAAGGCAACCAACTGCGACCGGAAGATCCGATCCCCGAGCAACAGCGGGTCGATGGGTCCGGCAGCGGGTCCGGCAGCGGGTCCGGCAGTGGGTCCGGCAGTGGGTCCGGCAGTGGGTCCGGCAGTGGGTCCGGCAGTGGGAGTGGAGGGTTCGGCAGCGGCAGCGGAGGCGGAGACGATGACGATGACGATGACGATGACGATGACGACGATTGATCGCTGCAGTCCGCGGGGCTGGTGCATGACGGTGATCGTAGCGGTCGGATTCCTCGTCTCAGGGTGCACCCACGGGGTCGACCGCATCGGCACGGACAGTTCGACTGCCGCGGAGCCCGGGGGCCTCGACTTCGTCGACAAGTCGACTTGGGTCTCCGACCACCCGGATCCGCGCGGGAAGCCCTCCGATCGGTTCCCCGACATCGCCCTCGTCGACCAGTCCGGGAAGACCCACCACTTCTATCGGGACCTGGTCAAGGACCGGACCGTCGTGATCCAGTTCTTCTACACGACCTGCACCGGGATATGACCGCTCACCACCGCGAACCTCGTGAAGGTTCACGACCGCCTTCGACCGCGCTTCGATCGGCAGGAGTTGCTGTTCCTGACGATCTCGATCGACCCCGAGGCTGATGATCCGGAAGCGCTCCGCGAATATCGCGAGGAATATGAGCACGACTGGGACGGCTGGTTGCATCTGACCGGCCGCTACGGCGACATCGAGGGTCTCCGCTGGCGTCTCGGCGTGTACGACATCGACCCGGTGATCGATGCCGATCTCACCGAGCATTCCGGGGTGATCACCTACGGCAACGACCGCACCGATTGGTGGTCGGCGATGCCAGCGGAGGCGGAAGTGGGGGACATCGTCGAGACGATCTGTCGATTCACGGACGCACGAAAACAGTACCCGATGACCCCCACGAGCAGCGGTCGCTGAAGTGGACAGGCCCCGCTGTGCGGAGCCAGCCCCCAGAGAACATTCGCGAGCCAAGCGAGCGGAACGCGCCTCGTTGGGGTGAATCGTGAGCGGCTTCGCCGCGAGCGAGAGGGGGCTGGGAGCCAGCCCCCAGAGAACAGTAGCGATGCAAGCGAGCAGAGCTCGCCTCGTTGGGGTGAATCGTGAGCGGCTCCGCCGCGAGCGAGAGGGGGCTGGGAGCCAGCCCCCTCGAGAACACGGAGGCACCAGTGATCGGTAGGCAGATGGTCGGAGTGGTCGCCCGGGGGTCGGGTGCGCGAGCAGTTTGGCTCCGCGGCTCCCCAGGCTCGTTCGAAGTCGTCAAAGCGATCTCGATCTCGGCCCCGCCGGACGAGGCCCTCGGTGCGCTCATCCGGCGTATGCGGACCGACAAGGTTCCGGTGAGCCGCATCGCTCTCGGGATCCCCGGAGACGCTGCCACGCTGCGCTACCACCGACTTCCCCCGGTTCCCGACTGGCGGCTCCAGCTGATCCTCAAGTACGAGACCGAGGAGATGGCGGAGAAGTCCGGGGAGCCGCTCTCGAGCGATGCGCTGATGCTCGAGATTCCCGATAGCGCCGGCGACGATGATGTCCACCTGCTCGGGATGGGGAAGGAGCACTCGCTCACCCCGATGATCCAGGAGATCGAGACGTCGGGTGGGCGCGTCTCACGGGCGATCCCCGCCGCGATCGGCTTGGCTCACGCCTACTTCGGGAGCCACAAGAAGGAACCGGACGAGACCGTACTCCTCGCCGACATCGGCTCGGTCGAGAGTCACCTCGCGATCATTCGAGATGGCCGCCTGCTGTTCGCGCGTACCGTCTCGTACGGCACCGGCGAATTCGACGATCTGGTCGCAAGGCGCCTCGACCTGAAGATCGCCGACGCGCGGGTCGTCCGCGAGCGTGTGGCGACCGGGCGCGTCCCCGAGGAGCTCTCGTCGGGAGTGGATGCGACGTTGCGGAGCTGGGCCGGGCAACTCGGCCAGCTGGTCGCGTCGTCGACCACTTTCTGTCGTGCTCAGACGAAGATCACCGGGCTCGAGGTCGATCGTCTCCTTCTCGCCGGTGAGGGGGCGGCGCTCGCGCTGAAGGCGGGCAAGAATTCAGAAGGGATGCCGAGACGAGTCGAAGCGCTGAGCCCCAAAGTCGGAGGGGAGGCGCTCCCCGGCGATGCCGCCGAGTGGGCACCGGTGATCGGACTCGCGGCGGCGGCCCTCGACCCTCGCCATCGGATCCTCGATCTTCTCCCCACCAGTTTCCGCAAGCGACGGGAGTTTCGCGAACGGACCCGATTCCTCTGGGGGGCTGCCGCTGCGCTCGCCCTTGCGGTTGCGGTCCAGTTGGTTGCAGGGGTCGTCGAACAGGGTCGCGCCGCGGACTCTCGAAACACCGTGAAAGAGTGGAAGTCGCGGCTCGCGACGTGGCGAAGTGATGAAGAAGCGGCGGCTCGTGCGAACCAGAAGTACAGGCTCCGCGAAGAGCGCCTTCGCGAGGAAGTGCTGACCGGGCGGTTCCACGCGGAGGTGCTCGATCTGTTGGCGCGTTCTCTCCCCGATGCCGTGAGCCTCGAACAGGTACGAGGAAGGCGGGTCGAAGAGGAGGGGCAGGTCGGCACCGAACTCGAGCTCACCGGGTACTCCGACAATTCGGGCGGCGAAGGGATCGAACACGCGAGGATCCTCCAGGCGTTCTTCGCCGACCGACACGGGAGCTGGCGCTCCGCGATCAAGCTCGATGACCCCTCGGATGGGCGTTATCCGTTCAAGCTCACGGTGTCGCCGGACGAGGCGATGCCCGAGACGACCGGGCGAAAGACAGTGCCCGGGCGGGGGGGGAGGCGACCATGATGCAGGCGCTCTGGCAGGCTCACCGGCAGTTCATCCTTCGGGTCGCGATCGGGCTCGCGGTTTTCCTGATCCTGATGAACCTAGCGGTCGGCTATCGCACCGACGGGAAGGCCGATGCTCGACGGATGGAGAATGATCTCCTCGGAGTTTCGGAGCAGCTTCGCGATCTCGACGGTCGACATCAGCAAGAGCAGCGGAACGCCGATGCCCTGATGGAGCGAGGCGAAGAGGTGCTCGCGAAGTTGTCGCTGCTTCGGAATGCCGAAGTGGCGGCCCCGAAGGCTGGCGATCCACCCTCGATCGACTTCCCGGGGAGCAAGGGCCGCATCTGGCGCGCGTTCACCGATCGCGCGGACCGAATCCACCTCAGTTATCCGGCGAAGTTGCAGGAGATCTCGTTCGACGAGAGCGCCGATCTGACCACGGAAGAGTGGGGGGATCGCTACGCGCTCCTCGAAGTGCTCCGCCGGCTGCTCGACGCTGGCGTCACCTACGAGCTGTCCCGGTTTCACACGATCGATCCGGGCGACGTGATCACCGAAGCGATCCCCGATGACTCGGAACTCGCGCTGGTGCGGTATCCCGTCTCGATCCAGGTTGAGGCGGAGTACGACAATCTCCTCGCGTTCATCGGCGCGTTCCAGGAGGACCGGCGCTACCTCTCGATGGAGATCGTCGAGATCGCCCGGATCCAGGGTGACGCGGGGAGGGTCGAAGCGAGCCTGCGCGCGGTCGGCATCGATCTCGGCCCGCCACGTGATGACGGTCCCCGCCGGCCGGGAGGCGGATTCAGGAGAGGGGTGAGGCGGTGATGGGGTGGAATCGCGAGCGCATCGCGTTCACGCTCTCCCTCGTGGTCCTCGTCGGGAGCATCGTGCACTCGATCGGAAGTTTTGTCGGTGGCAGTTCGGAGTCGGTCTCGCTGGTCGAACCCACTCCGGCGCGCGATGGCATCGTCGGAGGCGCTGTGGTCATCGACTGGTACACCAGCGGCGATGGAACGCTCCGGGATCCCTTTCAGGCGAAGTCGGACTGGAGCCCCCCCCGCCCCGATGCACTCGAGCTCCCTCCGTACGGAAGCCTCGAGCGACGGATCCCCTTGCCGGCCCCGGTGGCCAGCGCCCCCCGAGCGTGGCCCGGTCTCGAGGCCGAACCACCAGTCTCCGTGGAAAACCCCCCGAAGGCTGTGGAGGAATCGAAATGAGGCTGCGACATCGGCCCCGATCGAGACGGGAGGCCGCTGCGCGGGTCGTACTTCCCTTGCTCACCGTGCTCCTGTTTTCCGGAGGAGGTGGACTGGGAGCGCAGCTCTCGGGCGAGGATGATCTCGAACTCGAGGTCCGTGCCTTCGACGTGGTGGAGCTCGAGAACGGGCAGCGCCTCGAGGGCGAGGTTCTCCAGGAGCGGACGAGCGAAATCGTGTTCCGGCAACGGGGAGGGGGGCAGGCGACCCTGCCTCGCGCGAACATCCGCCGAATTCTGAAGAAGAACCCGCCACAGCGCGTGTACACGATTCGTCGGCAGAAGCACTTCGATCCGAGTCTCATCGAAGACCAACGCGCCCTCGCTCACTGGTGTCTCGAACCGGGGATCGATCTCATCGCCGAGGGGATCTTCCACCTGGAAGAGGGGGCTGGCATCGCGCCGGCCGAGGCGGATCTGTACGAGACGTTGATCCCTCTCTATCTGAGCCGCGATCCGTCGACCCGGACCACCGCAGAGCATGACCGCGAACTCGCAACCTGCCTCCTCGGGATCGAGGCCGATGTCGCGGGGGAGGGGCTCTCGGTGCATGCGGCGCAGATGCTCGTCGGGCTCGGGGATCGCCGGGGAGCGATCCTCCTCCTCGAGCCGCTCGGGGAGGGCGGAGGGCCGGGAGTGGCGCTCGAAGCCGCGCAAGACCTGCTCGCGACACTGCTCGATCACGTGGGGCGCAGTGAAGAGGCGCGCCGGTTCGTCGAAGGATGGCTTGCGAATCGCGGCGCTGGAGAATCACTCCCCCTCTGGCGCCTCCGCGCGCGCTGGCTCCTCGAGGACACCGCCGCGGGAATCGATGGAGCCGCCGAGAGTCTGGATCAGACTCTGAAGGAAGTGATCGCCCTCGCTCCCGAGGATGGGCGCGCGCACCTGCTGCGAGGAGCACTCGCGATGCTGCGGGACGATCCTGCTTCGGCTCGTTCGGACTTCGAGAAAGCATTCGCGCTCAGTGAGAACGGGGCGGAGGCCGCCTTGACCTATGCCCTCAATTTCGCCCGCCTAGGGGAGCCGCAAAAGGCGTTGGAACTCGTCGGTATGGCGCGCCGGGCCGAGGGCTACGCGGACGCCACTCTGCTGGTCGAGGCCTATGCCCGTGAGAACATGGGGGATACCGACTTGGCCTCGGTCCTCCTCGACGATGTTCTCGTTCTTCCGGACGCCTCGTGGCAGGCGTGGATCTCGTCGCTGCAGGGTCGCGCCCGCCTCGACGATAGGTTTCCCCTGGAGCAGGAGGCGCGACGCGCCCTGGATCGCTTCGGGGAGAATCCCGCCGCCTTCGCCGAGCTCTCGGTGCTGATCGGCGACACGGCCCTGACCGCGGGGAAGTTCGCCGACGCGCGGCGATGGCTCGGATACGCTGCCGCGGCGGGTCGGGCGCTCCCCGAAGTGCTGCTCAGGCTGGGTCTCGCTCACTTCGAACAGGGAGGAGATCCGCGGCGCGCGCGGGACTGTCTCGAGGCGGCGGCCGCGGCTGAACCCGAGAACGCGGACATGCGAAACGCCCTCGGCGCGCTCGAGTATCGAGCCGGAGACCTCGGACGAGCGCAGGCGCAGTTCGAGGCGGCGCTTCGCATCGCACGTGCCCCCAGCGACTCCGACGAGCCACTCCCGCCCGCTCGAGTCTATGCCCTCTCCGCACTCGAACAGATCGATCGAACCCTTGCGGAGGAGGTCTGGAGTGACGACTTCGCCCGCGAGGACAGCTCACAGATCCTGAACAAGTGGGAGAAGAGCGAGACGTTCGGGGTCACGATCGAGCTCCGCGACAAGGCGGTGAGGTTCTCCGGTGTTCAGAAGTTCCAGTCAGACGGTCTGACGCGGCTCCATCGCCCCGTCGATGGGACTACCCTCGCCCGGGTCCGCGCCCAGCTGCGGCTCGAAGTCGGCGCCGCAGCGCGGATCGGACTGCGCCTCGCCCGGGTGGCATCAGGAGGGGAAGGGGACGGAGTCGTCGTCTATCGAGATCTCGACGGGGTCATGGCGGTTGCCCTGAATTCGGGCGAAGAGACCACCGAGATTCGGAGTGACGAGGTCGGGGAGAAAGTGGCCGACCTGGAGCTCATCCCCACTTCCTGGCCGGACGACGGAGTTCCGCACTGGATCGAGATTCGCCTGCCGCGTCCGGACCAAGATGAGAGTGCAGCGATCTACCTCGACGGTCGTCTCGTGATGCGAGGGTTCGAGACCCCGCGTTTCCAGGGGCGGGCAGGGGCGACCGTCGGAGTGAGTGGGCAGGCGGACCTCGAGCAGGGTTACCGCTTCGATGTCGTGAACTTCGAACTCTTCCGCCGTCGTCCCCGCACCGAGGGTGGGTCGACGAACCGCTGAGTCGTGCCGGCCGAGAACCGAGAATCGGAGGTCCGGATGTCGCAGACCACTGCCCCCGTGAAGCGGGGATTCACGCTCGTCGAGCTGCTGGTGGTCGTTGCGATCATCGGGATGCTCGCCGCGATCGCTACGCCGATGATCACCCGCGCCCGGCAGCGAGCGAGCACGAGCACCGCCGAGAATCGGATCAACGAGCTCACCCTCGCGCTGGAGCAGTACCGAGGACCCACGGAGTACGCGCGTGCCTTCGCGCAGACCATGGGAGCCGCCGCGGGTTCCGAGCCGCTCATCGTGGGCTTCACCTTGAACCGCGCCGCGCGTGCGCTTGTCAAGGTG
>JAQBGV010000050.1:0-8703 GCA_032128395.1 Planctomycetota bacterium | reverse complement strand
CCCAAAAAACATCGCTCGCAGAAGCACCAAGGCCAAGAACGTCTTCCGAGGTCCCGAGCGAAAAGGTTCGCCGAATCGTCCTTCGGCGACCCAAAAAACATCGCTCGCAGAAGCACCAAGGCCAAGAACGTCTTCCGAGGTCCCGAGCGAAAAGGCTCGCCGAATCGTCCTTCGGCGACCCAAAAAACATCGCTCCATTTCCTGCCTCCACGAGGCAGGAAATGGAGCGGGCGATGGGATTCGAACCCACGACGTTCAGCTTGGGAAGCTGACACTCTACCGCTGAGTTACGCCCGCTCTCGATTCGCTCGGTCGAATGCATCATGCCTTGCGGGGGTTTGGCGTCAAGATGGGCCGACCACCGCTTCGTCGTTCCCCGCGACTCGATCCCCGTCGATCCAGGTCGCGAGAGCGTCTCCTCCGCGGATCACCGCCCGTAGTGGATCGTCGGTTCCCGCGGGCACCCTCCAGAGCGCGAGATCTGCCGGTTCTCCCGGCGCGATCGTCCCTGCTCCGAACCGGTCTCCGAGGAACTCCCGCGGGACGCGGGTCGCGGCGCCCCAGAGCGCTTCCACCGGGACCGAGGGGTGCGCGCGGTGGGCGGCACGCAGCTCCTCCAAGAGGGACAGGTCACCCGCGGAGATCGCACCGTCGGTGCCGAAGAGGACCGGAATGCCGGCTGCGAGGAGCCGGGCGAACGGATGGGGGGGATGTCCGAAGTACTGGTGACTCCGCGGGCAATAGACCACTGCGGCCCCCGCCCGCTCGATCCGCTCGATCTCATCTGGTCCGAGGTGATTCCCGTGCACGAGGAGCGCCCTCGCGGAGAGGAGGTTCACCCCGTCGAGGCGCGCCACGGCGCTGCCATTCCCCGCGAACTCCGCCGGGTCGGCGCCGAAGCGCGCGATGAATTCCGCCCCTGCCCCCGTTCCCGCCTCGAGGAGCGTCCTCTCCCACTCGGTCTCGGCGATGTGCATCGACCAGGGGAGGCGAGCTTCGTTCGCGACTGCGACGAGGACGGGGAGGACCTCCGGATGCACGGTGTACGGTGCGTGCGGTGCGATCGCGCGGAGCTCGCGCGTCGAGTCGACCGGGCCATCGAGGAATTCGCGGAGTGCACCGGGGTCGTGCCCGTCCGCGGTGAGCGCGATCACCTCGCGAAAGACGACGCGGCGGATCGGCGACTCCGCGAGGGGGGCGAGGCTGTACCCCGCTGGGTCGTCGTCGAAGACGAGAGTGACCCCGCCCTCGAGCGATGCGCAGATCCCCGCCGTGGCAGCGCGCGTGAGCCCCGAGCTTCCTTCGTGGCGCCGTCGTTCCACGACCGAAGCGAGCCACTCGGTGAACTGCTTCCGCCGCGCTCCCTCGGGTCGAGGAAACGTCAGGTCGAGATGCACATGGGCATTGGCGAGCCCGACGGTGAGGAGAGTCGGGCTCGCCTCCGCCGGCGGTGAGGCGCGCTCGACCGAAGTGATCCGTCCCGCCGAGACCTCGACACGTCCGGCGAAGGGAGGCTCGAGCCCGTTCCAGATCCAGCGGGGTGAGATGCGCATGCCCAGCAGGGTACCCGCGAGCCCTTCGAGAACCAGGCGACCCCATCCCCCTCCACCCCGCTTCTGCTATCCTCGCCAACCCGGAGAGGAGTCCACCGTGATCCGCACCATCATCTCCATCATCGCGCTCTCGCTCCTCCTCGGGGCCACTTCCTGCGGGTCGTCGCCTCCCGAGTTCCCGAGCGGGACCCCAGCCCCCGCTGTCATCCATACCGGGGAGTGCCTCCACATCGTGCGCCAGGGGGAGAGCCTCAACTCGATCGCAAGGCAGTACAACGTGACCGAGAAGGCGCTGCGGGACCGGAACCGCGGGGGAGCCGCCGCCGGAGTTCTCGAGGTCGGGACCGAACTCTGGATCCCACCGAACAAGCCGGAAGTGCGGCGGATCGAACCTGCCGCGTCGCCGCAGTGAGCGCTCCACTCGACCCCTCAGGGCGCGAGGCCGCTCTCCTCACCCCGATGGCCATGCCCTCGGCCAGGAGTCGTGGACGGCCGCACCCTGAACCGGAAACGACCCATCGCAGCGCCTACCAGCGCGACCGCGACCGGGTCGTGCACTCGACGGCATTTCGCCGACTCGAGTACAAGACCCAGGTGTTCGTGAACCACGAGGGGGGATCACTACCGAACGCGGCTGACGCACTCCTTGGAGGTCTCGCAGGTCTCGCGGTCGGTCGCCCGGCTCCTCGGACTCAACGAGGACCTGGTCGAGGCGATCGCGCTCTCCCACGACCTCGGCCATCCCCCCTACGGACACGCGGGAGAGGAAGAGCTCGACCGGCGGATGGCGGGGCACGGTGGGTTCAATCACAACCGTCACTGCCTGCGGATCGTCGATGAGCTCGAGCGTCGGTATCCGGATTTCACCGGGCTCAACCTCACCTGGGAGGTCCGAGAGGCGATTGTCCGGCATTACGGGAACTTCGAGGGTGAGCTCGCCGAGTTCGAGGAGCAAGGGGCGCCGCTCCTCGAAGCCCAGGTCGTCGATATCGGCGATTCCCTCGCCTACGACACCCACGACCTCGACGACGGCTATCGCTCCGGCTATCTGCCGATCGACTCACTGCTCGAGGTCGATCTCTTCCGAGATGCGGTGCAGGTGGTCAGAGGGCGCTACGGCGATCTTTCCGATCGGCTTCTCGTCGCGCGTGCGGTCTCGGAGTTGATCGACGCCCAGATCGTCGACCTCGTCGCGGAGACGAATCGCCGCCTCGAAGACGAGAAGATCGATTCGGTCGAAGCGGTGCGGGGGGCGAAGTCCCCGTTGGTCGCATTCACCCCTTCGATGGCGGCTCGGAAGGCCGAGATGCAGAAATTCCTTCACGAGCGCCTCTACCGCCACTACCGCCGCCTGCGGATGTCGGAAAAGGGGAAGCGTTTCCTCGGTGCACTCTTCGAGGAGTACCTCCGCGAGCCGGGGCAACTACCCCCCGAGCACTTCCGGAGGAGCGAGGAGGTCGGCCTGCACCGCGGGATCTGCGACTACCTCGCCGGGATGACCGACCGCTATTGCCTCAAGGAGTACCAGCGGCTCTTCGTCCCTTCCGCGGACGGCTCGGAGTCTCTGTGACCCCGCGCCCCGCCGGATTTCTCGTCCTCGTCGCGGCGGGGGACGGCGCTCGTCTGGGGATCGGGACCCGCAAGGCCGCGGTCGAATTGGCGGGGCTGCCGCTGGTCGTTCACTCCTTGCGCGCCCTCGCCGGAACCCCGGGAGCGGTCGGTGGCGTGCTCGTCGTCCACCCCGCTGACCTCGAACTCGCGATCGGCGACTGGGCACAGCGAGGAGGGGGAGGAGTCCCCTGGGTGGTGGTTGCCGGGGGAGAGACTCGCGCCGAGTCGACCGCGGCCGGGCTCGAAGAGGTGGACGCCGCCGCCGAGTGGATCCTCGTACACGATGCGGCGCGGCCGCTCCTCGACCCTCGGGATCGCGATGCGGTGATCGAACGCGCGGTCGACCACGGCGCTGCGATCCTCGCCGCTCCCGTCGCAGACACATTGAAGCGAGTCGAAGGCGATCGCATCATCGGCGAGGTTGCCCGAGATGAGCTTTGGGCGGCACAAACTCCGCAGGTGTTCTCCCGCGAGGCTCGGGCGAGAGCGATGGCCGTGGGTCCTCCCTCGGGCACCGATGAGGCGGGGTGGCTCGCCGCCGCAGGCATCGACGTCGCCGTCGTCGCGGCGCGGCATCCGAATCCGAAAATCACTCACATGGCCGACATCGAGGTGGTCGAGTCGCTCTTGCGACATCGTTAACCGGCCACCGAGACGCCACTTCCACCGAGCTT
This sequence comes from Planctomycetota bacterium, assembly GCA_032128395.1. Taxonomy (GTDB): domain Bacteria; phylum Planctomycetota; class UBA8108; order UBA1146; family UBA1146; genus JAQBGV01. The sequence goes on along the minus strand of JAQBGV010000050.1, from coordinate 4,865 downwards.
CTGGCGGCGCTTGACCCCGCCCAGGGGATCCGGGAGACTCCGGGCTTCGTCCCGTGCCGAGGGGGAGGCCAGGGCCAGTCCCTACCCATGCTCTTTCTGATCGCCGGAAGTCCCCTGCGACTCCGGTCCTCCCCCCCACGCCGTCCCGGGACCCGAGGAAGGACAGTGTTTCCGATGCAACGAGCGCGAATCATCCCGGCGATCCTCGCCGTCTCCCTCTTGGTCCCCGCCCTCGCTTCCGCCCAACTCCAGATCTCCGCGGCGGGGGAAGAGCTGACGCTCGGTGGCGATGTGAAGCCCCTCCGGGCGATCCGCATCACCCTGAGCGGCGACATGAAGTTCGACTTCGTCCACCGCAACAAGCAGTACTTCGGGGCAGCACTCGGCGACGCGATGACCGGTGCGCCGGGCATCCCGCTCGGCTGGGACGCGACGACGTCGGGAGGGACCGACGGCGACTCGTTCCTGATGCCGTGGATCTCCCTCAACATCGACACTCAGCTCTCCGAGGACGTCAACGCGATGATCACCCTCGAGACTCCGTTCAACGCCTTCGGCGACAACGTGGCGGGGAGCGGCTCCGGGCGGAGCCTCGACATCGAGCAGGCCTACATCCGATGGATGGGGGCGTTCGTCCCCGACCTCACTCTGGTGGTCGGGATCCAGGACTACAGCGTCGACTTCGCGGGGAACGGCAATCCGTTCCTGATCGACGTCAGTCACTCGGAGAGCGCGTTCGGGAACCCCACCGCCGCCGCGGACTTCGGCGCGCCACAGTCGGCCTCGTCGGGGAGCCCGAGCTCGCAGGAGGGTGGGGGTGCGCTCGGAACTCTCCAGATGGGAGACGCCGAACTCGACCTCTTCTACTTCTCCCTCTCCGAGACGTTTCGCGACAACGATGACGACGCCATTTTCGGTGCGGTCATCGACTACGTCTTCGAGACGCAGGAGTGGAGCGGATCGGTCGGGCTCGTGGTCGTCGACATGCAGAACAACCCCAGTTCGAACGTCTGGTCCTTCGGCGGAGGCGGACACTTGATGACCGCGAGCGGCGCCATGAAGGTCTACGGAGAGGCGTATGGGCAGACCGGACGCTACGTCAACAATCTCTCCGGATTCGGGCGCGTCAGCCAGAATGGCTCGTTCGGAATCTACGGCGGGATCCGCTACCACATCGGCGGGCTGGGTGACATGAACCCCTGGGTCGATCTTTCCTACTGGGAGGTCTCTGGAGATGACGGCGGTGCCGACGACAAGAACGGCAACTTCGTCTCCCTCGAGTCGAACAACGACACCATCATCGTCGAGGACTCGTACTACGGCCTCGATATCGACTCGAACTACCGCGCGATCAAGTTCAAGGGAGGGATGAACCTCTCCTCGGATTGGAGCCTCGAGGCGCTCTACGCGTTCTTCGAATTGCAGGACAACAGGAACGGCACCGCCTCGAACTTGACCAGCAGCGACAAGATCGGGGATGAGATCGACCTTCGGGTCCACTATCGCGCGACCGACTACCTGAATTTCAGCCTCGGGACCGGGTGGCTGATCGACCCGAGGGCGCTCGGCACCAAGTCCACCATCAACGTTTCGGTGCTCTCTGCAGAGATTCGCTTCTAGCGGCTTCGCCGCTAGAAGCTAGCGGGGGGAGCGACGATGGCGGCCCGACTGCCGCACATCGGGGCTCCCCCCGATCCTCAATGACCCCACAGGGGTCACCTCCGGTCGGGGGGAGACCCGCTGCACGACATTCGGGCCACCCTCGTCGCTCTTTGTGCTGGGGCTCTTGGTGCTGGGGCTCTTTGTGCTGGGGCTCTTGGTGCTGGGGGACGATTCCTGCGGGCTTGGATGGATTGGCCCGTTCACTCCTCCCCATGACTTTGGGGCGTCGATACACTCCTCCCCATGATTCTTGACCCCCCCTACCGCATCGGATTCGGCAACGACCGGCACCGGCTCGAGCGGGGTCGGCCGTTGTTGCTCGGGGGGGTCGTCGTGCCATCCGAGGTCGGGGCGGTCGGGCATTCCGACGCCGATGTGGTTCTGCACGCGGTGTCGGATGCTCTGCTCGGGGCGATCGGGGAGGACGATATCGGGACGCTCTTTCCCGACACCGACCACTCCATCGCTGGGCTCGATTCCCGTCGGATCGTCGCGGAGGCTCGTCGGCGCGTTCATGCGAAGGGGTTCGTGGTCGGGAACATCGATGTGGTGGTCGAGCTCGAGAAGCCGAAGGTCGCGCCCCATCGAGACCGGATTCGAGCGTCCCTCGCGGAGCTGCTCGGAATCCCCGTGGATCGCGTGGGGCTCAAGGCGAAGACCGGCGAGGGGCTCGGACCGGTCGGAGAGGGACGGATGATCGCGGCGACCGCCGCGGTGCTCTTGATCGGCGAGGAGTCGACCGGATGACGCTCAGCCTCTACAACACGCTCACCCACCAGGTCGAGCGATTTCAACCGGTCCGCGAGGATGAGGTCCGCATGTACAACTGCGGGCCGACCGTCTACTCCGATCCTCACATCGGTAATTTTCGGTCGTTCCTGCTCGCGGACCTGCTGCGTCGCGTATTCGACCAGAGGGGCTATCGGACCACGCAAGTGATGAACATCACCGATGTCGGTCACCTCACCACCGATGACGTCGCCGATGCCGTCGGCGAGGACAAACTCGAGCAAGCCGCGCGGAAGCAGGGCCTCGATCCGTTCGAGATCGCCCGAAACTACGAGCGGATCTTCTTCCAGAACGCCGAAACCCTCGGCATTCGCCCGGCCCACTTCTATCCGCGCGCTACGGAACACGTGCCGGAGATGCTCGCGATGATCGAGAAGCTCATCGCGGCGGGTCATGCCTACCTGGTCGAAGGGGTGGGAGTGTACTTCCGGGTCCGGAGCTTCCCCGAATACGGCCAGCTCTCGGGGAACACCCTCGAGGAACTCGACGCCGGGGCGAGGATCGCCGTCGACGAGCGGAAGGAATCGCCGCTCGACTTCGCGCTCTGGAAGATCGATTCGAAGCACCTGATGCAGTGGGACAGCCCCTTCGGCCGGGGTTTTCCGGGGTGGCACATCGAGTGCTCGGCGATGAGCGAGAAATACCTCGGCGATACATTCGACGTGCACACCGGTGGCGAGGACAACATCTTTCCGCACCACGAGTGCGAGCGAGCGCAGTCCCTCTCCGCGACCGATGGCCAGTTCGCCAGGCTCTGGGTCCACGCGCGGCACCTGCTCGTCGGCGGGCAGAAGATGGCGAAGAGCGCCGGCAATTTCTTCACGATCAACGACCTGCTCGAACGAGGCTTTCGGGGCTACGAGATCCGCTACGCCCTGATCTCTCCGCACTATCGCCAGCCGATGAATTTCCTGGTGGCGGGGCTCGAGGGGGACCGCAAGGCGATCGCCCGGCTTCGTGGGCTCGCCCAGCGTCTGCTCGCGGCGGCGACGGGTGGAGATCCCCTCGATGCCCGCTCCGAGCTCGTCACGGAGCTCCGCTCGGCCGAAGAAGCGTTCGATCGCTGCCTCGATGACGATCTGAATGTCTCCGGCGGACTGGGGATCCTCCACGAGACTTCCCGGCTCCTCGGCCGGGAAGATGGGAGCCCTTCAGACGCCGCCGCCGGGATCGAGTTCCTCGAACACTGCGACGATGTCATCGGGGTGATCTTCACCCCGGAAGCCGCAGAGTCGCAGCTCACCATCGATGAGCAGATCCTCATCGACGCGAGGAAGGCGGCGCGCGAGGGCAAGGAGTGGGCGCGGGCGGACGAGCTCCGCGATGAACTGGCGGCCCTGGGAATCGTGGTCAAGGACGGCTCGGACGGCGCCACCTGGGAGCGCAAGCGCTAGTTGCATATAGGTTTGTAGCTGCGGATCTGCCCCTGCCCGAGTTCCGCCATCCCCTTGTCGGGGCCCGGGGGCGTCGCTATGATCCGCGGCTCGTGTCCGGGGTGGACGGTCCGTCAGAAGGGTCGCGATGAGGGCGCTCTGGTTCGGTGGGGCGCCCGATCACTGGCGGTGACACTGGCGGTGAGGCTCGACGACCCTGCTAGCGTAGCTCAACGGTAGAGCTCCCGCTTTGTAAGCGGGGGGTTGTGGGTTCGATGCCCACCGCTAGCTCTCCGTCGGCACGCTCCCCGACCCCGGTACGAGTGCCCTGACGGGTGATGCAACCTGCGTTTCCAGGTGGATGCATGGGGAGTCGCAGCGGAGCGCGGGGGGTGTTCCCGAGTGGTCAAAGGGGCCAGACTGTAAATCTGGTGCAAACGCTTCGGAGGTTCGAATCCTCCCGCCCCCACTTTTCCGCGTTGTCCCCCATCTCCCCGGAACCGATCGAATTCGCTTGAAATGTCGTCGGCAGAAAGGTTTAGTAACCCGCTTCCGCCGATCTCAAGAGGCCACGGCGGGATGTGGCGATCCACCCCACGACTCACGAAATGTGAGCCGGGCGCGGGCGGATCGTCTTTGCGTTTGCTCGCAAGGGTGGCACGCGAGAGGTCTCTCGGGGAGTTCGTTCGGTGGGGGAGAGCGCTGAGTCTCGAGATTTCATACGGAGAGCATGCGGGGAGAGAACGGGTCGTCGGGAGAGAATACGCGCGGGTGTTGCTTAGTGGTAAAGCGCCAGCCTTCCAAGCTGGTTATGTGGGTTCGATTCCCATCACCCGCTCCATGAATCGCCGTCGAGCGTCGCGAACTCCCGTCCCGCCGGTTCCTCTCGGGGCCATTGTGGCGGAGCGGGAGGAGCGGGGAGAACGGAGCGAGCGCTAGCTGCTGTAGCTCAGCTGGTAGAGCACGTCCTTGGTAAGGACGAGGTCACGGGTTCGAGTCCCGTCAGCAGCTCCATTCAATCGGTTGAGTCGGTTGAGTCGG
>JAQBGV010000049.1:0-57703 GCA_032128395.1 Planctomycetota bacterium | reverse complement strand
TGATCGAGGTGTACGGGTTCCCCGGGTTCTGGAACGTCGACCAGTCGAGCGTGACGGTGTCCAACCCGCAGTCCGAGGTCCCGGTCAGCTGGTCGAAGGGACAGCAGGTTCCGCAGCCGCCGAGGAAATCGGAGAAGACGTTATCGAACCAGAAAGTCACACTGCCCGTGTTGTTGTACAGGTCCATACAGCGCATCTCGAGACCGGGCTGCGCCGGCGGAACCGCGGGCGGATTTCGCCAATAATTCTGGTTCGTGATCTGGACCCCGTCGTAGAACGCATCGTAGCGGTTCAGGGCGACGTCCACCACGAGGCGCAGTTCGACCCACTGGTCGAAGAGGACGAGCACTGGCACGGCCGGGACGGTGGTCCCGGCGATCGGAACGGTGCTCCCTCCCAAGTCGCGGACCTGTCCGGGCGGAACCCCGAACGCGGTCGTCAGGCCGGCGTTGAGACAGAGCTGCGCGGACCAGTTCTTCGCACCGCCGTGCGCGTACGTGTTCAGGAAGATGAAGAAGTTCTGCCCGATCGCGCCGACCGAGGGCGTGTACACGTCGGCCGTGAATTCGAAGATTCCATTGTTGAGCCCGTTGAACAGCCGGACGACGTCGTCGTCCGCTTCGAGTTCGAGGGCGATCGAGCCGGGGTTCGTCGCGAATCCCGATGTATCGACGATCTCCCCGTCGACCGGTCCCCCGTAGGGGTTGGTCGCCGGGTTGTAGTCCCAGATGCTCCAGTTGCCCTGCCCGCCCGCCGTGGTTCCGGGGACGTAGCTCTCGAAGTTGTCGAAGTCGAGCTGGGCGAAGAGTGCCGGTGCGGCAAAGAGTGTCAGGACGAGGACGAAGCCTCGAATTCCCTGCTTACGAAGACCCATGTGGTTCCCTTCCTGTTTGGCCTGTTGGCGGGAGGGGAAGGCCACCGGTCCGGGACTTGATCCCCGGTTCCGTTTGGCGACTCCCCCCCCCCACCGTTCCGCACTCCCACAGTGCGAAGCGGCTGAGGGCGGCTCCAGGCTTTGATCCTCCTTTCAGCCGGAGCCACGCGAGATCACGACGTCCGTGGGCTCGCGAGAGCCATCCACGGACGGGCCTGAGCGAGGGGACGAACCCACACGATGCAACCCTGTGCAGTGCAGCCCAGTCCCGAGCCGCCGCGGCCGGATCCTCGGATCGAGTTTTTTCTGTGTCTAGAGCCCAGACCCCGCCGACCAACCCACATCCGGGCGCCGGGGTCCACTAGAACGCCATGTTAGGGCCAAACACCTCAAAAGGCAATAGCGTGCGCCCCTAGAGCGCGCCCGGCCGCCGCTGAGCACCCCACTGCTTCGATGCGAGGGATTCTTCGATCGTCGACGGGGCGATGCCCCCCCTGCGGTCGAAGAAGCCCTCGCGCCTTGCATTTGGGCCCTCCACGGCGGCCTCCCCGTGGTCTCGGGGGAAGGAAGGGAGGAATTCTGGAATCTGAGATGAGCAGGGTTGTGCGACGGGGCTCCGGAGCCGAAATTGAGATCAGAGGCCCCCATACGCCGCGGAGCGGGCCCAGGAGGCACCTTCGATGCTCTCTTCGATCGGTGAGTGGGCGACGGGTCTGAACTGGATCGACTACGTCCTGCTCCTCGGCCTGGGCGCTGGCCTCTTGGTCGGGGTCGGGGTCGGGTTCTACCGGCAGGTCGCGATCTTCTTCGCCCTCTTGGTCGGGTTGTTCGCCGCTGCGTGGCTCGCCACCCCGCTCGCCGCGTCGGATTCCTTCGCGCCGATCCGCGACGCCCTCTCTCTGGAACCGGATGGAGCTCGCGTCGCCGCCTTCGCGACGGTCCTCTGGATCTCGCTGGTGCTCGGCCTCCTCGCTTGCGTGGTGTTCCACTCTTTCTTGAGCCGACACCTGCGCTTCGTCGATGGAATTCTCGGCGGCGCGATGGGGGTCGCGATCAGCTCGCTCTTCTTCGGCCTGTTGATCCTGGGGGTCTTCCACTCCGACATGAAGCGCCTCGATGACCCGATTCGAGAGTCGCAGCTCGGCTCCCGCCTCGCTCAGGGCGCGGGGTTTGTCGCGAAACTATTCCCGGACGACATTCAGCAACGGTTCGAAGAAGCGCTCTAGATCCCCTCGAGGGCTCTAGCCCTCTTCGAAGGCTCCATCCCCGTTCCCATCCGGTACTCTCTTCCGTTCCCCCGAACCCCGCCCGCGGCGGGAGGAACCGGAGCCCGCAGCTTGAGCCGAACGATCACCGTGATCCCCGGAGACGGTATCGGTCCCGAGATCGCCCGAGCGATGATGCAAGTGGTCGAGACCCTCGGATTGGGGATCGAGTTCGAGGTGGTCGACGCCGGAATCGATGTCTTCGAAGCGACCGGCGAGTTGATCCCCGCCGCGGTGCACCGGAGCATCCGGAAGAATCGAGTGGCGATCAAGGGCCCGACCACGACGCCGGTCGGTGGGGGCCACACGAGCATCAACGTAGAGCTCAGGCAGCACTACGAGCTGTTCGCGAACATCCGACCGATCCAACTGATCCCTGGGATCCCCTCCCGGTACGTCGATCTCGGCGACCGGATGAACATGGTGATCTTCCGGGAGAACACCGAGGACCTGTACGCGGGGATCGAGCACACAATCGTTCCGGGGGTCGTCGAGACGATCAAGATCATCACCTCGAAGGCGTCCCTCCGCATCGCGCGCATGGCATTCGAGTACGCTCGCCTTCGGGGACGCAAGAAAGTGACCGTCGCCCACAAGGCGAACATCATGAAACTCTCGGACGGGCTCTTCCTCGAGTGCGCCCGGAAACAAGCGAAGAAGTTCCCCGAGATCGAGTTCGAGGAGCTGATCGTCGACAATTGCTGCATGCAGATCGTGCTCCGACCAGCACACTTCGACGTGATCCTCCTGCCGAACCTGTACGGGGACATCATCTCCGACCTGTGCGCGGGTTTGGTCGGCGGGCTCGGGGTGTGCCCGGGGGCGAACATCGGCCGCAAGACCTCGATCTTCGAAGCGGTGCACGGATCCGCTCCCGACATCGCAGGGAAGGACCTGGCGAACCCAACCGCGCTGGTACTCTCGGCAGCGATGATGATGCGACACCTCGGACTGGACGAGCCGGCGTTCCGGATCCGCCGCGCGGTGGCCGCAGTGATCTCGCGAGGGGAGATCTTGACCCGGGACCTCGGCGGGACCGCGTCGACGACCGAGTTCACTCGTGAACTCATCGCGCAGCTGCGCCGGGAGAAGAAGACCCCGACAGTGAAGAAAACGGCTCAGAAAAAGCAGAAGAGCACGTCCCGACGCTGATTCGGCGGCGCTCCGCCCTCATCGGGACGCTCGCGGGGCAAGGAGGCCACGGTGTCGCGTATTTCAAGCTCGGTTCTCTCCAGGCTCTCCACCCTCATGCTCGCCGTCGCGGCGCTCGCCGGTTCCGGAATCGTCAGCGGCCAGAGCGTCGTCCCGGAAACGGTCGAGCGCAACCGCGCGAAGCTCCGTGAGTGCATCGAGCGGTACTGGCGCTTCGAACTCGAGCAGTCGCCATTCCTCGCTTCGGATCACGGGGTCCGCGAAGCCGATGGGCGGTTCCCGGAGGAGGGGCCGGTGGTGCGCGAGCGACGCACTGCGGCCGAGCATCAGTTCGACAAGGAGCTGAACGGCCTCGACCTGACCGGACTCGACGAGCAGGAGAAGCTCGACGTCGAACTCCTCTCCCGCGAGCTGTCGAACCGGCTCGACGACTTCCGCCTCGGCGGCGCGATGATGCCGATCAGCCAACGCGACGGACCGCAGATCTGGATGCCGACGATCGCGGATCGGATGACCCTGGTTCGACCGAAGGACTTCCGCAACTACCTCCGGCGACTCGAGGGGATCCCCGCCTACATCGAGGGGACGATCGCGCTGATGGAAATGGGGGTCGAGCGGGGGTACCTCGCCCCCCTCGTCACCCAGGACGGGGTCCTCGATCAATTCGACCAGCACCTCGTCAGTGACCTCGGCAAGAGTCGCTTCTACGCACCCTTCGAAGTCTTCCCTCCGAGCGTACCGGCGGCGGAACACGACGCCCTTCGGACCGACGCCCGCGCGGTGATCGAAGGGCAAGTGCTCCCTGCCTTCCGACGTCTGCGGGAGTACCTCGCGGAGGAATACATCCCGGTCTGTCGCCCGTCGATCGGAGCTCTCGACCTTCCGAACGGAGACATCTACTACCAGCACCAGGTACAGGTCTTCACCACTACCTTTCTCACCCCGAGCGACATCCACCAGCTCGGAAAGGAAGAGGTGGCGCGTATCCGCGCCGCGATGGAGGCGCGCATCGCGGAGATCGGCTTCGAGGGGGACTTCGCGGCGTTCGTCGAGCACCTGCGGAAGGACCCGATTTTCTACCACGACAGCGCCGAGGAGCTTCTCAGGGGGTATCGCGACATCTGCAAGCGGGTCGACGCCGAACTCCCCCGGTTCTTCGGGCGACTCCCACGCGCCCCGTACGGCGTAAAAGAGATCCCGGCGTACGAGGCGCCGCGCGCGACCACCGCCTACTACCAACCCGCGCCCCCCGACGGCGCCCGACCGGGGTGGTTCTACGCGAACACCTATGGCCTTCGGTCCCGACCGAAGTACGAGATGGTCGCGCTCGCACTGCACGAGGCGGTGCCGGGTCACCACCTGCAGATCGCACTCGCGAACGAACTCGAGGGGCGCCCCGAGTTCCGAAAGACGATGGGCTTCACCGCGTTCGTCGAGGGGTGGGCACTCTACGCCGAGTCCCTGGGAACCGAGATGGGCCTCTACACCGATCCCTACAGCGACTTCGGACGACTCTCCTACGAGATGTGGCGCGCACTGCGGCTGGTCGTCGACACCGGGATCCACCAGCTCGGGTGGCCGCGCGAAGAAGCGATCGAGTTCATGGCGGCGAACTCGGCACTCTCCCGCGAGAACATCGAGGCAGAGGTCGACCGCTACATCAGCTGGCCGGGGCAGGCACTCGCCTACAAGGTCGGCGAATTGCGCATCCGAGACCTCCGTCGGCGGGCCGAGAAGGCGCACGGGGAGGACTTCGATCTCCGCGCTTTCCACGACCATCTGCTCTCCGCCGGAGCGCTCCCCCTCGATGTCCTCGAGAGGCGCATGCAGGAATGGATCGACGCGTGGCAGGCAGCGCCCGGGAGATGAGCCGAGTCCTGTTGATCACCGGCGCGACGCGCGGAATCGGACGGGGGCTCGCGGAAGCCGCGATCGCCGGCGGGCACACCGTCATCGGTTGCGGCCGCGACCAGGAGAAGATCGCGGAGCTGGCGCGGGGCGCGGGTCCCCCCCACCGGTTCCGGGTCGTCGACGTCGCGGACGACGCCCGCGTGGCGGACTGGGGAGAGGAGCTTCGCGGTTCGGGGGTGATCCCCGACCTGATCTTCAACAGCGCAGCCCTCATCCACGACCGCATGCCGCTCTGGGAGGTCCCCGCCGCCGAGTTCGACCGCCTGATCGACGTCAACGTGAAAGGGGTCGCAGCGATCATCCGCCACTTCGTCCCCGCGATGATCGAGCGCGGCCGCGGCATCGTGGTGAATCTCTCCTCCGGGTGGGGTCGAAGCACCTCTGCGGAGGTCGCCCCCTACTGCGCGTCGAAGTACGCGGTCGAAGGATTGACCGCGGCCCTCGCCCAGGAATTGCCGTCCGGTCTCGCGGCGGTCACTCTCTCTCCCGGTACGGTGCACACCGAAATGCTCGCGACTGCGTTCGGGGCGAGAGATGCGGCCCGATCGATCTCACCGGGGGAGTGGGGGGAAAAGGCTCTGCCGTTCCTCCTCGCGCTCGGTCCGAAGGACAACGGTGGCGTGCTGACTTTCGCCCGCTAAATTTGGTGATGATCGATGCTGGGCTGGCTCGCCGAAGGTGATGCCTGTCCCGGACGCTCCCCCGCAGGACCACCCTCGCCGAACCACTGTGGACGGGAGAGTGCCCGCGACCGTTCCGCAGCGAGCCGCATCCGTCGGAGTACCGGCGGAGGTCCGGGACAGGCAGCACCTTCGGCGAGCCAGTCCCATCGGGGTGGTCAGTGCATTCGAACGCCGACCGGCAGCTCCTGTACCACTTCCGCTTCCATCGCGGCGACCTCCTCGATGCGCTGGTCGATGCGCGCGGCATCGCCGAGTTCCCGCGCGGCGAGATCGCGGAAGGTCTCCCAGTGGCGTCCCTCCGCTTCGGCGAGGCGGGCGTAGAACTCACCGAGTTCGCCGTCCGGTCCGGCGCGTCCGCAGAGGGCACGCGCGAGCAGGCGGAAGCGTTCGCAGGAGCGCGCTTCGACGAACGCGTTCACGATCAGCATGTCGCCGAGTGCGCCGAGACCGTGCCCCTCCGCCGCGAAGCGCCCGCGGAGCGCTCTGACGTACCGATCGGCCGGTGGCACCCCGAGCACTCTCCCCCGCTCATCCAATCGATCCATACACTGGCGGAAGTGGAGCATCTCCTCCTGCGCGAGCGCGAGCATCGGTCGGACCAGACCCGGGTGCCCGGGGAACCGCGCGATCATGCCGAGCCCGGCGGTCGCAGCTTTGAACTCGCACCAGGCGTGGTCGACGAGGAGGGAGTCGAGATCGCCGGTCGCGACCTCGATCCAGTGCGCGGGGGTGGCGAGGAAGAGCGGGAGACCGTCGAGAGGATCACTCGAGGGGAAGGGCTTCAGACGTCCTCCCCCAGCTCCCGCAGGATCTCTCGCGCCCGCTCTTCGTCCTCAGCGGCGACCATCAACCGAGCTGCGGTCGCCCACCCCATCGGGAGCTCCCCAGCCGCGGCCTGGAGATTTTCGTTCAGGACGAACGCCTCGATCCCCTCGGCGGCGAGGGCCGCGCTCAGGAGGTGCGCCTGGGGAAAGTCCCTCGCGACGTAGACCACGACCGGTTCCGCCATCTCGAGCCTCCTCTTCGCCCCCCCGTGCTCCGTCACGTCGGTCATGACACTCAGTCTGCGGTGAGTTTCCCCCCTCGTCCAGGCGGATCCGCACCCGGCGTCGTGCCCCTCCGGTACACTCCGGCCGTCGTACCCTGAAGGAGCTGCCTCGATGGACCCGTCCCTGATCCGCAACGTCGCGATCATCGCCCACGTCGACCATGGGAAGACCACCCTGGTCGACCGGCTCCTGTACACCTCAGGGATGTTCCGAGACGAGGATCTCGACCGTCTCGCGGGAGGGCAGCACGGGTTGATCTTGGACTCGAACCCGCTCGAACGGGAACGCGGGATCACGATCCTCTCGAAGAACTGCTCGGTCGAGTGGGCGCTCGCGGGGACGACCCACAAGATCAACATCATCGACACTCCGGGGCACGCAGACTTCGGCGGCGAGGTCGAGCGGGTCCTCTCGATGGCGGACGGGGCGATCTTGCTCGTCGACGCGTTCGAGGGACCGATGCCTCAGACGCGGTTCGTACTCGAGAAAGCGCTCGGACACGGACTGCGCCCGCTGGTGGTGATCAACAAGGCGGACCGACCGGACGCCCGCCCCGACGAGGTGCTCACCGAAGTGTTCGACCTCCTCGTCCACTTGGAAGCCGACGATGACACCCTCGACTTTCCGGTGCTGTACGCCTCGGGGCGCGATGGATGGGTCTCGGAGGGACCCCATGGCGACCGGGTCGGACTCGAACTGCTCCTCGAGAAGATCATCGCCTACGTGCCGCCCCCGCGGGTCCGCCCCGACGAACCGCTCCAAATGCGAGTGACCACTCTCGACCACTCCGACTTCGTCGGCCGGATCGCGATCGGAAAAGTGGAGGGGGGCCGGATCGAGTCCGGGCGAACGGTTCGCGTGATCGCGCCCGACGGAACTCCGAGCGACGAGAGGATCGGCGAGCTGCTGTTGTTCGAGGGCCTCGGGCGGAAGAAGGTCCAGTCGGTCGAGTCGGGGGACATCTGCGCGGTGATCGGAATTCCGTCGATCGACATCGGCGCGACGATTACCGACCGCGATGATCCACGGCGCCTGACCCCGATCCTGGTCGATGAACCGACCCTTCACATGACCTTCCGAGTCAACGACGGTCCGATGGCGGGGCGTGAAGGGGACTACGTCACCACCCGTCAGATCGGCGATCGCCTCCGCAAGGAGCTCGAGCGCAACGTCGCCCTGCGCGTCGAGACGGGGGAGCGTCCCGAGGAGTACAACGTCTCCGGTCGCGGGCTGATGCACCTCGGAATCCTGCTCGAGACGATGCGCCGGGAAGGATTCGAGCTCTCCGTCGGCATGCCGCGGGTGGTCGAGCGCAGAGTGGCTGGCCACCGCCTCGAACCGTTCGAACAGCTCGTGATCGAGTGTCCGGCGGAGTGCCAGGGGTCGGTGATGTCCCTGATCGGCGAGCGCCGCGCGGAGATGCAGAGCATGGACAAGAAGCCGGGCGCGACCGGCTATCTCCACATGGCATTTCGGATCCCCGCTCGCGGGCTGATCGGACTCCGAAACCGGATCCTCACCGCGACCCAGGGGAGGGCGGTCACGCACCACAGCTTTCTCGAGTACTCCGCCTACGCCGGAGAACTCCCCCGACGAGTCAATGGCGCGCTGATCTCGATCGAAGCGGGACAGGCGACCGGGTACGCCCTCGATGCGCTCTACGACCGCGGGATCTTCTTCATCGAGCCCGGCAGCCCGGTATACGAGGGGATGGTCGTCGGCGAGCACGCCCGCAACAACGATCTGAACATCAATGTCGTCCGCACGAAGAAGCTCCGCAACGTCCGCGCCGCGGGGAAGGACGATGCCACCGTGGTTCGGCCCGTCCGCCGGCTCACCCTCGAGGCTGCACTCGAGTGGATCGGCCCGGACGAGCTGGTCGAGGTGACCCCGAAATCGATCCGGGTCCGGAAACGGATCCTGACGGAGGCCGACCGGCGCCGCCAGGGGCGCCAGGTGCCCCGCTAGGCCGAACTCGGCCATTCCGGATCCACCTTTCGATCGCCCTGTTCTCCTAGACACCCCACGGAGGGATCGCTACGATCCCGGGCTCTGCGGAGGGTGAACGAGCGCTCCGGAGCCACACTGAACGGGGATTCCCCGAACCAGCGGGAGACGAATCGATGGCCAAGGGGAAGAAGGTCGCGCGCGAGCCCGTCTGGCTCCAGTGCACCGACTGCGGCGACCTGAACTATCGGACCAGCATGAACCTCAAGGGTGGAGTCCCTGAGAAGATGAAGGCTGGGCTGAAGAAATACTGCTCGCGCACCCGCAAGCACACGCTGCACAAGATCAAGCGGAAGTAGGCGTGGTTCGTCGTCGCGGCAGAGCCGCGCCGACGAAGCGTTTTCTTAGGGGGTTTTCGCAAAACCCCCTCGTCGTCGCGGCGGAGCCGCGCCGACTTCAGCGTGTTCTTAGGGGGTTTTCGCAAAACCCCCTCGCCGTCGCGGCAGAGCCGCGCCGACTTCACCCCATAACGCTCGCCTCTGGCTCGGTTGGCTTTGGGGGGTTTTCGTAAGCCCACCCCGCTCGCCGTCGCGGCGAAGCCGCGCCGACTTCAGCTTTTGCCGCTCCCTCGGTGCGCTCGCCACGCGTCGATCGAGTACACCGCCACCGCGCACCAGATCAGACTGAACGCGATCGCTCTCCCCGTCCCGAACGGCTCTCCGAATGCGAGGACCGCGAGGGCGAGCTGCGCCGTCGGTGCGAGGTACTGGAGGAGACCGACCGTGACGAGTCGCAGCCGTCGCGCTGCGCTCGCGAAGAGGACCAAGGGGATCACGGTGATGATCCCCCCCCCCGCGAGTCCGAGCGAGATCCGGGTCTCCGTCCCGAAGTCCGCGCTCCCCCCCCCGATGAGCCAGATTTCGAGCGCCAGCATCGCCGGGAGGAGCACGAGCATCTCGATCGTCAGTCCGGTGGCGGGGCCGGCGGCCATCCGTTTTCGCAGCAAGCCGTACAGGCCGAAGCTCAGTGCGAGGACGAGGGAGATCCACGGCAGACTCCCTTGAGAGACCGTCAGGACGACAACTCCTCCCACCGCGATCGCGACGGCGCACGCTTGGAGTGGCCGTAGTTTTTCCCCGAGGACGAGCATCCCGAGGGCGACGGAGACGAGCGGATTGATGTAGTAGCCGAGGCTCGCTTCGGTGAGCCGTTCGGTCACCACCGCGAGGATGAAGACGAACCAGTTGAGCGTGATCACCGCGGTGGAGAGGAGGAGCCAACGACGGGTCCCCCGAGCGGAGAGGGCGTGACGAATCGAACCCAAGTTCCCACGCACCGCGAGGAGGAGAAAGAGTAGGGGCAAGCCGCCGAGGACGCGCCAGGCGAGCAGTTCCCACGGCGAGGCCTCGCGGAACTCGCGGAAGTAGAGGGGGGTGAGGACTCCCCACCAGAGGTAGGCCGCGATCCCGTGGAGAGCGCCGACGGAGGCAGTAGGGGGTGTCACGAGTGGGGGGGTTGGGTTCAGGGCGGTTTTCATGGCGGTCGGAGTCTGTGGTCCGGGGCTTCCGCTGACCACCGGTTCTGGTGGGGAGTGGCTCGCCACCGACGTGTCCCATGATCAGTCCCTGGGCAAGCCGGGCCCCCCTGGCAGAGGATGGGACTAGACTGAGAGCGATGCCAGACCCCACCGGATTCCAGCGCCGCCTCGGTCCCTTCGACACCACCTGCGTGGTGATCGGCGCGATCATCGGGGTCGGGATCTTCTTCACGCCTTCCTTCGTGGCTCGGATCACCGGGAGCGCGGAACTCGCGCTCGCGACGTGGGGAGTCGGGGGCGTGATCGCTCTGCTCGGGGCGCTGACCTTCGCCGAGCTCGGCGGGCTCTACCCGCGCGCCGGGGGACAGTACGACGCCCTGCGCGATGCGCTCGGCGCGCCGTTCGGGTTTCTGTACGGCTTCTGCAACCTGACCGCGATCCAGGCGGGGGCCGTGGCGATCATCGCGATCATCTGCGCTCGACACGTCGGCGTCGCGGTGAACGGTGCTCCATTCGGCGAGACGGCCGAGGTCGCCCTCGCCGTCGTGATCATCGGAGGGCTGGCCGGGGCCAACATCCTCGGCGTCCGCTGGGGCGCGTCGATCCAGAACCTCACCGTGGTCGCGAAGGTGGCGACCCTACTGCTGGTGACGGTCATCGCTGCGCTCGCCGAGCCCGCGGCGGTCGCGGAGACACCGACGTCGCTCGCACCGGGCACTGCTTCGCCGTGGGGTGTGCTCCTCATCGCCGGCCTGGTGCCGACCCTGTTCTCGTTCGGCGGTTGGCAACAGGGACTCTGGATGGGTGGTGAGGTCCGCGATGCCGAGCGCACGGTTCCGCGCTCGATCGTCCTTGGGGTCGTCGTCGTGGTCGCGGTGTACCTGCTAGTGAACTGGGGGTACTTCCGACTCCTCGGATTCGACGGGGTCGCCGGGAGCAAGACCCTCGCCTCCGACGCGGTCTCCGTGGTGTGGCCCCACGTCGGGACCCGGATCGTCGCCGCGGCGGTCGCGCTGTCGTCGTTCGGGGTGCTGAACGCGCAGTTCCTCGCGGGACCGCGGCTGACCTATGCGATGGCGCGCGATGGGAAGTTCTTCCGGGCGTTCGGACGGCTGCACGGGAGTTTCGGGACGCCGGTCGCGGCAACGCTGCTCCTCGGGACGATCGCGGTCGTTCTACTCTTGGTCGCAGGGTTCAACGGGGTCGATCAACTGCTGACGGGGGTCGTCCTGATCGACGCGGCGTTCTTCGCACTGACCGGAGCGTCCCTCGTGATCCTCCGCCGGAAGGCGGCGGGACGAGAGCGCCCGGTGCGCGTCCCCCTCTATCCGTGGGTCCCGCTGCTGTTCGTCGCAGGAGAGGTGCTGGTCGTCATCGGCGCGCTCCGGGACGAGAGCACGCAGCAGGCGGTCCACCTCGCGGTGATCTGGGTCATCGGGGGACTCGTCGCCTACTGCGCGCTCTTCCGTCGCAAGAGGGACTGTGAGCTCACGGATAGTTGGCCGGGGTAGGTGCACCGTCGGTCCCCGCTCCGCCGAGCAAGTCTCCGCTCAGAACCAGTCTCGAGGACGTAGGGCCTCTCACCCAGACCAAATCTTCATCCTCCTTCTTTCAGACCCAGTCGTTCCAAACACTCATCGGGCGAAAAAATTTCACGCGGCATCCCTCGAATCCCCGGGGACGTTTCTCCGTAGTGCTCGAGCGCGGTCTCTCTCGCGCGCGGGACGGGGCACCCGAGATGATCGAGGATCGCCAGAGCTTGGAGCTTCAGACCCGGATGGGGGCATTCGCTCACCGTCTTCCAATCGGATTCGCACTCCTCCCGTGAGATGTCCGCACCCGCAAGTCCAGTCACGAGATGGGCGAACGCCGCCGCGAGATCATGGCGCGCGCCCCGCCAAAGTTCGTGGGCGCGTGTGGCGAAATCTCGGCAGAGCGCGTTGTTTGCCGCTCTCCACGCGAATCCAGCCTCGGTGAGGCACACCATCGCCCCCAGAGACGGGACCCCCAGACGCTCTGCGAGCTCGGGACCCTCCAGATCCGGCGGACCGAACTCGTGTCTGTGATACGCGATGTTGCGGAGCTGATGGTCAGCCCGCAGCTCGTGGCTCGAGTGGCGATGTTGCACCGCCAGGCGATGGGCGGTCCCCGCGAACTCGGCAGCGCGATCGAGATCTCCTCCCTCGACCAACGCGCTGCAGGCATTCAGGGCGGCCGAGATCTGGGCGGAGGGGCGGGGCGCGCCGAGGGAGGCGATGTAATGCTCGGCCGCCTCCGCGAATCTCCCCTGGCGATAGAGGAGTCTCCCCCGCCACGAAGGCATGTTCTGCGACTTGCCCGGCAGATCCAGGGCGCGGAACGCCGACTCGACCTCGCAGAGGATCCTCTCTTCTTCCTCGAGGCTCAGCGACCTGGCAGCGATCATCTGAGAAGCGAGCCGCCACAACTCGAGGGACGGGTTCAGCTCAGGGATCTGCCGGAGCGCTTCGAGCGCTTCTCGCCCCTGTCCGCTCAGCGCATCGAGATGTGCCGAGAGAAGAGCTCGAATGTTCTCGAGGGCCCCCGCCGTCCGCTCGTTTCGCTGAACTACGCGGATCAGTCGCTCGACCGTCGAGCGGGATCCGGACGAGAACGCGAGACGGGACCAGGCCCGGATCAGCTCCTCTTCCCGCCCCTCCTCGCCGTTCTCCCGGACCATGTCGAGGGCTCTCGATACCGCAGCGATCGCCTCGCCGAGACGCCCGTTGCACTCCAGGTCATCGACGATCTCGAGGGTCTCTGCGATCACTTCTTCCTGGAACGCGGCCTCGGTAGAGTGCCCCGCGATCAGGTGGAACAGCCGCGACATGCCGTGAGGCAGGATCTGCGCCAGTCGGGCGTGCGCCGACTTTCGATCTTCGGCGGGGAAGAACAGGATCGACTGACCGGTCACGATCGGCGCCCAGCTCTGGTCCTCGAGCTTCCGAATCATCCGCCTCGCACAGAGCTCCTCGAGACTGGCCTCGACCTCCCATCGTGGGAGGTCGAGGACGTCCACGAGGACATCCGTCGTCGCCCGGGGGTAGGCGAGCTCGATCCAGGCGAGAATCTTCTGCTCGTCTCGGTTGAGAGGCGTGAGGGCGATGCCGATCCGCAAGCCCGCCGCGAACTCGAAGCCGACGGCCAGTTGGTCGAGGGACTCCCGGGAGATCCTCCACCTCTCTCCATCCAGGCGGCAGAGCCCCGAGCGTTTCCAGGCCTGGAGCTCCTCGACGACCAGCTCCGGGTTTCCGTCGGTGCGCAGGTGGAGCTGACGTCCAGCATCCTCACGCAGATGAAACACGCGATCCGGACCCCAGAACAGATCCGACAAGTCGCTCTGGGAGAGCGGTTCGAGTTCGATCTCCCCCCGGAGCGGCGGCGTGAGCGCGCGGATCACACAGCCATCCGGACGAAGCTCCTCGAGGACGGAGCGGGTCCAGCGATCGGTTCCCTCGAGCTCGTCGACGAGAAGGACCGCGCCATCGGCCAGCTTCTCCCGGAGCTTCCGAGTGATCGCCGCGGCGGTCTCCTCGAGCGAAGAGTTGGCGTCCAGCGGTCCCGAACCTCCCACCGTCTGCAGGCTGGCGAATGGGCTCTGGGCCGGAGTCACCCAATGGACCGCCCGTCCGAGTCGATGTGCGATCCGCGCCGCCTCCTCGAGGCAGCGCGAGCGGCCGCTCCCGTGGACCCCGCAGATATCGATCGAGCGATTCCTCTCGAACGCACCGCGGAGCAGGTCGAGGGGGGAGGTCGAGCCGAGCCAAATCGCGGGGGCATCCTCCCTGGGGATCGACTCTCCCCTGAAGATCCGGAGGATCTCGGCCGCGGCGTTGGGTCTGCGGTGCGGACTCGGATCGAGGAGCCGACCGATCAGGTCCGAGATGCGCTCCGGGATCCGCGCGTCCCGCTTGTGGAGCGGTTCCGGCCGACTTCGTGACTTCGCGAGGAGCAGCTGCTCCAGAGTCTCGCCCTGATACGGGACTTCGCCGCAGAGGCACTCGTAGAGAATCCCCCCGAAGGCGTAGAGGTCCGCGCGGAGATCGACTTGGACACCACCGGTCTGTTCCGGGGCGAGGTACTGGGGCGTGCCGACCATCACGCCTTCACGGGTCACCTGGGACTCGAGATCCGTCCCCCAAGCCAAGCCGAAGTCGAGAATGGTCAGGACGCCGTCGGAGTCCACGAGGATGTTGTTCGGCTTCAGATCGCGATGGACCAACCCGGCGGCGTGGACCCGAGAGATCGTCTCGAGCAGCGCGATCGCAAGGGGCGAGAGTTCCTCCCAGTCGAGCGGCAGGTGCCGGCCCGGAAAGGCTTGACCGAGGATGCGCTCCATGACGATGTAATGGATGCCCGCCGCCGCGCCCTGATCGAGGATCCTCACCACTCCGGGGAGCTGCAGGGTCTCGAGAGCGCGCACCTCACGTCCGAAGCGCCGTGGCCGACACTCGCGATACTGAAGGAAGGCTTTGATCGCGACCTGTCGCTGGGTGATGCGGTCGTAGGCCGCGAAGACGGTGCCGAATGCGCCGGCACCCAACGGGTCCTTCAGGTCGTAACGCCCCTCGACGGTCCAGCCCGGGACCCAAGCCGCTTCATCCCCGGACCCCCAGGTACGGGTCCTTCCGGAGCTTTCATCTCGGAACATGGTTGCCCTCGCACGAGAGCGAGTATCGATTCTCCGTGGCGAGCGGGGACCCGATCTTATTGTCTCAAGAACTCCATGCGATGGCCAGGAATACCAGCGCTCAGGGGGAGTCCGGTGCTCGCTGCTGGTCGATACGGTACGCCTCCGGTTGCGGGCGCAGCGGACGGGGTAACCACTCCGGCCGCCGGAGATCCCCCGCCGGCGGGCGCGCCTTGGCGAGCCAAGCGCGATGGACTTCCCGCGACTTCTCCATGTCCACGACCACGTCCCCGTACTGATCTCCGGGACCGGCCGGAGAGACTCGAACCAGCTGGTGCCAGCAGTGCATGCCGCTGATCGGGTCGCTCTGCGGGGGGAAGGTGAGGTTCTGGTGGACCCCCGACTCCTTCCACCACCCTCGACGAGTGTCGGGGTCTGCGGAGTCGAACGGACCGCTCGGCTCGATGATGCGCAGCCGCATCCGGCCTCCTTCGATCGGTTCGATGCGCACCGTCGCGCTGGACCACTGGGAGCCGATCCCTCCCTCGAGCCGCCAGCGACCCATGTGGTGCGAGCAAGCGACGACGCCGGGGCGCACCCCATCCGTCACGCGCACCCGGTTGATCGAGTGCCCGATCGAGGTCTCGACCTTGAGCAGATCGCCGTCGGCGAGGCTGTGGCGGTCGGCGTCGTCGGGGTGCATCCACACGGGGTTCGCGTGCGAGATTTCGTTCAGGTGCTTCGCGTTCCCCGAGCGTGAGTGGATCATGGTCGGGAGGCGGAAGGTCGGGACCAGGGTGTAGATCCCCTTCTCCGGATCGATCACCTCGGGCCCGACGTGACTCGGCGAGTAGCGCGGGAGCGCTTCGCCGGGGAAGCCCCACTCGGCGAGGGTCTTCGATACGACTTCGATCTTCCGACTCGGAGTCGGGAATCCGTGGCGGATCGCGCCGTCGACCGCGACGCCGACCACCTTGCCGTCGAGGGTCACCAGACCGCCCGCCGCCTCCACGCGCACCCGCGAGCCTTCCGGAATCTCGACCTTCTGCTCGTGGAGGCGGTACTTCCCTCGCTCCAACTCGAACGCGCCGACGCGGCGCATGTACTCGAGCGGTTCGAGACCCGCTTCCTTCGCCTTCTCCGGCAATCCGGGGACGCCGTTCTCGAAGATCCACCGGTAGTACTCGTCGACCGTGACCTTCTTCCCCGGCCGGTACGGGGACTCGTAGTGTCTGCGGATCCCACGCTTCCCGTCGGGGTCGATCCGCCAGGTGAGGTCGATCCAGAACTCGTCCTCTTCCCACACCTCCCCGGGATTGAAGGAGCGAGTGTCGGTCGCCTCCTCCCCGGCGAGGGCGGCGCGGGCCCGCTTCACCGGCTGGCGAAAACTCACCCAACGTCCCGCGTGGGTCTCCTGACTCTGAATGTCGTGGCGCTCCGCCGAATGTCCCATCGGCAGCACGAAGTCGGCGAAGTACGCGGTCTCGTTCCAAGTCGGAGTGAGCGCGACGTAGAGACCGACCCGGCTCTCGTCGCGGAGCATCTCCATCCAGGTGAACCCGTCGGGAAAGGTCCACACCGGATTGATGACGCGCGTGAAGTACACATCGATCTTGCCGCGCCCATCGAGGACCAGGTGCGGGAGGATGTGGCTCATCTCGTAGAAGCTGAGCGGGTACTCCTTCGGCCAGATCAGCTCGTTCCAGTTCTTCGGGCCCTCGGTCTTCGTCCAGAATTCGGGCTTGAACTTGTTCCACGCGCTCGGGCTCGTCCCCCCGGGAGCGCCCACCGCGCCGACCAGTGCGGTCAGCAGGCACATCGCCCGCGCGACCTGCCACCCTCCCTCGTTCCCACTCGCCGCGGCCCGCCAGACGTGGGCGGCGACGCGCGGGCCGGCGCGCTCGATCTCGCGAGCGAGCTGGCGCACCTGGTCCGGGGAGATCCCCGCGAGCTGCGCCGCGTACTCGGGGGTGTACTCGGCGAGATCTTCCGCGAGGAGGCGGAGAAAAGTGTCGAGGTCCGGACTCGCTTCGCAGTGCACGCTCTGCAGGTAGCCTCGCCAGTCGACCCAGTTCTCGACGAACGTCCGATCGACCGCGCCGGCGAGGAGCAGGACGCGGATCGTCGCGAGGAGCACCGCCGCTTCCGTGCCGGGCCTCGTCGAGAGCCAGAGGTCGGCGCGGCTCGCGGTGTTCGACAGGCGCGGGTCGAGGACGACGATCCGCGCCCCCCGGTTCTTCGCGTCGATGATCCGTTGGGCGTGGGGGTTGAAGTAGTGTCCCGCCTCGAGGTGCGAAGAGATCAGCAGGATCAGCTGCGCGTTCTCGTAGTCGGGCGAGGGGCGATCGTAGCCCCAGGCGAGCTGATACCCGCAACGCGCCGAGGCGGAGCAGACGGTGGTGTGCGAATTGTGCCCGTCGATCCCCCACGCCGAGAGGAGCCGCTCCATGAATGCTTCGTGCCCCGGTCGACCGACGTGGTACATCACCTCCTCACCACGCCCCTCGTCGAAGGCGCAGCGAATCCGGTTGGCGATCGCCTCGAGCGCCTCGTCCCACCCGCACGGTTCGAACTTCCCCGTCCCACGGGGGCCGACCCGCTTCATCGGAGTGAGGATGCGCTCGGGATCGCGGAGCTGATTCAGGGTCGCCGGACCCTTCGCACAATTTCGCCCGCGCGATCCGGGGTGCAGCGGGTTCCCCTCGATCTTCTCGATCTCGCCCGAGTCGCGATCGACATAGGCGAGCAATCCGCACCCCGCCTCGCAATTGAAGCAGGTGGTCGGGATCAGCGAGTAGCGGTGCGGCAGTCGCCGGGCGTCGAGCTCCTCCCAGTTCTCCCACTTCTCGAACGGCGGGTAGTGGGAGAGGCGACCATCCCCGAGCCGCTCGGGCACCGGGAGGTCGCGCGCCTTCGGGACGAGTCCCAAGCTCGCGGCGAGCTTCTCGATCTTGCTCAAGTGGCGCGGCATCGGGCACTCGATTTCATGCGAGGGGGAGCCGCTGGGGCGCATCGACCCAGAGGTGTTCGTAGATCAGGACCCCGATCAGCGCGAAGCACGCCGCGACCGCTCGGGTCGGGCCTTCTCCGGTCAGGACCAGAACGATGGCGAGGAAGTGACCGATGGCGAGCGAGCCGCAGTAGAGCCACCACCGACGCTGCCCCGAGATCATCAACTTTTGCGCGCGCGCGGCCGCTTCGCTCGCGTGGCGACCGTGCATCTCAGCGAGAATGAGAAGGGCGTCCAGTGCGAGCGCGACCGCGAGCACGTTTGCGAGATCCGCGAGTTCGAAGGGAGCGCAGAGGAGGAGAGCCGCGCTCCCGGCCACGAGTGCCTGGCAGAGCAGGTGCACCGGCACCAGGGGCGACTGCCAAAGATCCCGCCCCTTCGCCTGCCCGAATAGCCACCCCGAGTACGCGGCGGTCGCGGCGGCGAGGATTCCGCCGAGCGTGCTGAAGAATCCGCCGGGGGTCCCGCCGAATGTGAACCAACCTCCGAGCAAAGCACCGTACGCGGTGATGATGTACGCCCCGCGGACGAGCCACGACTTCCACTGCGGCCTGAGGAGGACCCAGAGGAAGCGTTCGGGTCGCTTCAGATCTGCGACCAGGAGCACCCCGGTCAGTGCGAGGAACGCCAGTGCGAGCGGCACTCCAGAGCGGAACAAGCGCTCGACCGGAGCGGCTTCGTCGAAGAGCGAGAGGAGCGCCGGGATCAGGAACGCCCCCGCGGCGATCGACTTGGTGAAGAGGTAGCCGCTGACCTTCCACCCCCAGCTCCCCGCGTGACGCTGGGCGATGTCATAGGTGCGCACCGGGCCGGAGCGGGAGGTCGGTCCGGGGTTGGCGATGGCGTTCGAGAGCCCGAGCGCCGCGCCATTGCCGCCGCCCCGCGCGCCGTTCATCCCCCCATGCGAGAGCCCCGCGACCCAGTCGGCGAGCTTCCCGGAGCCGAGCCCGGCGGCGAGGTCGTCCGCCCGGTCGACCGCGTCGGTCGTTCGTTCCCCCCAGAGGGTGCGCACGGCCCGTCGCGCGGCGAGCGGTTCGAGGGCGTCTCGGTGCCCCTCGATATAGGCGAGCTTCGGCTCGGTCCCCTTCTCGGGGCGCCGCACCATCGTCTGTTCGGTCGCCATCAACCGCGCGATGCGGCTCTGCGGATCGTCGAGGTCGCCGGTGATGATCGCCTCCGTCGGGCAGACCACGACGCAGGCCGGCTCGCGCCCGACATCGACTCGGTGTGCGCAGTAGTTGCACTTGGTGGCGGTCCCGGAGTCCGGATTCAGGGTGATCGCATCGTAGGGGCACGCCTGCATGCACGCCTTGCAACCGATGCAGCGCCCGGGGTCGAAGTCGACGATCCCATCGGCGCGCGTCTCGAGGCTCGCGGTCGGGCAGATCTCGACGCAGGGGGCATTCGCGCAGTGATTGCAGCGCATCACATGGAACGCGCGGGTGACCTCGGGCCAGGTCCCCTTCTCGATGTACTGCACCCACGTCTTGTTGATCCCGATCGGATCGCCGTGCTCGGTCTTGCAGGCGACCGTACAGGCGTGGCAGCCGATACACCGCCGGTTGTCGATGATGAACCCGTAGTTCGGGGTGCGGTGCCTCGTCATGGGAGGGAGCCTACCCGAACGGGCGAACGACAAGCAACGCGCCCCGCTTTACCGCTGCGATTCGTCGTGCGACGATGTGGGGACTGGCTCCGCAGAGCGGTGCCTGTCCCATTTCGATGCGGTCGTCGGCCGAGCAGCGGGATTGTGAGATCGGGACTGTGAAATCGGGATGGGGGGAAGGGGACCACCGATGCCAAGACCCATCTCCCGCCACTTCCTCGGTTGGGACCGCCCTCCTCTCGACGAGGCCGCCGCGCGGCTCATCGCCGCCGCGGCGAGCGGCGTGGGTCCGATCGACCTACGCGGACGCACCGTCGTCCTGCCGGGGGCGCGCGCCGGTCGCACCCTGGTCGAATGCCTCGCTCGGGCCAGCGGTGGGCGCGGCGTCTTGCTCCCCCGCATCATCCCCCCCCGCGGACTCCTCGAGCTGACCCGGGCGACCGACGAACACCCCCCTTCCGATCTCGAACGACGCCTCGCTTGGATCTCCGCGATCCACGAGAGCGAGCACGATCGCCTCGCGGACCTCTTTCCCGACCCCGATCGGGTGACCCCCGCGGGGACGGCCCGACTCGCCTCACGACTCGATCGCTTGGCGGTCGAGCTCGCGGAGGAGGGAATTCCGCTGCAAGAGCTCACGCGACGCACCGGGGGCGGCAGCGTGCCGGAGGCGCGCCGCCTCGCCGCGATCGGGGCTCTCGCCGCGCGTGCCGCGGAGCGCCTCGATCGCGCCGGACGACACGCACCGTTCGCTGCGCAGGAAGCGCGCCCCCCCCGCGATCCGGGGCCGGCGCTCTCGATCGGTCTCTCGGACCCGCGCCCGCGCGTCCGCGCGGCCCTCGCGGGACTCGCCTCCGAGCTCGAGGTGTGGATCCACGCCCATGCCTCGGAGGCCGATCGCTTCGGCCCGTTCGGAGAGCTGCTCGGCGACGTCTGCGCTATCCCTCCGATCGAGATTCCCGAGGAGCGGTGGCGTATCGCCGACACTCCCCGGGGGCAAGCCTCGCACGGAGTGTCCGCGATCGCCGCCGAGGAAGCGGCGGGACGCACCGCTACCCTGTGCGTCCTCGACGGAGAGGTGCGCCCGCTCCTCATCGATCAGCTCGAACGTGCGGGGTGGCGCACGCACGACGCCGCGGGGGTCCCCCTCGGTCGGAGCGAACTCGGCGCGCTCCTCCCCGCCTTGCGCGAGTCGCTCGAAGCCGGGGAGGTCGCTCGACTCGCAAATTTGCTGCGGCACCCAGGGGTCGAGTCGCGCCTAGCGCGCGCGGTGGAACCGCAGTCGAACGGCGCGGGCCTCCTCGAACGACTCGATGGGGTGCGCGCCGACCGACTGCCGGTGCGCATTCCAGATCTCGCGCGAGCGACCCGGGGGCGCCCCCTCGTCGCGGCGGTGAACGATCTTCTCGCGCCGCTCGCGGGCCCACCTCGCCCCATCGCCTCCTGGGCCGAGCCGATCGAGAAGATCGTCAACGATCTCATCGGTGAGCGGCTTCCCGAGGCGATGCGCGAGCGGTTCGAAGACGCGATCGACTCCCTCGCGGCGATCCCCGAGGCGATCTCCGCCCCACTCCCCGCGGCAGAGGCGCTCAGGCTCCTCGAAGGCTCCCTCCTCGCCACAACCGTCCCTGCCGCCGCTGAAGCGGGCGCGCTGGAACTCCTCGGCTGGCTCGAACTCGAACTCGATCCGGCGGAGTCGGTGGTCGTTCTCGGCGCGAACGAGGGATTCCTCCCCGCCCACGGCGGGGGACCGGACCCGATCCTCTCCCCGCGACTCCGCGCGGAACTCGACCTCCCGGACGATCGCAGGCGAGTGCTTCGCGATGCCTGGGTTGCCCACGCGCTCATCGCGTCGGGGCGGCGCGTCACCTGGATCTCCGGACGCCGTGGCGACGACGGCGTGCCGCGTCACCCGAGCCGGTTCTTCCTGATCGAGAATGCACCACGTGCGCAGCGCGTGCGACGGTTCTACGAGGAGAAGGGCGACCCGGTGGCACCGCCCCCGCTTCCGATCGAGGGGATCTCGATCCCGCCTCTCGCGGTGCCCCGGCCCGTCCCACTCGAGTCACCCCGCACCCGGGTCTCGATCACAGCCCTCGCCGGATACCTCGCGTGCCCGTACACCTTCTACTTGCAGCGCATCCTGAAACTCGGGGAGCTCGACGACCGCGCCGATGAACTCGACCCCCTCCGGTTCGGGGAGCGTCTGCACGAGGTCCTCGAAGCGCTCGGGAACGACCCCGCCGCGCGGGACTCGGGTGATCCCGCGGTGGTCGAGGCCTCCTTGCTCGACTCGCTCGCACAGGTGATGCGCCGCCACCACGGCGACCATCCCGCCGCCGCGGTGCGGATCCAGCGCGCGCAGGCGGAAGAGCGGCTGCGGGTCTTCGCTCGCTGGCACGCGGACTCGGCGCGCGACGGTTGGCGACTCCACGGCACGGAGATCACGATTCCGTCCGGGGAGCCGAACTTCGCCGCGCACGGGATCGCATGCACGCTGACCGGGAAGATCGATCGCATCGATCGACACCTCGACGGCGAGCGCTTCCGGATCATCGACTACAAGACCGGCGAGGCGGGGGACAGCCCGGAGAAAGTGCACCGCGTCGGTCCGCTCGCGAACAAGAGGTGGCGCAGCCTGCAGCTCCCCCTCTACCGGCACCTCGCTCCACTGGTCGGCGTGGAGGGGCCGGTCGAGGTCGGATTCGTGCTCTTGCCCCGCGACCCGAATGCGGTCCGGTTCGAAGCCGCTCCCTGGGGCGAAGCGGAGTTCGCGTCCGCCATCGATGAGGCGCGCGACACCCTGAAGAAGATCCACGACGGCGTATTCTGGCCCCCCCAAGCCCTCTCCGCTCCGTGGGACCGGGTGTTTGCGGGCGAGTCGTTCGGGGTGCGAGAGCGGTTCGTCGAGAGTGGAGAAGAGGAAGAGGCGTTCGCACGCGCGGAGAGCGACGAATGAGCGACCATCCGTTCCCCCCGCGGCTCGTCCGAGCTTCCGCCGGTTCGGGGAAGACCTACCAACTGATCCACCGCTTCATCGGGCTCCTGGCGGCGGGGGTCGAACCCCGTCGCATCCTCGCCACGACCTTCACCCGGAAGGCGGCGGGGGAGATCCTCGCACGGGTGATGCGGCGCCTCGCGGGAGCGGTGCTCGACGAGAAGCTCCGCGCCCAGGTCAACGAGGAGATCCCCCGAGAGTTCGCCCTCGATGCCGAGGCCGCAGATCGACTGCTCGCCGCCGTTGCGCGGGCGCTCCCCGACCTCCAGGTCGAGACCCTGGATGCGTTCTTCCACCGAATCGCGGCGGGGCACGCCTTCGAACTGCAGCTCCCTCCCGACTGGGGGATCGGCGATGCGGCGACGCTCGCCCGGTTGCGACGATCGGCGGTCGCGGATCTCCTCGAAGCCGATGCGAACGCGGCGGTCGAATTGGTGCGGCGTCTCTCGAAAGGAGATCTTCGCCGCTCGGTCACCGAGCAGGTCGACGATCTGGTCGTCGACCTCCACCACCGTTGGCTCGAGTCGCCGGGTCCGTCGTGGGATCGGATCCCCCTTCCCCCTGCGCCGAGCGCCGCAGATCTGGTGCGGGCGCGGGGGGCCATCGCCGATGCACCGGTCCCCCTCACCGCCAAAGGAGAAGAGCCGAAGCACTGGCGAGACGCTCGCGAGGCGATCCTGCGCGCACTCGACGAGGACGAACCGCAGCGTCTCGCCGGGATCGGACTCGTGCAGAAGATTCTCGACGGTGAACTCCGATTCTCGAGCAAGGAGATCCCGGTCGAGTGGTCGGAAGCCCTCGCCGCTCCCCTCGCCGCCGCCCGCCACTGGGAGCTCTCGCGGCTCATCGGACAGAACCACGCGAGCCGTGAGCTGATGGGGAAGTACGACGAGTGCGAGCGGCACCGCCGCGACGAGGTGGGTCTCTACGACTTCGGCACCGTGACGCGCAGACTGGTCGAGTGCCGCGCGACCGAACAACTGCTCTCCGCCTACGAACGGCTCGACACGCGGATCGACCACGTCCTCCTCGACGAATTCCAGGACACCTCCCGCTTCCAGTACTGGGTGCTGAAGCCGGTCTTCGACGAAGTGATCATCGAGGACGGCAGCCGCACCTTCTTCTGCGTCGGTGACGTGAAGCAGGCGATCTATGGGTGACGCGGTGGGTGCCGCGCCCTGTTCGACGCGGTCGAAGAACTTCTCCCCGACAACTCTGCGACGCTCCTCGATCTGAGTCGGCGCTCCTCCCCGATAGTGCTCGACGCGGTGAACGAAGTCTTCGGTGGCGTCGCGGACACGATGCTCCTCCCCGGAGACGCCGACACCGCGAGCCGCTGGGCCGAAGACTTCCACGAGCACTCCGCGGCGAGCCCCGACCTTTCGGGTTACGTCGAGCTGCGCATCGCCGAGCGAGAGGAGCGAGATGGCGACCTCTCCGACCGCGACCTCCCTTACCTCCGAGCGATCGATGTCATCCGGCAGATCCACGAGGCCGCTCCGAGCGCGACGGTCGGGGTGCTCCTGCGGCGCAACGATCGCATCGTGCAGCTGATCGACCTCTTGCGCGCCGAGGGGATCGACGCGAGCCAAGAGGGGGGGAACCCGCTCTCCGACTCCCCCGCGGTGAATCGGATCCTGTCGGCGCTCCTCTTCGCCGACCACCCCGGGGATCGCGCTTCGCTGTACGCGGTGGTCGGCTCGCCGCTCGGGGGACACCTCGGGCTCGCCGGGACCGACGACCGGGGGGCGAATGGATCGGTCGCCCGACAGCTGCGCCGAGATCTCCTCACCGAGGGGTATGGCGTCACCCTGCGCCGCCTCGCCACTGCTATCGCACCGGCCGTGGGCGACCGCGATCGCGCCCGCCTCGATCAGCTGATCGAGCTCGCGCACCGCTTCGGCGACGAGACCGGGCTGCGCCCCGGCACTTTCGTCGAGCGCGTTCGGCGAACTCCGGTCGAGTCCCCCACCGCCTCACCGGTTCGCGTGATGACGATCCACGGCGCGAAGGGACTCGAGTTCGACGCGGTGGTCGTCCCCCAGCTCACCGACTCGTGGTTCACCCCGACGCCGACGGTACTCGCGGCCGGCGACGATCCGATCGCCCCCCCCGATCGGCTCACGCGATACGCGAGCAAGGATCTGCGCCGCCTCTGCTCCGAGCAACTCGGGGAGATCTACCAGAAGCACCGAGCGGAAGTGATCACGGAATCGCTCAGCGTGCTCTACGTCGCGATGACCCGACCGCGACACGCGCTCCACCTGATCCTTCCGCCGGGCAGGCTCAACGAAGCGCCGACCTTCGCGCGGATCCTGCGACTCACCCTCGGCGGTGCGAACGCAGAGGAGACCGGGGCGGGGGAGATGGTGCTCTACTCGAGCGGCGATCCCGAGTGGGCCCGTCACCTCTCGGGACCGACGGAGACCCCCGCGACGACCCACCCATCTCCGCGACGAGAAGGTGGAGGCGTCGCGATCGTCAGCGCGGCTCCGCTGCCGAGCGCGCGTCCTCGGGACGGAGCGGCCGATGGCGGCGTTCCCGCAAGTGTGCGAACCGCGCGCCGCTTCGGCACGGTCGTGCACCAGCTGCTCGAGGGGATCGAGTGGCTCGACGAGGCCCGGTTGTCGGCGCAACTCGCCGAAGTGCTCGACGCTGCTGCGGCGTCCGTCCCGGTGCTCGCACTTCCTCTCCTCCCGGCGGCGCGGGAGATGGTCGAGCGACTGCTCACCGCTCCGGACGCACGCGCGTTCTTCTCGCGCGAGGAGAGCGCACGACGGCTGGCCGCGCTCGCCGGTGCGGAACCGATCCGGGTCGAGGTCGCACGAGAGCTTCCCTACGCGATCGAGACCCCCGCCGGACTCTCCCGCGGCACGATCGACCGGCTCCACATCGCGTGGGGGGAGGACGGACCGATCGCGGCGGAGGTGATCGACGCGAAGACCGATGGCGGCGGAGCGGGCGAGGCCGGAACCAGAGCACTGCGCGAGAAGTACGCCGCACAGCTCGAGGCGTATCAGAGCGCGGTGACGCAGCTCTACGGGATCCCGCCGGAGAGGATCGCGCTGTCGATCCTCCATGCGGCGACGGCCAGCTCCTCCCTCACCCCTTAGGGAGCTGCCCGCCCCCGACCGTTTGAGATAGAATGCGCTCGGTGTTTGAGGAGTTCCGCGATGAACAGAACAATAGGCCGCGCCGAGAGTGCAGAAGCCACCGTGACATTCATCCATCCGTCCCATCCATCGCCCGCCGCCCTCGCGATCCTGGTGGGCTGCTTCGTCCTACTCGCCGTCGGTGCACTCCCCGCGCAGATCGAAGTCGAGCAGACCACGATCCCGGTCGGGCAATGCCCCGCACAGCTCGAGGCGCTCGACCTCGATGGGGATGGTGACCTCGACCTGCTCTTCACGAACCACCACACGCACGATCTCCGGGTGCTCACGGGGGATGGGCTTGGGTCATTCGTCGCCGGTCCCGTCACTCCGGTTCCCGGTTACTTCGTCTCTCACCCCGAATCGGTCGTGACCGCGGACTTCGACGGAGATGGGGCACTCGATGCCGCGGTGATCGGTCACGCGAATCCCGAGTTCATCCGCTTCCGAGGCGACGGCGCCGGCGGATTCATCGACCCTGTGGCGTTCCCCACCGGGAATTACTCGGTGCGTCTCGACAGCGGGGACTTCGACGAGAACGGCACCATCGACCTCGTCAGTTCGAACCGAAACGATGACACGATGTCGCTGCACCTCGGCACGGGGACCGGTTCCTTCGCCTCGGCGATCGCATTCCCGGTCGGGGACGGACCGAACTTCATCCTCGCCGATGACATCGATGGCGACTCTCACCTCGATGTCGCGACCTGCGACTCGTTCGGCGGGACGGTCACGATCTACTGGGGACTCGGCACCGGAGCGTTCGACGCGCCGACCACGATCGGTGGATTTCCCTTCACCCCGTCGCTCTGCGTCGCGGACCTCGATGCCGATGGCATTCGCGATCTCGCGGTCGCGTACCACCCCGGGGTCGACGTCCTCCTCGGGCTCGGGGCGCGAACGTTCGCACCGGCGGTCACGGTCTACCCCGGGATCTCGACCCGCACCGTCATCGCAGCCGACGTGCTCGGCGACCCCTCCCTCGATCTCATCGTCGCGGACGGGGCTGGGGGTCTCATCGCTCTTCTGCCGGGAGATGGCCTCGGCGGCTTCACGGTCGCGGGGACCTTCGACGTCGGACTGGTGCCCTGGGGGCTGATCGCCGCCGACCTCGACGCGGACGGGCGACTCGACATCGCAACGACGAACGAGCAGGGACACACCTTGTCGGTGCTCCGCAACCTCGGGCCGAGCCCGATCTTCTTGCGCGGGGATTCGAACGGGGACGACGCGATCGACATCGCGGACCCGGTCGTTCTGCTGTCGCGCCTGTTCACTCCGGGCACCAGTCCCACCCCGTGCGCAGATGCCGACGACGCGAACGACGACGGCGCCGGTGACATTGCGGATCCGATCTTCGTCCTCGGGGTGCTCTTCTCGGGGGCCGGCCCGATCCCGACTCCGACCGGAGCCTGTGGCTTCGACCCGACCCCCGATCCGCTCGGCTGCGATGTGGAGCCCGCCTGTCCCTGATCGTCGTGGGGGAGCGGAGGGAGCCCACCTGAGGACCTCCGACCTCGTCTGGCCTTGAGCCTCAGGGCCGCTTCTCTTAGCGTGCGCGCTCTCCGACGTCCGGGGGCACCGGGCGCGGCCGATCCACCCCTCGAGAGGTCCGCATGTCCTATCGCTCCACCCCCGATCCGAACCTGAAGACGTTCCCCGCCGGCGTCCCGTACATCGTCGGGAACGAGGCCGCCGAGCGATTCAGCTTCTACGGGATGAAGGGGGATCCTGACCGTCTTCATGACGAAGCACCTCCTCGATGCGTCCGGAGCCTCGGATGTGATGTCGGAGGAGAACGCGAAGGGGGTCTACCACCTCTTCACCGCGGGCGCGTACTTCTTCCCACTCCTGGGGGCGATCATCTCCGACGTCCTGTGGGGCAAGTACAAGACGATCATCTGGATCAGCCTGATGTACTGTTTGGGCCACGCCAGCCTCGCGCTGATGGACGTCGGTCCAGCGACCGGACTCTGGGACATGAAACCGTTCATGTTCCTCGGAATGGCGTTGATCGCGATCGGGGCGGGGGGGGTCAAGCCATGCGTCTCCGCGCACGTGGGAGACCAGTTCGGGAAGGGGAATCAGCACCTCCTGACGAAGATCTTCAATTGGTTCTACTTCTCGATCAATCTCGGTGCAGCGGCGAGCACGATCCTCACCCCGCTCCTCCTGGTGACGGTCGGGCCCTGGGCCGCGTTCGGTCTCCCCGGTGTCCTGATGGCGATCGCGACGTTCGTGTTCTGGCTCGGACGCCGGAAATTCATCCACGTCCCCCCGAGCGGGTGGAAGAAGTTCAAGGAAGAGACCTTCGGGCCCGAGGGGATGCGGGCGATCAAGCACCTCTCTCCACTCTTCCTGATCTTCGTCCCGGTCTTCTGGGCGATCTTCGATCAGACCGGCTCGGCGTGGGTCCTCCAGGCCGAGAGCATGGATTGCAACTTCCTCGGCGTGACCTGGCTCCCGAGCCAGGTGCAGGCGGTGAATCCGATCCTGATCCTGATCCCCGTCTTCGCGTACATGATCTACCCCGCGATGGGCCGCTTCTTCGAGCCGACTCCACTGCGGAAGATCGGGATCGGATTCGTGCTCACCACTGCCACCATCGCGATGTCGGCCCTGATCGAGACGGTGATCCTGAAGAGCGCTCCGGAAGTGTCCGCCGCCCTCTGGGGCGCACTCGGAAACGGAGCGGACTCGATCCCGGCGAGCCTCTCCGAAGTGGTGAAGGCCGCGCGAGACGCGGGGTGGAGCCAGGAGCAGATCGCTCCGTTCCTCGCGGAGATGCCCAGCATCGGCTGGCAGTTCCTCGACTACATCATTCTGACCAGCGCGGAGATCCTGGTCTCGATCGTCTGTCTCGAGTTCGCCTACACCCAGAGTCCGAAACGGATGAAGAGCTTCATCATGGGGATCTACTTCCTCGGGGTCTCCCTGGGAAACGTGTTCGTCTCCGGGGTGAACTTCGGGCTCGAGGCGTTCAAGAAAGAGGACGGCACGACGTTCCTCGAGGGACCGACCTATTACTGGTTCTTCGCGGCGATCATGGCGGCCGCGACCATCGTCTTCATCTTCTTCTCGAAGACCTACCGGGGCGAGACCTTCATCCAGGGAGTGGACGAGGCCGAGGCTCTCGGAGCGGGATCGAGCGCAGAAGGATCGGACCACTAGGGGGCACACGACAAGGACAAGGCGCGTGATGATCCGCGAGCCGGCCCCTCAGCAGGGGGCCGGCTCGCGCAACACGTCGGAAGTTCCGCTTCGAGAAGAGAAATCGCTTCGAGGAAGTGCGCTCAGGGGCAACTCGGCCGATTGTCACAAGAGAGTCCGCTCGGTGGAGCCGGCTCCACGTCGCAATCGGGGAACGGCGCCGGCGGCGGCGGTCCTTGGTTGGTGACGTACGAGATCTCGTAGACCCCGTCCGCCAGGTCGACCGTGCCACTGCCGTTCGCATCCGCGGCGATGAAGCAGGGCGGCTTGACCCCACTCCCCGCCACGTAGCCGAGAAGAGTCACCGCGTCCGCGAGGTCGATCTGCTGGTCGTCGTTCAAGTCGCCGCGGATGAATCGCGGCCCGCATTCATCGGGGATCCCGTCCCCGTCGAGATCGACGCTCGTGCCGGCGAGAATGTCACACGCGTCCGAGATTCCGTTCGTGTTGCAGTCCTCCGCGACGCCCGTCGCCAGGTCGCACTCGTCGGGGATCAGGTTGTCGTCGCAGTCGCTCGAGATCCCGAAGAAGATGTCACAGTCGTCCGGGTTGCCGTTCGAGTTGCAGTCGGGAACCGTGCCGGAGGCGATGTCGCAGTCGTCGGGGAAGCCGTTCGCGTTGCAGTCCGACTCGCAGGCATCGAGTTCGCCGTTCAGGTTGCAGTCGGAGAGGGCGATCTCGCAGCTGTCGAGCAAACCGTTCTGGTCGCAGTCATCGGATCCCGCGGCGATGTCGCAGGAATCGAGCACGCCGTTTCCATCGCAGTCTTGGTCGAGTCCCGCCGCGATCTGGCACGAATCGGGCACGCCGTTGTCGTCGCAATCGGTGAGCAGGCCGTCCGCGATCTCGCACAGGTCCGGGACGCCGCTCCCGTCGCAGTCGTCGCCATCGGTGACGAACCGAAGCACGGTCCCGCTGCCGAATCCCCCCGACGAATCGAGGTACGCCCCGACGAACGCTTCGCCGTTCTCGAGCGCCACCGCGGTTCCGAGGAGCGCGCTGCCGTTCGCCAGCGAGTCTTCGAGGGTGTCGAGGGCGGCGAAAGCGCTCCCGGTGTCGAGGAAATGGTGCGCGCGACCCGCGGCGAAATGCCCTGAGACCGAGGCGAATGGCTCACCGATGAGCGCCTCGTCGCCGTCGAGGTCGATCGCAGCTCCGAAGTACTGGCCGGGGCCCGCGATCGGCGAGAAGAAGGACCCCTCGGGGAGCCAGGTCGATCCGTCCTGTCGAAACGGAACGACCGCACCCGCCTCGAGGCCTGCGTCCGAGTCGAAGGGCGCACCGGCGAGGATCAGATTACCCGCGACGGCGACGGCGGTGCCGAGGAGATCCCCCGGCTGGGCGCCCGGTGCGGTGAGGTGCGCGGTCTCCACCCAAGAGCCGAAGTATTCAAAGACCACCACGGCACCGATGTCGAGTCCGACCGGTCCGTTGGCGCCGGGAGCTCCGACGACGATCGTGTCCGCGTCGATCGCCACCGCATTCCCGAAGGTGTCTGCGCGGCTGCCGAGGCTCGGCACGAGTTTCCCTTCGTGCGACCACACGCCTCCGACGCGCCGGAAGACCGTGGCGCTCCCCGTCTCCGATCCGACTTCATGGTCGTAGGGGCTGCCGACGACCACCACGTCGCCGTCGATCGCCACGCTGGCGCCGAATTCATCCATCGCTGCACCGAGAGGATCGGAGAGGGTCTCGGTCTCGACCCAGGAGAACCCCGTCCATTCGAAGATCCGGGCCGAACCGGCATCCTCGCCGAATTGGTCATCTCCGCGGACGCCGACCACCAGGGTGTTCCCGGAGAGCCCGATGGTCGCGCCGCTCTGGTCTCCCGCTCCGATGCCGCTCGCGAACAAGATGCTGCGCAGCTGCCATTCGGCGCCGATCGACTCGTAGGTGTAGACCGCTCCCGCCCCGCCGCCGAGTGCCGCGGTCCCCGGTGCCCCGACGGCGAGGAATCCCCCCGACCGCGCGACACTGAAACCGTAGAAGGAACTCGTCGAGAGGAAGCTGGGGCGGATTTCTTCCTCGAGGCACTGGGCCGCGCTGGGGGTGTCCCAGGCGGTTGCCAGCGAAATGCCGAGCAGCAGGAGTACGAGGGAAGCCCCGCGGATCGGGGACGGACGATCGAGCAGAGACCGACCGCACGCGGACGCGCGCGACGGAAAGGAACGTGGCGGGGTCATGGAGCCGCTCCTGGTTGCCACCCAAGGGGTGGCGTTCTCCCCGGACCTGCCGCAGCCACGGCGCGCCTGGGGTCTCCTCACTCTCCGATCATGCGACCGGATCGCAATAACTCAGGATATGGGATACCGATCAGCCCGAAATAGGGTCCGGAGCCGGTCACAAGCGACGATGAGACGCGGACTTCAGGCTCACTCTAGATCCACGATGGGGGGTGGTCAAGCGGGGGGACTCTCGAGTCCTGGACCTCGGAGATGGGCCGATGGCACCTCAAGAGACGCGAGAAGAGGATGATGGGAGCGGCAGCGCTCGCGGAGTCGGTCCCCGGCCTCCTAGAACGGCTCCCCGAGCCGCCGCGGCCAGTACTCGGGTGCGGCGGTCGGTTCCGGGTCTCCTCCGGGCCGGATGTGGTCGAGGATCCGCTCTTTCTCCTGGTCGTATGCGATCCGACCGTTCACCACCGTGTACTGCGGCAGGGAGAGGTAGTGGAGAAGCTCTCCGTCGAGGATCACGAAGTCGGCATCCTTGCCGACTTCGATCGAGCCGACCCGATCATGGACCCCGAGGAGTCGAGCGGCGTCGATGGTGATCGCACGGACCGCGGCGTCGTCGGGGAGTCCTCCGCGCACCGCGAACGCCGCCTCGAGGGGGAGGTTCAACATGTCGCGACCGGCGAGACCGGAGAGAGAGACTCCACCTCCCGGCGCGAACAGACTTCCGATGGGGAAGATCGCCATCGGGACTCCGTGCTGGTAGAGGATCGCGGCGTTCTCGATGCTGCCCCCGTTCGGGGCGATCCGGCGTTCGTCCGGGTCGCGGCGCGCGCGTGGCGTGATGATCGCCATCGCGTCGGCGCGCGCGAGTTCGCCCGCGGCGATCCACCCTTCTTCCGCTCCGTTCACCACGAGCTTGAACTGGTAGCGCACCGCGAGTTCGCAGATGTCGCGGATCTCTTGCGCGGATGAGGCGTTGATCAGTGCCGTCACCTGGCCGGTGAGGAGCCGCTCCGCGGTCTGATACGCCCCCTTGATCCACTTGCGGTCCAGTTCTTTCAGCTCGGGATCATCTTTCTTCTCCTCCACCCAACGCACCTTCGCCCGCTGGTACTCTCGAACGCGGGCGAGAGCTTCCCGGAAACTCTGGTGCTGGCTCCAGTTCCGGGAGGAGTAGTTGACCCGGAGAAACGGCGACTTCGCGAGGGCGTGGCCCTCGAGGGTGCCGTAGGTGAGCTTCACGATGTCATCCCCAGCCCGAGCGGTGGTGATTCCGCCGGCGAGCGCGAGCAGCATCGTGAAAGAGTGCACGTCGGTGTCCTCCGGGCTGGAGGCGAGTCCGGAGGAATCGATCGCAACGAGTCCCGGGTACACGTGGAGCCCGTCGACGGCGAGGACCTGCGCGTCGGGGGGGAGCGGGATACCGATCCCGACCTCGTGGATCCTGCCGTTCTTCGTTAGGATCGTCCCATACGCGATCACGCCATCGCTGACGGTGTGGATCGTCCCGCCGACGATCGCGAGCCAGCGGTCAGCCGGCTTGTCGCTCTCCTTTTCCTTCGGTTCCGGCTTCTCTGTTTCGGGCGCCGGCGGCGGACCACCCCGCCCTCGCCGGCCGCGCCGGACGGGCGGATCGTCCGCAGCGGGGTCGGCTCTCCACCCCTCGGGGTTACGACCGCGCGGCGACGCGTCCTGGGCGGAGAGAGGGCCGCCGGCGATCGCCAGAAGAAGCAGCGAGAAGAGGGCGGCGCGGGAGCGGATCACCGCGGTCCGGCTCGTGAGCATCATTCGGGCCTCTCCTCTTCCCACACCCACTCCCCGGCGATCATCGTCCGGGTAGCGTGGGTCGCGGCGGCGAACGGATCTCCGTCGAGAAAGACCAGGTCCGCCGAGCGGTCCTTCTCGATCGCACCGCAGCGATCCTCGATCCCGAGGAAAGTCGCCGGGTGGAGCGTGAGCGCCTTGAGCCCGGCCTCCCGCGAGAGTCCCGCGCGAACCAAGTCCGCCACCCGGGAGAGCAGCCGCTGGTACTCGATCTGCGAATCGACGGGTGGGATGAAGATCAGGGTGCATCCCGACCGCTCGAGTTCCGCCGGCAGGTTCAGCAGGTTCGAAGTGTTCGCGAGATTCACGATGAGCGGCACGGTGACGACGGTCGCTTTGCGCTCCCCGAGCGGGGCGACGAGCGGCCGCTGCTCCTGACGAGGGTTGTTGCTCGGGACGAACTGCACGTTCCTGTGCTTCTCGAGGGCGAGTTCCTCGAACTCCTCGAGCACCGCGTCGAGATGGACGAGGTTTCCCGCCGCCGAGATCTCGAAGAGGAGGGGTAGGGCGTTTTCATCCTTCCGCAGGATCGCGACGAGGGGGGCGAGTTCAGGGGGCAACTCCACAGGCTCGAACTTCGGAGCTGCTTCCTTGCCCGCCGGCTTGTTCTCGGCCGGTGTCTTCTCCGGCGGTTTCTTCTCCGGAGCTTTCTCTTCCGGGGTCTTCACCTCGGCTGGCTTCCCGTTCTTCTTCGCCTCGGCCTCCGCCAGCTTGCGCGCCTCCTCTTGCTTCTTCTCCCACTCCGCTCGGGCCTTGTCGGCCTTCTCGATCTCCTTTTTCGCGCGGTCGAACGCCTGAGTGATCACGCCACGGTCACGACCGTTCTGAAGGAAGCTGACGGGGAGGTAGGCCCCCTCACGGAGCACGTCGAGTCCACCCCCGTGCGGTGGACGCACCACCGCCGCTTGTCCGGGGAATCCCGTCCCACCGGGGACGAACGCGGCGGCGACGATCCCCGCGCTCAGGAGGGGAGTACCGTCGAACGTATCGGCGTGCAGTTCTGCGAGGGCGCGCGCGTCGGCGTGGACTCCCTCACGCGGGTAGTTCTCGAGACCGAAGCGGGTGCGCGCCAGGATGAGCCCCGGCATCACCGTCTCCCCCCGTGCGTCCACGCGGCGGGCGCTGCGCGGTACATCGAGGTTCTTCCCGACCAGGGTGATCTTGCCGTCCTCGATGACGATCTGACCCGGGGCGAACTCCTCGCCCGAGACGGTGATCACTCGAGCGGCGTCGATGACGGTGATCTTGCCGTCCGCCGCAGCGAGCGCGGGGAGGAAGAACACCAACAGTCCGGCGCCGGCGTGGAGGCCGGCGCGGGCGCGGGCGAAGCGAGGAGGCTGTCGGAAAACCTCGATTCGGACGTCGTCGGCTTGCTCACGCCCACCCCTACGATCGACCTGCGCCGCCCTCCAACCGGACGCGACCCGCACGACGACGTCTCGTACGAGGTTTCCCGATCGCCTCCTAGAACACACGCTCCACCTCCGCGTCGTAGGCGATCTTCCCGCGGACGATGGTCAGCTCGCACGAATTGCGCGGGTCGATCGGGTTCCCGGTGAAGAGGCCGAACGTCGCTTCTTTTCCCGGCGCGATACTTCCGAGCTCATCGAGCATCAGCGCCTCGGCCGGCACCCGCGTGACTCCCTTGAGCGCCTCGTACGGCTTCCACCCGAAGTAGCAGGCGATCGTCGCCTGATACGGGAGCTCCTCCTGCGGGATCACCGGCGAATCGGTGTTGATCCCGAGCCGGCGCACCCCCCCCGCCCACCACCGGGCCGCGTTCCCGAAGATCTTCCGCTGGTCCCGGTCGAACTGGAGTTCGCGCGGACCGTTGATCACGTAGACCGACGGGTCTTCGAGCACGAGCGGCGCGACCTTGTAGCCATCGAAAGTGGAGTGGTCGAGCACGGTGCGGATCCCCAGCTTCTTCGAGAGCATGTCGATCGTGGTCATCAGCAGCTGGTAGCCCTGGCTGTGCACCGTCGCGACGAACTCTCGCGCGAACAGCCCGCGAAATCCTTCGAAGATCGGGTCGAACTCCGGCTTTTCGGCAGCCAGACCGCCCTCGAACGCGGTCCACGCGTCGTGGTAGGCCTTCGCCCGCTCGAGGGTGCGACGGGTGTTGAAGTTCATGAACGCGCGTCCGGTGGCGCGGCCACCGAAGAAGTACCCCTCGGGGTTCCCGGCCTGCGCGATCTTCAGCGATCCATACGGTTTGATGACCGCTTCCTCGACGGTCCCACCGCCGGTGCGCATCAACGTCCCGAAGCCGGACATGTTGTTGCCACTGCCGGGGATCACCAGGACCGAGGTCACCCCCGCCGCCGCGGACCTCTCGTTGTTCCTCGAGTTCGGCACCACCGACTCGAGCGTCCGGTACCCCGGATTGGTCAGGAAGACGTAGTCGTGCAGGTCCGACGATGACCCGCCGGCGTGGTTGTGCGCGTCGACCATGCCGGGGACGAGCCACAGATCGGGGCGGTCGATGATCGTTGCCCCCTCGGGGATCGCGACCTCCCCCACCTTGCCGACCGCGGTGATCCGACCGTCGCTCACGAGGACCACCGCTCGGTTCACGACACGATCGTCATCGTCCATGGTGACGACCTTGCCGACCCGGAACGCGGTCGTTCCTTCGGGTGGGGCGGCTCCGAGCGAGAGGAATGGACCGAGAACGATCGCGAGCAGTCCGGCCCAGAAGACCCGAGTGATCATCGCGCTACTTCCTCTCCGGAGACGAAGACCCGTTCGAGCCGACCCCCGTCGCGGAAG
The DNA here is from genome assembly GCA_032128395.1 of Planctomycetota bacterium. Lineage (GTDB taxonomy): Bacteria > Planctomycetota > UBA8108 > UBA1146 > UBA1146 > JAQBGV01. The sequence continues at coordinate 21,891 of JAQBGV010000049.1, read as the reverse complement.
GGGTGACCCCGGAAGATCAACAGGTCGCCATCGCGACCCGGCTCGAGGCTCCCGATCCGGTCTTCGAGTTGGAACATGCGCGCGACGTCCGAGGTGAGGGCAGCGATCGCGGCATCCGCGGCGAGACCCTGGTCGACCGCGTACAGGACGCGGGTCGGGAGCTCGCGGGCGCCATCTTCGGCCGCACTCTGGAAGCCGATCCGGACACCGCGTCGGGCGAGCCGATCGGATGGGTTCACGGACCGATTGCGTTCCTGCGCGAGAACGCCGACCGGGACCACGACACCCACCCCCTTTTCCACCAGCCGGCCTGCGTGGTGATCCGCACCCTCTCCACCGAGGAGGATCACCGGCAGCTTCTCTTCGTCGAGGAAGAGCTCGAGGATCGCGGCGATCCGATCGCGACCGTCGACTTCTACGAGCGCCGGGATCCGCTTCTCGAGGAGGTCTCGGAGCGGCTCGAGACGAGGGTCGACGCGCGGGGCCACCGGTCGTCCGTCCTCACGAGATCGACGGCGGCGCGTGACCTTGAACTCGGCCGCCTCCTTGCTGACGCGGTGCCCCTCGATCTGAATCACGAACCCGAGGACCGAGACGGTTCCGGAGAGGGTGTCCTCCGCGGTCAGTTCGGCTTCGATCGTCGGGAGCCCCGGGAGGTCCATGTCCACTTCGATCGTCCCGCTGATATGGGTCCCGGAGAGGGTGGCGACGATCCGGTGCTCGACCGGCACCGGGGGATCGATCACGCGCCCCTCGATCGAAGCGCCGGTCAGTCGGAGGGAGAGCCGCCCGGTCTCGGGCGCGGGGAGAGGTCCACCGGACGCTGTCCCTTCCCAGATCCCGGTGATCGGATCGATCGTCGTCTCGGTCGTCTCCTCGACCCTCTCGATCGGTTTCACCGTCTCACCCTTCGCCTTCTTCTCCTCGAACTCGGCGAGCGCCTTCTCGTACTTCTCCCAGGTCGCGATGTATTTCTTCCCCGACTCGAGCTGTCGACGAATCCCGTCCTTCGCAGCGAGCGCATCGCCGGTGACTCGGAACCCGACCGCGGCGACGTCGCGGATCAGACGCGCACCCCGCTGGTCTCCCCAAGTCTTCACCGCAGCGATCGGGGAGCCGGCGGTCGAAATGCTGTACGGAGAGAGGAGAACCGTGGTCACCCCCGCGCGGGCGACCCGCTCCTCCGGCAGGTCCGGGACCCCGAGGAGCGGTCCGAAGCGGACGTCGAGGTTGACCGCTCCGCGATCACCCCCTAGGCCGAGATGACCATGGGCATCGATGAACCCCGGAGTGACGAACGCATCGGGGCCGGCGTCGATCACCCGCGCGTACGGGGGACGGGGCACCGAAGTGCCGACGGCGACGATCCGGCCATCCTCGATCAACACCTCGCCGCCCAGGATCTGGCGCTCGGGAGAGACCCAGATCGTTCCCGCGCGAACCACGGTCGCCCGCGTTTCGACTCCGGTGACCACACTCGGGTGGAAGGCGCGACGACCGCCGACGACGACCTCGAGGGGGCGAGCACCGATCGACAGAGGATCGGTGTTCCAGACGACCAGGTCGGCGTCGAGACCGGGCGCGACCCGGCCGAGACGATCGCCGATCCCGAGTGCGTCCGCGGCGCCGTCGGTGATCGCCCGGAGGGAACTCGCGCGATCGAGGCCGTGCTGGTGCGCGAGTATCGCGCTGAATCGCAGGTCGCCGGTTCCGCCGCCGCGGGGCGGTCCGAGGATGAGATCGACCCCCGCCCGCCGGAGCGCGGCGAAGTCGGGGAGGACCCCCTCGATCGCGTCGAGGTTCGTCCCGAGATCTCCGCCGCGACCTCCCGGAGCGATCCGCGGTCGGTAGACCACCGGGATCCGCACCTCCCCGATCGACTTCGCGACGCGGGCGACTTCGGTGGCGCCGACGAGCAGACCGGCCCTCCCTTCCGCCCGCAGGAGCGAGACTCCCGCCAGCAGATCGGTCGCACGCTCCGCCGAGATCCATAGCGGCTGTTCGTTTCGCCACGCGGTGGCGAGAGCGTCGAGGTGCAGGTCCGGCGCTCGATCGGCGGTCAGCGCTTCGGCGATCTCCTCCCGCAGACCGAGAAGTCTGCCGAGCCGACTGCGGGGTCGCTGGTTCTCTGCGGGCACGATCGCCACGTCCGAACTCGGCGGGAAGGGGAATTCGACGAGCGCCGGCGGTTCATCCGCGGGGTCCCCGAGTTGCAGGCACAGATTTGCGCTCGCCGACACCACCCGCTCCGACGGCTTCCCGGCGAGCTTGACGATGGCTCCCTGACCCGCGAGCAGGCGGTGCTCCCCGGGCGCGATGTGAACGGTCGTCACCCCCGCGGCGAGGTAGGGGCGAAAGTCGCCGTAGCGATCGAACGCATCGATCGCGCGGTAGCCCGCGCCGAGGGACTCCGGCCCGCTGTGGGTCCCGCCGAGGTCACTCGCCGCCGCGACCAGCCCGGGGGTGAGATACCCGTCCGGATACTCGATGCGAGGGAGCGCGGGCGGGAGTCGGGTGAGGTCCCGCTCGACCGCAACGATCCGGCCGTCCCGGATGACCACGCCTACTTCGCGCACTTCCCCGTCGGGTCCGGAGCCGAGGTAGGCGTGCCCGACGATGAGCGCGTATCCCTGGTCATCCTGCGCGAGCGCGGGCAAACAGGTGGCGGAGAGGATGAGGATCGCGAGGAGGCGGGGCATTTCAATCGTGCCCTCCGCCATCGCGGCCATCGCCATCACCCTCGCCGCCTCCGGTACCCCCCCCCGACTCCACCGGCGGGACCGGGTCACCGATGGGTTCGGTAGTATCCGCCGGCGTCTCCACCGGGGACGCTGGGGATTCTGGTTTCTCCTCTGCGGGCGACTGCAGGAGACCGATCAACTCCCGGAGACGCGGATCGCGCTCCCGGTCATAGGCGAGGATCCCATCGATGTAGACCGCTTCGACCCACGACGTGAAGTCGAGCGGGTCTCCGGAGAGCACGACGATGTCCCCGCGCTTCCCTACCTCGATCGACCCGATCTCGGCATCGAGCCCGAGACAACGCGCAGGATGGAGCGTGATCGCTCGGAGCGCGACGTTGCGGGGGATCCCGGCGCGCACGCAGCGCGCCGCCTGATAGGTCAGATAGCGTTCGGCGATGGAGCCGTCGGGGTTCGGACGCAGCGTGAACTCGATCCCCGCGTCGTGGAGGACCTTCGGGATGAACGTCTCGTCGATCTCGCCGGTCAACGGGTCGCGGCTGCGGGCGACGAGATCGATCGGGCACACCACCGGGCGCCCCGCTTCCTTCAGCTCGCGGACGGCGCGGTGCGCATCGCTACCGATGAGGATCACGGCCCTCTCGAGGAGCTTCTGCTCCTTGGCGATCTCGATCCCCGGGGCGACGTCGGTCGCGGCGCCGGCGTAGAGCCAGGCCCCGATCTTCCCTTGCCTCAGCCGGTAGAGGTTTCGGTACTTCTCGTCGAGATCGATGTCGCGCACGAGCGCGCTCCCCCGCTCGCGCGCCTCGGCGGGGGGCACGTCGACCTTCTTCCCCTCCTTCTCGCGCTCCTCCTCGTAGCGTCGCTCCGCGACTTGTCCGAGGTGATCGTCGAGGTCGAGGAACGCCTCGCGCAGCTCCGCGAGCTGTCGCATCCGGTCGCTCCCCTGCCGGGGGGTCAGCGCGAGCTGGATCGAGACCGGCGCGCGCAGGGTCATCTCATCGGGAGTGCGCCCGATCGGCCGGAGGACCCGGATGACCGAGCCGATCACGGTATTGTGGTCGTGCGAGATGTGGACCGCGGTGATGCCGACTCGCAGGGTCTCCTCGAAGAAGAGGCGCGATGGATCGATCGCGTCGTACACGTCGAGCACCGAGGCGTTCGGGATCGCTTCGTTCCGGATGTCGAGCCCGCGCCAGTTGAACGAGTCGACCATGCCAGGGAAGAGCACCTTCCCGGTGCAGTCGATCTCCATCGCATCGAAAGGCAGTTCGACCGTCTCGCCGACCGCGGTGATCCGACCGTTCTCGATCAGGACCGTCCCGCTCTCGATCTCGGGACCCCGCACCGGGATGATGCGTCCCCCGACGAGTGCGATCTTCGTCGGCGGCGGAGTCGCGACCGCAAAATGGGGCATCAGCGCGGCGAACACCCCGCCGACAAGGAAGAGCAGGAGGGCGGAGACCGGTACCCTCCGCCTTTGACTTCGTCCGATCGGCACGTCCTATCCCTCCCGTTCGAACGCCAGGCGTCCGTCGACATAGACTCCGATCACCGCAGAGGTCGCGGCGAAGGGAACACCGCTCCAGATCACCAGATCTGCGCGCTTCCCGGTCTCGATACTGCCGACCTCGTCGTCGACCCCGATGATCCGAGCGGGGGCGAGCGTGACGAGCTCGAGGGCCTTCGCCGGCGAGACGCCGTAACGGACCGCCATCATCGCCTGTCGCCCGAGTCCATCCTCTTCACGGAGATCCTGGGCGCTCAGCGCGAGCGGCGCTCCGATCGCGACCAGATCGCGCAGCGTGTGCAGGCGCGCCCGGCGGGTCTCTCCCCGACTCCCCCCCGCTCCCGACAACCCGGTGGGATTGTCGAAGATCGGTCCGAAGATGATGGGGACCTGTTTCAGTGACAACAGGTCGAGGCACCGGTACGCCTCGACCGGATCGACGAGCGTGAACGGGACCCCGAATTCCGCGCACAGCCGGTAGGTGCTCTCGATGTCGGACGCGGTCCGCGCCTGCACCCGCATCGGAACCTTCTGCTCGAGGACGAGCGCGAGCACTGCGGAGGCCTCGGGGCTCGCGGTGTCGGCGCCCGAAGGAGTTCCCCCCGAGCCGCGGAGGATCGCGTCGTAGAACGCCTTCCGGAAGATCCAACCGACCCCCATCCGCGACTGTGGTCGCCGCGAAAAGTGCGTCACGCTGAACCGGTTCGGCGTGCGGTTGAACGACCCGAAGCTGTAGGGATCGGAGCCGATCACCGCCTTCACCGCCGCTTCCCGCTCGAGCACTCGATCGGTCCCGGCGGTGCGCACCACCGCGCCTCGGGCACCGATCACGGCGGACGGGTCGGGGGCGGCGTAGATCGTCGTCACGCCGTCGCGGAGGAGACGTTCGAAGTCGGGGGAGTCGAGGTCGAGTCCTTCGATCCACGCGGTGTGCGGGATCACTTCCGATGACTGCTCGGAGATCGCGCTCGTCCCCGAGACACCGCTGATCGTCGTTTCGTCCTCGAGCGGCTCCGGTTCCGCCGAGTCCCCTCCGCAGATCGGGCAGACTCGCCCTTCTTCGTGGGCGGCGAACGAGGGGCAGATCCGGGGATCGTGGAAGTGCTGCTCAGGCTCCTCGTCCGCGCCGAACATCGCGCGGACCACGGCTCGCGCATCGCGACGGAGAGGCCGTAGCAGGTCCTCGGGCTCGACCTTCGAATTGGCATCGATCAGTCCCGGGGTGATCTGTCGACCGCGGAGCTCGACGAGGGTCGCCCCGGCGGGCACGGTCAGTCCCGCGCCGACCGCGACGATCCGACCGTCACGAACGTGAACGATACCGTTCTCGATCTGACGGCCGTCGCCGAGATGCACGACATCCGCCTTCAACCACAGCTCCTCCGCCCCCACCGGGGCGAGGCAGGCGAGGATCAGCGCGGCGAGGAGCGCTAGACGCGCGGTGAGGAGTCTCATCGGGTCTCCTCCATCTCCGGAATGCGAGGGGGGGCGGACGCGGGGATCGGAACTTCCGCGCCCTCCTGGTAGATCGCGACGACGACGCTCCCGGGAAGGAGCGGGTCGCCCGAGTAGACGACGAGGTCGGCCCGGCGGCCCGTTTCGATCGAACCGATCTGATCGGCGAGACCGACGGCCCGGGCGGAATTCACGGTGATCCCCCGGCGGGCCGCGGCGGCCCCGAGACCGTGTTGGACCGCCCGGTGCGCAGTCTCGCGAAGCGACGTCTCCCCCTCGCTCGGCATCGCGCCCCGAAAGGCGATCTCGAGACCGAGCGCGGGGAGGAGCGCCACGCCGCGGAGATCGGCAGCGTCGGTCTCGGCGCCGAGGGGTCCGACGACGACGAGACTCGGGCGCCGCTCGATTCTCGAGAGCGCAGAAGCACACTCGCGGTACTCCCCCGTGAGGACGAGGGTCGGCGGCGAACGACCGGCGAAGAGATCGAGCGCAGTTCGAATGTCCATCGCTTCGTCGCAGAAGACCAGCGGCGTCGCGCCGTCATCCGGTCTCGGAGCATCCGGGCCTGCGAGCCAGTCGCTCAAGGTGTGGCGCAGTCCCGAGCGGCTGGTCGGCGCGCGCAGAGCGTCGAGCGCACTCTCCCCCACCGCCAGGACGAGGGTCCCCGGGCCGCTTCCGATGCGCGCGAGGTCGGCGCGGGCGCCGGTCGCGAAGGTGATGGCGCGGCCGCAGACGGGATTGCGCGGAGAGGGGGCGACGGTGGCGACGAGCACCCCACCCGCGCGCGCCCGATCGAGATCGCGGCGGAGCGGATCGACGGCGAGCATCGCATCGGCTTCGAGATCGATCGCGCGGACGGTCTCGACGTTTTCGCCGGGAGCGCCGAGGGTCGAGAGGAGCTCGTGGAGACCCGGCGCGATGACCGAGTGTGCACCGAAGCGTCGCACCGGGGCCGGCAGATCGGCGGACTCGGCGAGGGCGATGCGAGAGATCTGGCCCGCGTCGTCGATGACGACCGCGAGGCCGGTGACGAGGGTGCCATCGGGTCTTAGGGTGCGCTCCGCGACGAGGGTGAAGGAGTCCGCCGCGCAGATCGGTCCCGCGAGGCCAAATCCCGCGATCACCGCGAGGGGAACGCAGAGGCATGTCGTTTGAGCGGCGATCACAGCTTCTCCCCCCGCGGAGGATTCTCGGGCGCCTCCGGGATGATCCCCGCCTCGACGGTGTACACCGAGCGCCCCCCGATGAAGACCCGCATCACGCGAGCATCGGGGTCACTGGCGGGGTCCGCGCTCCAGATCACCAAATCGGCCCGACCGCCGGTCCCGACTCGTCCACTGATACCGAGGAACGAAAGCGCCCCCCGAGTGACGAGTCCGACCGCATCGCGGGAGGTCCCGCTCACGGCGCGAGTCGCGCGCCACCAGAGTTCCCGCTGGGGGGAGCCGGACGCGAGGTGCCAAGGGATTTTCGCGCCCGTGAGGCGGGCGGGGAGATCGGTGACACTCCGACGGAGGGGGCCCCCCTCCACCCCTTCACCCGCGGGGGCCCCTTCACCTGAGTGGAGAGGTCCGACGATCACCGTCGCCTTGGCAGCAGCGATCTCATCGAGAACGAGGTGCGCCTCGCTCGCTCCCACCAGCACCAGATCGAGATCGAACTCGCGGGCGAGTTCAATTGCGTTGCGGATGTCCGCGCTCCGGTGGGCGGTGACTCGGAGCGGCAACTCGCGGTCGATTACGCGGAGGATGAGATCGAGGTCGGGGCGACGTGGCGGCGATGCCGGCTTCTTCGGACCCTCTTCCTTCTTCTCCTCGACTTTCGAATCGGTACCCGCTCCGGGTGGGTCCGCGGCGCTGCCGAGTTTCTTCCGCTCGCCGCTCTCGCCCTCTTTCTTCTCCGACTTCTCTTTCTCGGAGTCCTCGCCGCTCGCCGACTTGAGGGCCGTGGTGTACTCCTCCAGATCCTCCTCGTAGATATCGAGCGCCTCGCGGCGCTCGACGGCGTCGGTGAATTGTTTCCGGACCGTATTCAGGGTGTTCAGACGCCGGAGCGGCGTGTCCCCGGAACCGAGATCGAGACAGAGCGCGATCTCGTCGCGCACCAGTTCGCCGTGCCCTCCATCCGCTCGCGGAGAGAGACGCACGATCGAGGCGGTCCCGAGGATGCCCGAGTGACCCGAGGGGACGAGGCAAACGGTGGTCACCCCGCCGGCGAGCGCCTCGAGGACTGCGCTGACGTCGTAGCGATCGAAGCCGTCCCATGCCCGGGCGATCGGACCGGTCGCGGTCCGGCGATCGAGGGCGATCGCACTCCCGACATCGACGAGTCCGGGAGTGACGGTTCCGCCGCCCCCATCGATGGTGCGGGAGAGGAGCGGCTTGTCGACCTCGGCTCCGATCGCGGTGATCCGTCCTCCCTTGAGCACGATTCGAGCCGACTCGATCACGGTGTGGTCGGAGAGCCGAACGCGGACGTTCTCGATCACGGTCGCACGCTCGAAGAGCTGTGCATCCGCCCCGGACACGAACAGCAGCGCCAGGGCGACCGGGACGAGACAGCCGACAGGCAGGAGGGTCCGGCGGGAGGTGGGTCGCAGGGTCGGTGTCCTTTCCGGACGGGAGGAACTCGGGCTCGATAGGATCCCCGGCCGCCTCGACCGACCCAGGATAGCGATCCCCGTCCCCGGCCGCGAGGCATCGAGGAGTTTCGGATGGAGCGATGCACGACGCGGCGCCCATCGATCCCGCCACAGCCAGGACCGAAGAGGTCCAGCGAGATCGGTGACCGACCGGCGGGCTAAGTCGACCACCCGCAGGTTGCACCCCTCCCGAATCCACCCCCCTGACTCGCATTCGCCGTACGATCCGGCAAGATGAGACGTTTGAACCGGCCCGGAGCCGGCCGAGAGAAAGAAGGATCGATGACGAAGAAACCCGATGGGGCGCGTGACCTCGCCGGTCTCGACGAAGCGTTCCGGGTGAAGGTCGGCCTCGCCGAGATGCTCCGGGGCGGGGTGATCATGGACGTCACCGACGCGGAGCAGGCGAAGATCGCGGAAGAAGCGGGCGCGGTTGCGGTGATGGCCCTCGAGCGAGTCCCCGCGGACATCCGCAAGTACGGCGGGATCGCCCGCATGTCTCCGGTCGAGAAGGTCGAGGAGATCCAGCGGGCGGTGACGATCCCGGTGATGGCCAAGGCGCGGATCGGACACTTCGTCGAGGCGCAGATCCTCGAGGCGCTGAAGGTCGACTTCATCGACGAGAGCGAAGTCCTGACCCCGGCCGACCACGCTCACCACATCGACAAACACTCCTCCCGGGTCCCGTTCGTCTGCGGGGCGACCTGCCTCGCCGAGGCGCTGCGCCGGATCGGGGAAGGGGCCGCGATGATCCGCACCAAGGGAGAAGCGGGCACCGGCGACATCATCGAGGCGGTGCGCCACCTCCGCGAAGTATGCCGAGAGATCCGCGGGTTGACCCAGCTCCCTCACGAAGAACTGATGTCTCGGGCGAAGGAGATGGGCGCGCCGTTCCATCTCGTCGAACAGGTCGCGCGCACCGGCCGACTGCCGGTCCCGAACTTCGCCGCGGGGGGGATCGCGACCCCGGCGGATGCGGCGCTGGTGATGCGACTCGGCGCCGAGGCGGTGTTCGTCGGCAGTGGGATATTCAAGTCGCAGGATCCGGGGCGTACCGCGCGGGCGATCGTTCGAGCCGTCGCTCATTTCGAGGACTCCGCAGAGTTGGTCGAAGCCTCGCGTGGGATCGGCGATCCGATGATCGGACGCGACGCAGCGTCCCTCCCCGAGTCCGAACGCCTGCAGACCCGCGGCTGGTAGACGGAGTCAGGATTCGATGTCGGGAGCGATGGGCGTCCTCGCGCTGCAAGGTTCGGTAGAGCCGCACCGCCGTGCACTCGAAGAGATCGGAGTCGACACGGTAGAAGTGCGGCGCCCCGCGGACCTCGCCGCGGTCGACCGCTTGGTCATCCCGGGGGGCGAGAGCACGACGCTGTGGCGGCTCCTCACGCGAAGTGAGCTGTGGGAGCCGCTCGGCGAACGCGCGCGGGGCGGGGGGATCGGTATCCTCGGCACCTGTGCCGGGGCGATCCTGCTCGGTCGGGGAGATCCTGACGATCCGCCGCCGCGGCTCGAGGCGGTCGACGTCACGGTGAGGCGCAACGCCTACGGGCGGCAGCTCGACAGCTTCGTCGGCCCCGTTCGGTTTGCCGCCTCCCTCGGAGGGGACGAGGGAGAAGGGGTGTTCATCCGTGCACCGCGATTCGGCCCCCCGGGGCCAGAGGTGGAGGTGCTGGCCGAGCGGGATGGGGAGCCCGTCGCGCTCCGTCACGGTCGCATCGTTCTCGCCGCATTCCATCCGGAGCTGACGTCGGACCGGCGACTGCATCGGCTCTTCGTCGAGTTGTGATCGACTTGCGGCGCTTGCAGAATGGGCGCGGCACCGATACGGTCCGGGCGTCGCGGCCCCCCGTGTCTGGGTTGTCGAGCGAGAGAGGTGCCCGTGTGAGCTCCGGTACCCACCCGTCCCGCCGCCGGATCGGGGTCTTCGGGTGGGGCGTGGTCGCGCCCCGCTCGCCGGACATCGATTCCTTCGCCCGCAATCTCGAGAGCTCCGACACATGGCTGACACCCTTCGACGGGTTCGGCCCCTGCAACTATCTCGTCGGACAACCCTCGTTCGACTTCGAGGACTACCACGCCTGGATCGACGAGCGCTTCCCTCCCAGTCGCTTCCATCAATTGACGAGCAAGATGGGTTACCCGACCCAATTCGCCATCGGAGGCTTCATCCAGGCCCTCTCCCAGAACTCGGGGATCGAGGAAGAACTCCGCGCCCTCGGCGAGTTCGCGCACGTGTACATCGGGACCGGGCTCGGCGACCTGCCGACGATCTCTCGGATCTCGGTCCAGTACGACCGCGCGCAGCGCCGGTGGAACCGGTTCTGGGCGGATCCCGAGCGAAACGCGACCCACGCTTCGTACCTTCGCGGCGAGAATCTCGCTGCCCACCCGGATCTCCCCCCCGAGCCGAGCAGCATCTCCGGCGGCGAGGAGCGCGAGGACGCCGAGGATGCGTGGCATGCATACTGGATGCGTCGGTCTCCTGAACTCGACCAGTACCTGCTCGAGCTTCGGCAGATCGAGAGCGTGGACATCGCCGGCGAGGTCGAGGCCGGCAAGGCGGCGCTGCTGAGGCGCAAGATGACCGCCGTCGCGGCGTTGAATGCCCGCTGGGGCACCCCGACCGAACCGTGGTCGGCGGTCAGCCCGAACCTCCTCTGGAACATCCACAACACCCCGGCCGCGCAGGTGTCGATGCTCGGGAAGATCACCGGCAGCACCTTCGCGCCGGTCGCAGCGTGCTCGACGTTCAGCTACACCCTCAAGCTCGCCATGGACGCCATCGACCGAGGGGACGCCAAGGCGGTGGTGATCGGCTCGACCGATCCGCCCCCTCACCCCCTGACCGTGGGGACCTTCTCGACTGCACGGGTGCTCGCCTCCGATGGCCGGCTCTCGAAACCGTTGACCGGACTGCGCGGCACCCATGCATCAGGAGGGTGCTGCATCTGGATCGTCGGGGACCTCGAGCACTTCCGTGCGAAGGGGTTCCGGCCCCTCGGGCTCGAGCCGATCGGGGTCGGCGTCAGTTCGGACGCCGACCACATCATCACGCCGTCGACCGAGGGTCCGCTCTCCGCGATCCACCAGGCGTTCCGGATCGCAGGGGCGGCCCCCGAAGAGATCGGTACCTGGGACCTGCATGCCACCGCGACCCCCGGGGACTATCTCGAGGTCGAGAACGCGCGCAGGGTACTCCCCGCGGAGGTGATCATCTCCGCGCGCAAGGGCACTTTCGGTCACGGCATGGGGGCGAGCGGTGGCTGGGAACTGCTCGCGCAGTATCTCGGGTACGAGCGCGGTGCGATCCCCCCGACCTCGCTGCGGCGCGAGGAGCTGAACCCCGAGATCGCCCGAGTGCACGACCGCTTCGTCGAGGACAAGGCCTGCCCGTTGCCGAAAGGATTGGCGGGAAAACTGTCGATGGGGGTCGGCGGAGTGAACGCGTGCGTGATCTCGCGGCGGTGGGAGGATGGAGAAGAGCAGGGTCAGAGGGGATGAGACGAAGCTGACGCTCTCTCTGCTCTGAATCAGACTCTGAACCTTCGTCTATCCCATACCCTGCTCGCTCACCCACATCCGAACCATCTCCACCCGATCCCCCTGCAGCTCGATCGTGCCATCCTTCGCCCTGCCGCCGGTGCCGCAGCGCGCCTTGAGTTCCTTCGCGGCGGCGGCGAGTTCGCTCTCATCGAGTGGAAGACCGACGATCACGGTCACCGCCTTACCCCGCCGCCCCTTCTTCTCGAGTGTGATGCGGAGCTTCTGCGGAAGCGCGTCCCGGCGCGCTGCCTTGCAGCGGCACACGGCGACTCCCCGGCCGCAGTGCGGACAGGTCCTGCCGATTCCGGTCGAGTAGACGGGTCGAGGCATGGGCTCAGTCGTTCTCGGGGACCGGTGCGGACATCCACCGCCTGAGAGCTTGGCCGAGGTCCCGATGCCGGATCAGTCCGCCGAACCGCTCCCCCGCTCCCTCGTGGAGGAGGAGCACCGGCGTCGCGGAGTGCCCTTGCGAGGCGAAGCTGACGAAGCTCTGGACGCTGCGTTCGAGCGCCGGCACGTTGATCGGCCACGTCTCCGCGGGGACGAAACCGAGCCGCGCGTCGCCGAGGACCCGTCGCGCCCGCTCCTCGGTGACCTCGGCGGGGGCGCCGACGATCGCCGAATGCTCGACCTCTGTGAGGGCGATCAAACTCTCTCGGGTCGGGTGCTCCGACCCGCGGTAGGTCAGGCAGAGCCCGCCGGTCTCGTGGTCCGCGGTGACGATCAGCGCGACTTCGGGGTGGGAATGGGCGAACTCTCGGGCGACCGACACCGCTTCGTCGAATTCGAACATCTCCCCGAGCAGGGCGGCCGCGTCGTTCATGTGACCGGCGTGATCGATCTTCCCCCCCTCGACCATCAGGAAGAAGCCGCGATCGTGGTCAAGACGGTCGAGGGCGGCCCGGGTCATCGTCGCGAGGGTCGGGACAGTGGTCGGCTCGCCCTCTCCCCCATTACGATCGATCCGGTACGGGAAATTGTCCCCCGCGAAGAGCCCGAGCAGTCGACCGTCTCGAGGGGCCGCGCTCAACTCCTCCGCCGTGCGCACCAGGCGATACCCTCCCGCCGCGATTTCGTCGGGGAGCTCCTGCCCCCCCAACCCTCCGAGGAAGTGGATCGCGCCCCCACCGAGCAGGACGTCGACGCGAGCGCCGAGGAGTTGCCGCGCGATGGTGTTTTCATCATCGCGGCTAGGGACGTGGGCGGCGAAGCACGCGGGGGTCGCGTGGGTGATCCGGGTGGTAGTCACCAAGGCGGTCATCCGGCCGGTGTCGCGCGCATCTTCGAGACAGGTGCGCAGCTCCTTCCCCTCCGGGTCGACCCCAACCCGAAAGTTCGCGGTATCGACCCCGGTCGCGAACGCGGTCGCGGACGCCGCGGAATCGGTGACCACGGAGTCTGCGCTCGCGGTTCGGACGATGCTGCGGCTGCCGAACTCGATCATCAGGGCGAGCGCCGGCGGCTCGCCCCCTCGAGCATCGACCACGTCGAAGAAGAACCCGAGTTCCTGTGGACCCATCCCATCTCCGACGAGCAGGATGACGCTGCGAGGAGCCTCCGGAATGGACCCGCGCTCGGCGGGATGATCGCCGGCAGGGGCCGGGAGACCGAGGAACGCCGCCAGAGCGAGCAGTCCGAGGACCGAGAGAAGAAGCTTTTGGGAGCGAAGTGAATCGATCGGCATGTGATTCGTCTTTCGGCGGTGTCGGTGGTTTCCCTCCGGGGGGAACCATTCTGAACCTCCGGCCGTCATCGGCAAGTTTCCCCGGACCGGGATTCCAGATTGCCGGCGACCCGCACCCGCCGCCCCACCTTTCCACCCGAGGATTCGCGGGATAGGATCGCGGTTCCGGAGGCTCGTTGGCCTGCTCCAGCGACCCGACCCAGGCTTCGGACCCCCTGCCCGGGGATCCGACCGCAAGACTGAGGAGTCTTCGATGTTTCCGCTCCGCACCTTCCGGCGCACCCTGCCCCTCGCCGCCATCGCCGCCCTCGCCGCTCTCTTCTCGACTCCCGCAGACGGTCAAGCCATCCCCTGGAGAGCCGACGTCGCCCAGGCGATGACGCAGAACTCGACGGGCAAGGACCTCTTCCTGAACTTTACGGGGAGCGACTGGTGCGGCTATTGCAAACGTCTCGACGCCGAAGTCTTCGCCGAGGAGGGATTCCAGGCGAGCGCGATGAAGAGTTTCGTCTTTCTCTTCCTCGACTTTCCGAACGGTGAACAGGCCAAGTCGAAGGTCGTCGATGAGGAGCTCTGCCAGAAGCTACGGGCGCAGTACGGAGTCGAAGGGTTTCCCTCGATCCTGCTCTGCGACTCGACTGGGAACCCCTACGGACGGACCGGTTACCTCCCGATCGGCCCCGAAAAGTACGCGGTACACATCGAGGAGTTGCGCTCGGGGGGCGAGAAGGTGAAAGCTCTGCTCGCGAACACCGATCCCGAGAAGCAGGAAGCGCTCCTCCTCGCCGCGTTCCCCGTCCTGGAGTCGCAGAATCTGCTCAGCTACCCGGGGTACTCGAAGTACCTGTCGGCAGCAGAAAAGCTAGAGGCACTCGCGGGGCGGGTCCGGAACCACCACGCGCTGAAGAGACTTGCGGAGCTTCTCAGCGTGAGAGAAGGCATACCGGACTGGGAGCAGGTCTACGAGATCCTGAAGGAGAACCCGACCCTCGAGGGGCCCGAGTACCTCAACGCCTGTTGGGGGTGCGCGACGCTCTACCTCGCGGAAGCGGGAAAGTTCTCAGATGCGGCGGCGCTCCTCCGGCGAATTCTCGCCGACCCGTCCGTCTCCGAGAACGCCGACACCAAGAAGGTGATCGAAGCCAAGCTCGCCGAATTCGAGAAGTAGCCGAACGAGCGGGCTCCGCTCCCGGGGTCGCCGCGAGAGCGATCGGAGCGATCCAAGCCCTCGGCCAACTCCGCGCGATCGTGTCCCGCATCGGCGGTATCTTGGTCCGGGATGGGAGCCCCGATCGTGTCGAGCGCGAAGACCACCGCAAAGTCGAACCGCCCTGGCCGCACCTGCGGGTCCGGGGTGAAGCCGCCGCCGATGCGTGCCTCCCGGATGGGGCGCTACCGGGCGACGGTGCTCATCGCGGTGCACGTCGCTTTCGCGATCCACCTCGCCCATTGGCTCTCGACGGGGCGGACCGTCTCCCCCGTCGAGCCCTCCGAGTCGATGTACTTCATCGAGAAGGGCGATCTGAACGCCGGAGTGATCTTCTTCGCCACGGCGCTCCTCCTCACCGCAGTCTTCGGTCGCTTCTTCTGCGGCTGGGGGTGTCACCTCGTCGCCCTGCAAGATTTCTGCGGCTTCTTGCTGAAGAAGATCGGTCTGCGTCCGAAGCTGTTTCGTTCCCGGCTGCTCATGTACGTCCCGCTCATCGTCGGTCTCGAGATGTTCTTCTGGCAGAGCTTCAAGCTGCGCGTCCTCGCCCGAATCATCGATGATCCCGACTGGAAGACGTGGTTCGGGGTCGCAGTGATCGAGAAGTGGCAGCGCTCGAACCAATTGATGACCGAGGACTTCTGGGCGACCTTCGCCGGGCCCTGGATGGCGATCCCGTTCCTTCTGGTCTGCGGATTCGCGACCGTCTACTTCCTCGGTGCGAAGGGCTTCTGTACCTACGGATGTCCCTACGGGGCGTTCTTCGCGGGGGCCGATCGACTCGCAGCAGGGAAGATCGTCGCGAACCTCGACACGTGCGAGAAGTGTGGGCACTGCACCGCGAACTGCACGTCGAACGTGCGGATCCACGAAGAGATCCAAATCTGGGGCAAGGTGGTCAGTCCGGCGTGCATGAAGTGCATGGATTGCATCAGTGTCTGCCCGACCGGCAGCCTCTCGTTCGGATTCACGAAGCCGAAGCTGCTCTCCCAGCGAGTCGCGGGTGGGAAGCGAAAGCGCAAATCGTTCGACCTGACGTTCGGAGAAGAGGTCGGGCTCTTCGTGCTCTTCTTCGCAGTCCGCTACGCCTGGCGATCGGTCTACCACCAGATCCCGATGTTGATGGCGACCGCGCTCGCAGGGTGCGTAGTCTTCCTCGTCTGGAAGACGCTGCGCCTCATCCGCGATCGCGATGTCTCGTTCCACCATTTCGCCTTGAAGCGAGAGGAGCGCTGGGGGCTCTCCGGCCGCATTCTCGCCGGCGTCACCGCCGTGCTCCTCGCCGCGACGCTTTTCGCCGGCTTCGCGAAGTGGCACCAGGAACAGTCCGAATGGACCTTCGATCGACTGATCGCCCGCCAGACGAACCTCGATCAAGCGATCGTGCCGGGGTTCCCACCGATCGATCCTGCGGTCCGCGAGATCGCCGCGCGCGGCGCGGCTGACACTCGTTGGATCCTCCCCATCGGCTACGGAGGCGCCGCCTTCGCTTCGCAGAAGTACCTTTCGGAGGTCTTGCCTCGCCTCGGGTACTTCCGCGCGATCGCGGGGGACCTGCCCGGTGCGCGGGAAGCGCTCGAGCAGGCTCTCGCGCTGTCGACGAACGCCGAGCTCTCCGGGCGCTACGGCCAGATCATCCACCGGCTCTCTCTCGATGCCTACCTGGCGGATGGGGTCGAGGCGGGGCTCGCGGTGATCGATTCCGCCATCGAGTCGCGCCCGGAGGAACCGGTTCTCGCCTTCCTCCGAAGCCACCTGCTCGCCCAAGCGGGACGGGCCGACGAGTCCGCCGAGTGGCTCCGACGGGCGGAGCAGCTCGAAGAGGAACGCAACCGACGGGCGATCTCGGACCCCGACGACTGAACCCTCGACCCCCACCCCGTCACGTCTTCGAGACTCCAGCGGACAGCATTTGTCGCAACGACTCGTGTTTCAACAGACCAAAGGCCAAAGCGGTCCCTGGCGCCCAACTCCGTCGAGAGGAGCAGACGATGCTCACTGTCCGCAAGAGCGACGAGCGCGGCCACGCCGACCACGGTTGGCTCGATGCGCGGCACTCTTTCAGTTTCGCCGACTACCACGACCCCGACTTCATGGGGTACCGATCGCTCCGGGTCCTCAACGAGGACCGGGTCGCGGCCGGACAGGGGTTCGGGATGCATGCACACCGGAACATGGAGATCGTGACGATCGTGCTCGAGGGCGCGCTCGAACACAAAGACAGCATCGGGAACGGGGCGCAGATGGTCCCCGGCGATGTCCAGCGGATGACCGCGGGGAGCGGAGTCCGTCACAGCGAGTTCAACCCCTCCAGCTCGGACTCGCTGCACCTCCTCCAGATCTGGCTCCACCCCGAAGCCGATGGGCTCCCACCTTCGTACGAACAGATCAAGATCATCGAGGAAGAGAAACGCGACCGCCTGCGACTCATCGCGAGCCGAGATGGCTCGGATGGCTCGCTCACCATCCACCAGGACGCGCGGCTCTATCTCGCGGACCTCTCTCCGGGGACCACGGTCGGGCATCGTCTCGATCCTGGCCGCGGCGGGTGGCTCCAGGTGATCGCCGGCTCGGTGACGGTCGAGGGAACTCCCGTCAGCGCCGGCGACGCGGTGATCATCGAGGACGTGGAGGACATCACGGTCGCGACCGATGAAGGATCGAAGATCTTGCTGTTCGATCTGGCGTGAGGGTCGGAGGGGGTATCGGCGGGACCGACGAGCCGGGCCCGCCGATGCTCTCATTCAGAGGTGTCGTCCGTGAGTTGCAGAAAAATCTCTTCCAGGCTCGAGCCCTCCCGGAAACTTCGCGGTGTGATTTCGCGCCGGAGCAACTCTCCGAGGATGGCGCGGACCGTGCGATTCCCCTGCTCGTTCTCGATCGCCTCGAGGGGGAAGATGTACCGCCCCCCACCGAGGTCCTCAGCGACCCTGACTCCAGCGAGGGCCTCGATCGCGGCCCGTTCTTCTCCGACCAGGGTCCGTTCCAGCTCGATTTCGAGACGCCGGGCCCCGCGGGTGATTTCGGACATCGATCCTTGCGCCTTGACGACCCCCCGATCGAGGATCGCCACGTGATCGCAAAGGTCCTGGAGCTCGAACAGGTTGTGCGAGCTGACCACCACCGTCGCATGGACGGAGAGTTCGCGGATCACCTCGCGGACCCTTTTGGCATTGCGGGGATCGAGCCCCGAGGTCGGCTCGTCGAGGAAGATCAGCTCGGGGTCGCCGAGGAACGCTTGGACGATTCCGAGGCGCTTCGACATACCGTGGGAGAGGACCGAGACCCCGCGCTCGAGGTAGTCACCGAGCCCGACTCGCGTGAGGGCCTCAGCAACTTCCAACCTCGCGTTGCGCCGGCTCGCACCTTCGAGCCGGCGGAGGAGCATCAGTTGGTCCACGATCGTCATGTTTCGATCGAAGAGCGCATCCTGCGGAAGGATCGACATCCTTCCGAGCAGCCGCGAGTCCCCGGGAGCGAGACCGTCGAGGATCTCGATCCGTCCAGCATCCGGCTGGAGGAATCCTGCGATCACCGAGAAGAGGGTGGTCTTCCCCGCCCCGTTCGGGCCGACGAGTCCGAAGATGCTCCTCTTCGGGATGGAGAGCGTCGTGCCATCGAGAGCACGGAGCTTTCCGAACGTGCGAGTGACCCCTTCGAGGTCGAGGGCCGAGGAAGGGGGGACAGCGGGCGACGTGCTCACAGGTCCCTCCGGCGGAACAGGAGACACCCGAGCACCAGGTAGATCGCGGTGTAGGCGAAACAGCCCGCTACGGCGAGAAGGGCTTGCTGAGGGTCGGGGTGGAAGAGGCGGTGCTGAAATCCCCACGGCAGAAGGTAGAGAATTTTCCCGAGTGGCGCCCAGGCCGTCATCGCGGAGAGCGAGACCAGGGGCACGCCCGAGATCACTGCGCTGGTCAGGATGAGGCTCCCGAACGGAGAGCGCACGTTCGCCGAGATCATCGTGCAGAGCGCGACGTACGGGATCGACATCACCGCGAACAAGAGGATGCCCCGACTCCCCCACGCGAGAAGCTCGCCCCACTCGTACAGGTCGAGGCGCAGCCCCATGTACAGGACCACCGCGAGGAGGAGGGTGGAGATCAGGAGTATCGAGAATGCCGCCATCCCGAAGAATCGACCGAGGAACAGCTCGGTTCGTGACACTCGCAATAGTTGATAGCGAATGGCACCGAATTGAAGATCTCCGCTCAGTTGATTGAACGCCCCGGTCGCCACGAACAGCGGAATGCAGAGCATCTCGAGCACGAAGACCGCAGAGAGGAGCGCGGGGCGCTGGTGGAGCAGATAGGTCGCCCACTCCGCCGCGCCCGTCAGTTCCCCCTTTCCTCCGAGGTCCACGAGATCAGGAAACGTTCCCTCCAAGGAGACCGCCGCCAGCAGCACGCTGATCGCAATCTCGAGCTTCGAGAGCACCTCGTCGATCGGGAGGATCCCCGACTCGTAGAAAACGAGGAGCGGTTCGGTGATGGTGATCCCGAGCACGAAGGTGATGAAGACGTAGGTGATTCCGCTGCCATTGCGGAGGATCGCAGGGATCGAGTAGAGCGAGACCAGACGGATGCGTCGGGACTGCATGGCGTCTCCTACCGGACCAGATCCCGACGAAACACGGTGTGCACGAGGGTGCCGACGAAGATCGGGTAGAAGACGGTGCGGATCAAGGAGATGCCGAGTCCGCGGATGTGGGCCTCGGGCATCATCGCGATCAGACAGGCCACGTAGGTCAGATCGTTGATGACGTACAGGGTCGTGGCGTGCTTTCCAAAGCGACGCTTTCGATGGAGGAAGCCGAACGCGGTGACGAAGAGCAACACGCCGGAAATGCCGAGCAGACTGCACAGAATCACGATGGTCAAGGTGGGCACCTCGGCCAGTGCGGCGAGCTGTGCTGCTTGACCCTCCGGGATGTGCGAATTCCCCACCGCGTGCGGAGCTCGGACGTAGCGCGCGAGGAGCAATGAGCCCATCGAGAGCAGTTGCATGAAGGAGAGGATGAAGTTGATCACCGCGAGCGCGGTCAGACCGCTGGGCCGATCGGAGGTGGCCATCGCGCTCCCGGGGGCGTGGGGTGGAATCAGGTGGCGCGGAGGAGCATCGGGAGAGCGGTCTTCGGATGCAAGCCCGAGATCGTGAGATTGATGCTCGTTCTACCCGGTCGCTGCCGTGGAGGCCGCTCGCGTGCAGAGAATGAGACATGCTTCAGCGGTCGGAGTTCTGCGACATCGGATCAGTCTTCGAGCAGCAGCTCGAGCTCCGACACGTGCTGGGACTCGAGGGCGACCTGCGCGCGGGCGAACTCTTCGAGCACCACGTCACCCCCGCCCTCGACCCGTTCGAGCAGCTCGCGATAGGCGTCGAGAGCCGCTCTTTCGACGACGAGGGCGGTGCGCAACGCATCGGCGCCGTTGCCGCGCTCGGGGGGAAGGTTCAGCTGGATCTTGAGGGTCGGGGCCGCGCCCATCTGCACGATCTTCTCGCCGACGAGCTGAGCGTGCTCCATGGTCTCCTCGAGATTGTCGAGGAGCACCTTGCGGATCATCAACCGGTCGAGACCCTTCAGGGTGACCGCGAGATGGAGATACCGCAGCGCCGCCTCGATCTCCTCGGCATAGAGTTCGTTCAGACGGCCGATGGCCTCTTCCCGGGTGAACGCGGACTCACTCATCGGCTCCCCTCCGGCTCCTCCGTCTCGCGAGCGATCTCGCGCGCGAGTTCCTGCACCTCCTCGGAAGGGAATCCCTCCGCGTCTCCCTGCCGACCGAACTCGCGCAGGCCCTCGATAAATCGCGTCGCATTTTCCGACCCGGAGCGGAGGAAGAGGAGGGCGCGGCCCACCCGCGCCGCGGTCTCGTCGGAAACGAGGTGCTCGATCTTGCAGGTGTCCAGATCGGCCTGCTCCTCCGAGACTCCGAGCAGGTCCATGAACAGACCCTTGAGCACCTGCTTCTTCGCCATCACTCCTCGGGCGATGCGTTCCCCCTCATCGGAGAGGCCGAGGAACCGGCGATCGTCTTCGGTGACGAGGCCCTTCCCCTTCAGACCCTTCAGGGTGACGGAGACGCTCCCTCGGGTGATCCCGAGGAGACGCGCGACGTCGGAGACCCGCGCGTAGCCGTACTCGTCGAACAGCTCGGCGATCGCCACGAGGTGATGCGCGGCGGAATGGCTGACCGGATTCTGGTCGTACTCTCGCCAGTCGTGCATCGGGGCGAAGAATCCCTTCCCAGGGGTGAGCCGGTTCCGCCATCGGGGAGTTCCGGCCCGAATTCTGCCACTCTGATCTCGGCGTGCCACTGTTTGGCAACCCAAACAACTTGACACCGGCCCAAGCAACTCGCTAGGATCCCCAGCATCGGGTCCCGAATTCGGGGCCTTCCGCCGATACTGAGTGCGGCAGCCTACCTGCGCAGGATGCGATTCGCAACCGCCCAAGGGAGACGTAAGTTCTTCAGGGTCAGGAGTTTGAATTGATCCGTCCAGCCGTGAACGAGCTCTCCGTCCCAGCCTCAGGCTCCCCCAGCCCCGCCCGGGCGGGCGACCCGGTGCTCGGGAAGAGCGCCTCGACCGAGAACTCCTCGACGGTCGCGGCGGGGGCCTCGGGGCGGGTGCCACTCTCCGACCTGCCGACAGGGAGCGAGGCGACCCTCTCCGGCAGCTTTCTCCCCGACGAAGATCGACGGCTCCTCGCGGCGATGGGGCTCTCCGACCACTCCCCCGTGCGCATCTGCCGCCAGGGCGAACCTTGCATCGTGCAAGTGCGCTCGACCCGGGTCGGAATCGCGCGCGCCATCGCAGAGCGGCTCCTTGCGGAGCCGGTATTTTCGAGGTCGCCGAAGGACGATTCGGCGCCCTTGTGGTGCGGGGTCTAGGGAGCGCGCTGCGAACCGCTTAGTGACAGAAGTGGCGAGCACTTCCTGGGTCGCCGAAGGACGATTCGGCGCCCTGTGCGATTCGGCGCCCTGTGGTGCGGGGTCTCGGGAGCGCGCTGCGAACCGCTTAGTGACAGAAGTGGCGAGCACTTCCTGGGTCGCCGAAGGACGATTCGGCGCCCTGTGGTTCGGGGTCTCGGGAGCGCGCTGCGAACCGCTTAGTGACAGAAGTGGCGAGCACTTCCTGGGTCGC